>NZ_AZYA01000034.1:0-332864 GCF_000513015.1 Bifidobacterium sp. MSTE12 | reverse complement strand
CTTCCGGTGGGAGGGCACCTCTTATTTTGTTCATCGTTGCGCATATCTTGAACAATCGCTTCCACAATACAGGCAGGGAATAGGATAGTCATATGACATCACGGCGCATTCCGCTGGTCGCGGGCAATTGGAAAATGAACTTCGATCATCTCGAAGCCACCTATTTCGTACAGCAGTTGGCCTGGAAACTGCGCGACGTGCATTTCGACCATAAACGCTGTGAAATCGCCTTGATGCCATCCTTCACTTCATTGCGGAGCGTGCAGGTGCTGGTGGAATCCGACAACCTGAAGATTCGTTATGGGGCGCAGGCGGTGTCCGTTACGTCGCAGGGGGCATTCACCGGCGACGTCTCCGCGGATATGATTGCGCATCTTGGATGTTCGTATGTCATCGTCGGCCATTCCGAACGCCGCAAATACCATCCGGAGGATGATGCGAATATCGTCGATCAGGTGCGTGCGGTGCTGGCGGCCGGCATGCAGCCCATCCTGTGCGTGGGCGAAAGCTATGAGGAGCGGCGTAAGGGCATTGAACTCGATTTCGCCGTCGGGCAGGTACATGACGTTACGCGTGATCTTTCCGATGAGGAAGCCTCCCGACTGATTGTGGCCTATGAGCCGGTCTGGGCCATCGGTACCGGCATGGTTGCCACGCCGCAATCCGCGCAGGATGCGGCGAAGGCCATCCGGGATGATCTTACGGCGACGTTCAGTGCCGCGGTTGGCGATACGGTGCGCATTCTCTACGGCGGATCGGTGTCTTCCAAGAATGCGGTCGAGCTCATCGGAGAACCGGATGTCGACGGATTCCTCATCGGCGGCGCCGCATTGAAGGTGGATGAGCTTACCAAAATCTGCCGTTTGACTCTCGAAGCGACCGCCTAGAGAGGTGTATTCGCCTTCATGATCCAATAGGTGTGGTCAGTATTCGATTTTCTCAACACCATGCGGTATTGTTGGCAACAGTGTTTACGAACTGGAGGTTCACTCGTGTCCGCTATGGCCATCGTCAAGCTTGTGCTACAGATTGTTCTTGTTATTTTCAGCTTGTTGCTCACCCTGCTGATTCTCATGCACAAGGGTAAGGGTGGCGGCCTGTCCGATATGTTCGGCGGAGGCCTTACCCAGAATGCAGGTTCCTCCGGTGTGGCCGAAAAGAACCTGAATCGTTGGACCGTCATCATCGCGTTGCTGTGGGTGGCCATCATCATCGCCCTCGGTTTGATGACGAAGTTCAACCTCATCTGAAACGTTTGCATGGTTTCGGCCCATGATCGGCATACGGTCATGGGCCGAAATTCGTTCTGCCTCCCCACGATGGATAAAGGACTGACTGACATGGCCTCTTCGAAAACCGGACGCGCTCATGCGACTACCATGGTCGTGGCCGATCTTGACGGTACATTGCTGCATGATGGCGAGACCTTCGAGGAACGTTTTCTGACGCAACGTTCCATCGACAGCATCAACCGGCTGCATGACGCCGGCATGACGTTCGTGGTCGAAACGGCACGGCCCGTCAGTACCGGATTGCAATTCGTGGATAAGCTGCCGGTCGATGCCGTCGCCTATCTGAACGGCGCCCTGATCGACTTCAACCCCGCCGCTTCGGATTATGAGATGCTTACTTCCGGCATACCTCCGAAAGACGGCCATCTGATGAAAATCGGCTTCTCTTCGCGGCGCGCTTGCGAAGTGTGCAGGTATCTGCTTGAGGAGCTGCCCGGCATGGAAGTCGGCATCGTCATGGATGATGTTCGGTACACGAATTTCGATGTCACCAAATATTGGAAGACGCAGACCTGGAGGTATACCGACTTCAATGATGTGCCTGAAGGCATCGCCGACAAGCTGATACTGTTTCCGAATCCGGAACAATGGAATCGTGTGCGTGAACTCATTCCCGCGGATTTTGACGTGCATATTTCGGAGGGATCGCTGTGGATGCTCATGAGCCCGGACGCCAATAAGGAACATGCCTTGAACATTCTGGCCGATCATTTCTCCACGCCGTTGTCACAGACGGCTTCATTCGGTGACGATTTGGTCGACATTTCCATGTTGCAGCAGTCGGGCAGGGGAGTGGCCGTGGCTAACGCCAATCCCGATGTGCTGAGGATCGCCGATGAGATTTGCCCGTCAAATAACGATGACGGTGTGGCGCAGTGGATCGAGCGTCATCTTCTGTGAACCCTAGCGGATTGCACCGTCGGACGAGCTATAGATTGAACTTCCAGATGATCCGGTTATCAAGGAGACACATCGCAGATTGAACTTTGGAGGTTTTTCTTCTGACGTGGTGCTAGACTTTGAACCAGTGCTTGATTGAAATTGAACTGGAAGGATCGGCATGACGAATACATCATTTTCCGTCCGGCTGAGCAGCGCCATGGCGCTTCGCAGGGTGAAGCAAATTGATTTCGTACACGCAGCTGAAAAGTTCAATATCAAGCTCGGAAAAAGCCACATGAGCCAGTATGTGAGCGGAAAAACCGTGCCCCGTGCTGACATCGCCCACTTTCTTGCGGCGTTCCTGCAAGTGAACGAGCAATGGTTGATGGGAGAAGACGTGCCGATGGATCAAGATGTCACCGCTTTGCCTGAGCCGGTTCCTACCGGTACCCATCATGATGATGCCGTGCCAGCGCCAACGCAATCAGCAGAAGGAAGAACCATGCGTACCTTTACTAAATCCCACAAGCTTGACAATGTGCTCTACGATGTTCGTGGTCCGGTTGCTGACGAGGCCGCACGCATGGAAGCCGCTGGAACGCATATTCTGAAACTGAACATCGGCAATCCCGCTCCGTTCGGATTCCGCACGCCGGATGAGGTCGTCTACGATATGTCGCAGCAGCTGCCGGACACGGAAGGCTATTCGCCGTCGAAGGGTCTGTTCTCGGCGCGTAAGGCCATCATGCAGTATGCGCAGCTGAAAAGCATTCCAAACGTGTCCATCGATGACATCTATACCGGCAATGGCGTCAGCGAGCTGATCAATCTGTCATTGTCGGCCCTGCTTGACAATGGCGATGAAGTGCTGGTCCCTTCTCCAGACTATCCGTTGTGGACGGCCTGCGTAAATCTGGCCGGCGGCACAGCGGTACATTATACCTGTGATGAGGAATCCGAATGGTATCCGGATATTGAGGACATACGTTCCAAGATCACCGATCGAACGAAGGCCATCGTCATCATCAATCCCAATAATCCGACCGGCGCACTGTATCCGAAGGAAATTCTCGAACAGATCGTTGAAATAGCGCGTGAACATCAGTTGATGCTCTTCTCCGATGAGATTTACGATCGTTTGGTCATGGATGGTCTGGAGCATATCTCCATCGCATCGCTCGCGCCGGATTTGTTCTGCGTGACGTTTTCCGGCCTGTCGAAGTCTCATATGATCGCAGGTTGGCGTGTTGGCTGGATGATTCTCAGCGGCAACAAGCGCATCGCCAAGGACTATATCGAAGGTCTGAACATGCTGGCCAACATGCGTATGTGCTCAAACGTACCGGCACAGTCAATCGTGCAGACCGCCCTGGGCGGACATCAAAGCGTCAAGGACTATCTGGTTCCCGGAGGACGGGTCCATGATCAACGCGATCTCGTCTACAACATGCTCAATGAGATTCCGGGCATTACGGCAGTCAAGCCCAAGGCCGCGTTCTATATCTTCCCAAAGATCGATGTGAAGAAGTTCAACATTCATTCGGATGAGCAGTTCGCCCTTGATCTGTTGCATGACAAGCATATCCTGATCAGCCATGGTGGTGCGTTCAATTGGCAACAGCCGGACCACTTCCGCGTAGTCTATCTGCCTCGCATGGGCATGCTGAGGGAAACCATCGGTGAGCTTGCCGATTTCTTCGGTACATACTATCAGGACTGATATTGCAACGGTCCGAATAGCAATTGGCCCCCACCACAATGGATGGGGGCCAATTGCTATCTACCGGATGAACGGAGCGTCAGCGAATGAGTTCAGCCGTTGACGCGGTCGATGCCGGCCTGGACATCGGTGAGGACGGAATCCCAGGACTTGATGAAGGCGGCAACGCCATCGGCTTCCAGCTTGTCGGTGACGGCCTTGAAGTCGATACCCAGCTCGGCGAGCTTGGCCATGATGGCGTGGGACTCTTCGTAGGTGCCCTTGATGGTCGGAGCGCCGTTGCCGTGGTCGGCGAGAGCGTTCAGGGTCTTCTCCGGCATGGTGTTCACGATGAACGGAGCGACGAGCTCGTCAACGTAGACGCAATCGGAGTAAGCCGGGTTCTTGGTGCCGGTGGAAGCCCACAGCGGACGCTGCTTCTTGGCGCCCTTGGCCTCGAGGGCGGCCCAACGCGGATCGTTGGCGAACTTGTTCTCGAACAGTTCGTAAGCGAGACGAGCGTTGGCGATGGCGGCCTTGCCTTCGAGAGCCTTGGCCTCGTCGGAGCCGATCTCCTCGAGCTGCTTGTCGACGGCGGTATCCACACGGGAAACGAAGAAGGAGGCGACGGAACCGATGTGGTTCAGATCGTGGCCGTTGGCGTCAGCCTGGGCGATGCCCTCGATGAAGGCGTCGATGACCTGCTCGTAGCGCTCGAGCGAGAAGATCAGGGTGACGTTGACGGAGATGCCCTTGGCCAGGGTGGCGGTGATTGCCGGCAGGCCTTCGAGGGTTGCCGGAATCTTAATCATGGCGTTCGGACGGTTGACCTTCTCCCAGAGCTCGACAGCCTGCTTCTCGGTGGCTTCGGTCTCGTGAGCCAGACGCGGATCCACCTCGATGGAGACGCGGCCGTCAACGAAATCGGTGGCTTCGGCGACCTCACGGAAGATGTCGGTGGCGTTGCGCACGTCGGTGGTGGTGAGCTCGCGGATAGCGGTCTCAACGTCAACCTTGCCGAGTTCCTTAAGCTGGGCGTCGTACGGGCCGACCTGGCTCAGAGCCTTCTGGAAGATGGACGGGTTGGTGGTGACGCCAACGACGTTCTTGTCCTTGATGAGCTCCTGCAGGTTGCCGGACTCGATACGGGTGCGGGACAGGTCGTCCAGCCAGATCGAGACACCGGAGTCAGAGGTGCGCTGAGTTGCTTCAGTCATTGTTGTTTCTCCTTGATACCTATTTGGATCAAATCTTGTGTTGTTCGGTGAAAGGGGAGGGATACGGGCTTCGTATCCCTCCCCGATGCGTCACTTGGCGGCTTCGACTTCGGCGATGGAGGCCTTGGCGGCTTCCACCACATGCTCGGCGGTGATGCCCAGATCGATCATGTTCTGAGCGCCATCGCCCTGCAGGCCGAACTGCTCGATGGAAACGGGCTTGCCGTAGGAGCCAAGGTACTTGTACCACGGCATGGCAACGCCGGCTTCGACGGAGACGCGGGCCTTGACGGAGGCCGGCAGCACGGCTTCCTTGTACTCGGCGTCCTGCTCTTCGAACCACTCGAGGGACGGCACGGACACGACGCGGGCCTTGACGCCTTCACCGGCCAGAGTCTTGGCGGCGGCAACGGCCCACTGAACCTCGGAACCGGTGGCCATGATGATGACATCCGGAGTGCCTTCGGTGTCGATGAGCACGTAAGCGCCCTTCTTCACACCTTCCTTGGCCTTTGCCGCGGTCTCGGCGAGGACCGGGACACCCTGGCGGGTCAGGACCATGGCGGCCGGGAGGGTGTTCTTCTTCTCGAAGAATGCACGGTAGGCTTCGGCGGTCTCATAGGCATCGGCCGGACGAACGACCTCGAGCTGCGGGATGGCACGGAAGGATGCCAGATGCTCGATCGGCTGGTGGGTCGGGCCATCCTCGCCGACGGCGACGGAGTCGTGGGACCACACGTACAGGTTCGGGATCTCCATAAGGGCGGCCAGACGCACGGCCGGGCGCTCATAGTCGGAGAACATGAAGAAGGTGCCGCCGAACGGACGGGTGTGGGAGCCCAGCAGGATACCGTTGGTGATGGTGCCCATGGTGAACTCGCGCACGCCGAAGTGCAGCTGACGACCGTACTTGTTGCAGTTCGGCCACTGCTTGGTGGCGCACTCCTCCGGAGCGAAGGTGGCGGCACCCTTGAGGTCGGTCTTGTTGGAGCCACCGAGGTCGGCGGAGCCGCCCCAGAGTTCCGGCATGACGGCGGCGATGGCGTTCAGCACGGAGCCGGAAGCTCCACGGGTCGCGACACCCTTGCCAACTTCGAAGGTAGCCTCGAGGTCGTCGATGGCCTTATCGAAGCCTTCCGGAAGCTCGCCGGCCTTGATGCGGTCGTACAGGGCGGCCTTGTCCGGGTTGGCCTTGCGCCATGCGTCGTACTTTTCGTCCCATTCCTTATGGGCCTCGAGACCGCGCTCGGCGACCTTGCGGGCGTGAGCCAGGGCTTCTTCGTCGACGTGGAAGGATTCTTCCGGATCATAGCCGAGCAGCTTCTTGAGACCGGCGACGGCCTCGGCGCCCAGCTTGGAGCCGTGGGAGGACGGATCGTTGGTCTTGCCCGGGGTCGGCCATGCGATCAGGGTGTCGACCTTGATGAGCTTCGGCTGGTTCGGGGCGGCGGCCTGGGCCTTGGCGATGGTCTCGGCCAGACCGTCGACGTCCTCCTTGTAGGAGCCGTCGGGCTGGATGAAGCTGAACTCATCGGTGTACCAGCCGTAGGCCTGGAAGCGCTTGAGCACGTCTTCGGCCAGCACCAGGTTGGTGTCGCCTTCGATCTGGATGCGGTTGGCATCGAAGATCACGGTCAGGTTGCCCAGCTGCTGGTTGGCGGCGAGGGATGCGGCTTCGCCGGAGATGCCCTCTTCGATATCGCCTTCACCGCAGATGACCCAGATGTTGTGATCGAACGGGGATTCACCTTCCGGAGCCTGCGGATCAAGCAGACCGCGCTCGAAGCGCTGACCGTAGGCAAAGCCGATGGCGGAGGCGAAGCCCTGGCCCAGCGGACCGGTGGTCATTTCGATGCCGGGGGTCAGGCCGTATTCCGGGTGACCCGGGGTGCGGGTATCGGCGCCGCCGCGGAAGTTCTTCAGGTCGTCCAGGGTCAGGCCGTAGCCGGAGAAGTACAGCTGAACGTATTGGGTGAGGGAGGCATGGCCGCCGGAAAGGATGAAGCGGTCGCGACCTTCCCACTTGGGATCATTCGGATCGTGCTTGATGAAGTGCTGGTACAGGGTGTAGGCGATGGGCGCCAGGGAGACGGGGGAACCCGGGTGGCCGTGTCCCGCACGCTCAACCGCGTCGGCCGACAGGACCTTGGCCATCTTGATGGCGCGCTCGTCCAGCTCGGTCTCCTTGAATTCGGTCATAGGATTACTTTCCTTCCAATTGGTCGGGCCGCGTATCCGGCTTGTGCCGAGCGCTTGACGCCCTCACATTGCGTATCCCATAGTAGCGATGCGCGATGACGTAGCAGTGATATTTTGGCGTGTTTTGGTAAGTTGTGTTCTGTTAGCGTTCACAATGAACATTTCCGTGCATTTGCACTGTTCGCATTGGGAATGCGCCGGTTATTTGAGAAGAACGGCTGCGGAGACGCAGCGGGGCTGTACTCTCGAAGCGAACGATTAGCACTCCCGGCCGAGGAGTGCTAAAACAATAGGAGTGTCGTAATGATGAGGCGGTGCGTTTCGATCCCGTTCGGCCGTGCCGCGCACACTCATGTCTTATATACCAAGGGGGCGCGCATGACGCAGTCGAGACGCATGCTGGTGTTGCGTGCCGTAGTCGAGGACTATATTCGCTCGCAGGAACCCGTTGGATCGACCACGCTGACCAGAGATCATGATCTGGGCGTGAGTTCGGCGACGGTGCGAAACGATATGGCCGCACTGGAGGATGAGGGCTATCTGATTCAGCCACACACTTCGGCGGGCAGGATTCCGACGGAAAAGGGGTACCGTTATTTCGTGGATCGGCTGGCGACCGTCATGCCGCTATCCGAGGCGCAGCGTCGAGGCATCAACAGCTTTCTGTCGGGATCGGTCAACCTTCAGGACACGTTGCAGCGTGCCGCACGTCTGCTGGCACAGATCACCGGGCAGGTGGCCGTGGTCGCCGCGCCGTCGTTGTCCAAATCGATGCTACGGCATGTTGAAATCGTGCCGGTCTCCGTCAATACGTTGCTGGCGGTGGTCATCACCGACACCGGGCGCGTCGCCCAGCATATTCTAAACGTCGCCGAACTGCCGGATATGACCGTGCTCGCTCATCTGGTCAATGAGATCAATACGCAATGCGCAGGGGTCTCCCTGGCCCAGACCGCCGACTACGTACGCCGTATGGGGCCGCGTGATGCCTATCGTTCCATCAGCGCCTTGACGGAGACGCTGGCGCAGGCCTTCGACGGCATGGCGGATGATGAGCGTGCGGGTGAACTGTACATGGCTGGCACGTCGCGGCTGGCGCATCAGCATACCGTCGCCGATCTGGCGCCGCTGTTCGACGCACTGGAGGAACAGGTCGTGCTGATGAAATTGATGAGCTCGTTGAGCGAGACCGCGCAATCCGCCGGGGTGGGCGTGGCCATCGGTTCGGAGACTCATACGCCGGGACTGCTGCACGCTTCGGTGGTCACCAGTGGCTATGGCCGTACCTCCGCCGGCAATGCAGGTGGTATGGGCACTGACAATCGCAGTGAAATCAACGATTTCGGCGACGAAATTCAGACGGAACCCGTCACCGAACCGGTGGCATTCGTCGGATCCATCGGGCCGACGCACATGGATTACGTGACTACCATGGCGGCCGTCAGAGCGGTCGCCCGTTACCTGACGGCGTTTCTTGCGCACGATGAGCGCCATACCAACGACTGACCCCGCCTTATGGCACAATGGCACGCGGAACCAATAGGGAGAAAGAGCGACTGTGACGGATTACTACGAAGTACTGGGCGTTGACCGATCTGCCAGTGATGATGAGATCAAAAAGGCCTATCGCAAGATGAGCCGCAAATATCATCCCGATATCGCAGGTCCGGAATTTGAGGACAAATTCAAGGAAGTCAACAACGCGTACGAGGTGTTGTCCGACCCGCAGAAACGACAGATGTACGATGCCGGCGTGGACCCGAACGATCCGAACGGCGGCGCAGGAGGCTTCGGAGGCGCCGGTTTCGGGGATATGGGTGACTTCCTGAACATCTTCACCGGCGGTGCCTTCGGCGGTGGTGCCGGAGCCGGCCCGCGTCCGCGTACCCAACCTGGTCGAGATGCCTTGGCCAGTGTGACCATCGATTTGAAGACGGCCGTGTTCGGCGACACCGCGCATGTGAGAATCAACACCTTCGGCCTGTGTCAGGAATGCGCCGGTACGGGTTGCCAGAAAGGTACCCAGCCGACGCAATGCCCCGAATGCCATGGCAAGGGCTTTGCGCAGCGTGTAGTCAGGACCATGCTCGGCCAGATGATGACCACCGCCCCCTGCGAGCGTTGCGAGGGACACGGCACCGTCATCGAAAATCCCTGCCCCTCCTGCCTGGGCCATGGTCGTGTGCGCACCACGCGCAATGTCGGCGTCTCCATTCCCGCAGGCATCGGCAACAATACGCGTCTTCGACTCGCCAATCAGGGCGAGGTTGGCGAGAACGGCGGTGTCGCCGGCGACTTGTATGTCGATGTGCGCATCTCGTCGGATGATACGTTCACCCGTGACGGTGACGACCTGCATTGCTGGATTCAGGTGCCCATGAGCTGGGCCGTATTGGGGCATGACCTTGAAATCGACACGTTCGACGGACCGCAATCCGTCAGCGTTCCGGCCGGATGCCAGCCGGAGGATACCGTGACCCTGAAGAATCTCGGCATCACGCATATGAACGGCAACGGTGACCGTGGCGACCTTGTGGCGCATGTCGTGGTGCAGATTCCGACCAAGCTCAGCGACGACGAACGTTCCCTGATGGAACAGTTCGCAGCCAGCCACGATGCTGGCGCATCCCATGTGCCGCAGAGCTCTCGTCCGACCGTGGGCGCGAAGAAGGGCTTCTTCTCCAAGCTCAAGGATGCGTTGCGCTAGACGATCGCTCCGCTTGAGACCCACACATCGTCAGGGTGTTTCGAATCATATGCTTCGAAACACCCTTTTTCGTTAGTTCGTCATCGCACGGCTACCGCAGCAGGGCACGGCACATGGCGCGATATTGGCTGACATATCCGCCGCCGAAAAAGACGCAATGCCCGGCGATCGGATACAGCTGCCATAATGTGGTACGTTCCTGCCAACCCGCCTTGAGCGGGTGTACCGACTGGTAGCCGTCCAGAATTTCGGTGAGATAGGACATGCCGAAAAGATTGAGCATGGCGAGATCCTCTTCGCGATGGCCGCCATGCGCGGCGGGATCGATCAGCACGGCTTCGACGGAACCGGAATCGGCGGTCCACATCACGTTGCCACTCCACAGGTCACCATGTACGCGTGCGGGCTTATCCGCGGCCGCACGACCGAGAATCTCCGGGAGCGCCTGAATCACCTCCTCGGTCAGGTCCATATCGGCATCGGTGAGCTCTCGTCGACGAATGCCAAGTTCGACCATCGGGCGAAGACGGCCTTCCGCCAGATAAGTGGCCGGATCGGTCCACGTACCGCAATCCATAGGCACCGGATCCTGCAGCGGTCCGAAATAGCAGGTACCCATGTAACCGGCGGGAGCCGAACCGAAGAACTCCGCACCGGAATCATGCATGCGGGCCAGTGCGGCGCCGAAATCGTAAGCGGCCTTGGGAGTGGGGGAACAGGAGTTCACGCGTTCGATGTCAAGAAAGTCCCTGCCCCACTCATAGACCTCGACCACGCGGGGGCCACCCTGGGCGTGCGCTGCGCCAAGCCATTGAAGGCCACGACCTTCGCATTCGAAGAAGCCGTCCGGGCTGAATGCCCTGCTCTTGCGATATTTCTCCATGTCGTGCTCCTTGGTACCACATTGCTTGTGATTGACGGTTCCCATTGTGTGCGCGGATTGAGACAACCCTGTGAAATCGATGAGAAATTTAGGCACCATTCGCTACGCTGGTGCTCGGAAAACAGACGAACACATAAAGAGGGTTCATGAATTTCTTCCAAGCGATTTTCCTAGGACTGGTGCAGGCATTGACCGAATACCTGCCGGTTTCCTCCAGCGCGCATATCCGCATCGTCGGTGATCTGATGTTGGGGTCCGACCCCGGCGCGGCCTTCACCGCCATTATCCAGATCGGTACTGAACTGGCCGTAATCCTGTACTTCCGCCGCGACATCATTCGTATTCTTGGCGCCTGGTTTGGCTCCCTGTTCGGCAAAGAGGGCAAGGACTTCAAGAGCCGTATGGGCGCGCATAACCGTGACACCCAGATGGGCTGGTTCATCATCCTTGGCACCATGCCGATCCTCATCGCCGGCGTGTTGTTCAAACATGTCATTGAAACTTCACTGCGCAACCTGTGGATCACCGTGACCGTGCTGGCACTGTTCGGCGTGCTGCTGTGGGTGGTCGATGCCCGCGCCAAGCAGATCAAAACCATGGAGGAGATGACCTGGAAGGACGCACTGGTCTTCGGCATCGGTCAGATGCTCGCCCTGATTCCCGGCGTTTCCCGTTCCGGAGGCACCATCACCTTCGGCCGCGCCATGGGCTATACCCGTGAGGCCGCCGTGCGCGTGAGCTTCCTGATGGCCATTCCGGCCGTATTCGGTGCGGGTATTCTCGAAGCCGTCTCCGCAGTCAAGGATGTGGCTGCGGGTGATGCGGGCATGTTCCCCGGCTGGGGTGCCACCATTGCCGCCACCATCGTGGCCTTTGTCGTCGGCTATGTGGTGATCATCGGCTTCCTGAAGTTCGTGTCCACCTTCTCATACAAGGCCTTCGCCATCTACCGCATTGCGCTTGCCGTGGTTGTGGCGTTGCTGCTGATCTGCGGCGTCATCTCCCCGTTGGAGATGGCCGCAGCCTGATCGTACCGCGCTACGATTCTCGGATACGGGTGGGTCCCTGCCGTCCTAACGATGGCAGGGACCCACCCGTATCCGTATCCTTCGCCATTACGAATGGCGAATCAGTGTTCGGCGAAAGGCTGATTCCTGAGAAAAGCCTCGGCCTCCTGAATCAGCTGCTCGCATGCGGGAGTGCCGTTCGATGCGATTTCCCGGGCTTTGACGTTGAGATCGTATTCGCGTTCAAGTTGTCTGATGTAATCACCGGTATGCATGTTTTCGACCATGTCATCGGCTTCTTTGCGCCATTGCATGGCCTTATTGGCGAGTTCTCCCTCATTGAGGGGTTGTTTCAGCAGAATGGACAGCGCGTGAACCAGCTCCAACGTGCCCTGCATGCATTCGACGTTATTGAAATATTGCGGCACTGATACCCACATTGACGTGGTGGAGAAACCGTTGTCGGCGGCGATCGCGTCGAGGATGTTGGGAATGCCGATCGGGCCATTGTACTTCTTGTCGAGCTCGCATTCGCAGTCACCCTTGGAGATGTCCAACGGAAGAGGTCTGGTATGCGGACAGTCGGCGAACATGGAACCTAGGGTGACGATTTCGTTCACGTCATAATCCTCGGCTATGCGCAGCGTCTTCCGGCAATATTCCTCCCACCGGTAGTTCGGTTCCGGAGCTATTTGCGCGAGAAAGTGCGTCTCAGGGGAAATGGTGATGTCGTAAAAGGTGGTTTGCGGCCAGATGATACGCCTGCGACCTTGTACCGAACAGATCATCGGACGGGCGACCTGATAGTCGTAGAAACCTTCGTCGTTGATATGCCGGATTTCCTGCGAATCATATCGTGAGACCAGGTGTCGAATGACGTTCGTAGCCGCTTGGCATGCATCGTTCCATCCTTCGAATGCGGCAAGCATTACTGTCTTAGGCATTGTTGGCTCCTTCACACATAGCATTAATGTAGCGCGAAATCGTGGGGTGACGAAATGCTTATGCCATCGGTGAATAGCCTGAAATGCAAGGATTTGCGATTCTTGATCATGCCGTGAAGGGTGGTATTAGGGATAGCGGGTTTCGGCATACGACACGCTGACTTGCAAATCACACGGATGTGGTTATAGTAGATACTCGTGCTCAGGCAGTGATACTGCCGGTATCATGCGGACATAGCTTAGTTGGTAAAGCGCAACCTTGCCAAGGTTGAGACCGCGGGTTCGAGTCCCGTTGTCCGCTCGAAGGTTCCGAATTGATGTCAACCTTTATGGTGGGTTAGCCAAGCGGTTAGGCAGCGGCCTGCAAAGCCGTATAGACGAGTTCGACTCTCGTACCCACCTCTCATGAAACAGAATCGTATGTTCTGCGGAATGGTATGACCCGGGCGGTTGGCGCAGAGGTAGCGCACTTCCCTGACACGGAAGGGGTCACAAGTTCGAATCTTGTATCGCCCACTGGAGTTTGACTCCATATAAACCAACATGGGTGATTGGCGCAGCGGCTAGCGCACTTCCTTCACACGGAAGGGGTCATAGGTTCGATTCCTATATCACCCACCATGAAGCCGTCCGTATGGACGGCTTTTTTGTTATTGGATTGCCCGAGGCCCGTGACGGGGCGTGACCATACGGCAGCGGCGATGCCGACGCAGGCCTCCACGTCGCCGCGAGTCTGTGGAACATGGCGGTCAACTGATATCTGGATAACGAGCCAGTTTTGCGCAATCTCAAGAATAACCGATGAAAATACAAGAAATCGAACGAGGAGACCATGACTTTCACTGAGCGGGCCTCTATAGTGGACAACGTACACAACAGAAGATAGCAGGACGCAGGGTGCGTCACAGAATAACAGCAAGTAAGGAAACAACATGAACGACAACAAGATTTTCTCCGCCATCAAGCGCGGCTTCGAAATCAACGGTCTGATGGCGGTCAACACTCCGTCCGCAGGCAAGGCTCTGCACGAGCTGCTCAACAACCGCTGATCAGGCCCCGCGAGCAAAGCTTTGCGACGCAATCGCTATCGTTAATCGCAAACAACAGTCTTTATAGGAATTGAGGAATACAACATGAATAAGAACAAGATTTTCTCCGCCATCAAGCGCGGCTTCGAAATCAACGGCATCAACACCCTGTCCATGGCCGCGGGCTCTCCGTCGGTCAACAAGGCTCTGCAGGAGATGCTGGATCAGCGCTGAAACTAAGCGCACCACCTGTTAACAAACGCCTGGCGGCATATTTTCCATGTCGTCAGGCGTTTTTTCATGGTTTGCCATGGTTGGTGACATTAGAATGGACGATTATGAACGAATCGTTGAATCTCAACCAGCCTGTCAACGCCATGGGGCCGAATGAATTGGAGGCCTATGCCGCATTGGGAGACAGACAGCATGATGAGGCGAACAAGGAGCTGGAACGCCGTTGGCGTAGCTATGACGATATGCTGCCACATGACGAATTCGTGTCGATCATAGACAAAGCCCACGCATGAAAGCAGTGTATGATTCGTGACCATGGCCAAGACAATACCGGCTATATGCAAAGGGAATGTATAGAATGGCGAATATGACTGATCCGATTCCAAGCGCAGGCGAAACGACCATCATCGGTCTTCCTGCAATTACTGTACCGGTAACCTCCACCGGAGACCGTCCTTTGACGAAGGAGGACCTCGATACGATCATGCGTCTGTCCGATGGCACGGCGCTGTTGATCTCGACTAGGGGAGCGGTTTCCGGTTCGCGTTATCTGCTCGACGAAGATGAGATTACCGTGGGACGTGATCCGCGTGCGGACATTCTGTTGGATGACTCCACGGTTTCGCGTTCCCATGCCGTGTTCCGCAGGGTCAATGGTGCATATTCCGTCATTGACGCCGGTAGTCTGAATGGCACATACGTAAATCGTCAACGTGTCGATCAGAAGCAGCTGAACAATGGCGACGAGATTATGATCGGCAAGTTCCGTCTGGTCTATTTCACCAACTCCGCCGTCATTGCCTGATATTCCGCATGATGCGGGATAGACTGTGAACAGCGGCATCGCGCCCATGGGCTTCGTATGAATCTCATGGGCGTAGCAGTTCATAGGGAGAATACGATGAGTGATGCGGAGTCAACAATGCAGTTGCATCTGCGCGCGCCCCAAGCGGTGCAGGGGGAGTTGTTTCCTGCAACCGACACGCAGAACGTTACACGAGGCTATCGCGGTACCGTGGCGTCGAAAGTTGCCGGCATCACCTATAGACAGCTTGATTATTGGGCTCGTAAGCAGATCGTAGAACCATCGATCACGCCTTCGCATGGATCCGGTTCACGGCGTCTGTATTCATTCAAGGATGTGGTGATTCTGGCGGTCTCCAAAAAACTGTTGGATGCCGGCATCAATCTGCAGAACGTGACCACGGCCATTGGATTCCTGACACAGCGTACGATCGAGCAGCTGGAAGGCATCACCATCATGTGTGACGGTCAGGAAGTGCATGAATGCACCACCAGCGAACAGATGATCGAACTGTTGCAAAGCGGCAAGGCGATATTCGGTGTGTCCGTAGGCTCGTTATGGCGTCAAATCAAGAATGCGCTGGATCATGAGGAATATGTCGACCTGACGAAACTGCAGACCAGTACGGATGGCAAGCGACCGATTGATGACATCGCGGCCATGCGGATGCGGAAAAAACTTGAAGCGCAGCGTAAGGCCAGGGCCGCCAGTGGCAGATAGGAATTGCCGGGAGTCGTGTAAGACCGCGTGTGTAGGATGGCATCCTAGGCGATCGAAAGTTAATGGAATAATCATCAGGGGAGTGACGCATGCTCGATATTCTGCCGGTCTTGCTTTGGGTCATCGCCGCCGTCATTGCAGTGAACATATGTTCGATCTGTTCGATTCGTGGAGGCTTTTTTTCGCATAAGGAACGTCCGGTATATCCGGTGCGATGGTCGATCATCGGATTGCACTTCGCGTCATTGGTGCTCGGAGCATTGCCGTATCCGCTGTATTCCTTGTTCGAGGAAAGTATGTCGATGCGATTCCGGCGTTTCTACGAGCATATGGGATGGCCGTCGGCGGTGGTCATGATCGTGCTGATAGCCGCCGAGCTGGTGTTCATGTACCTACAGGCCAGAAAAGGCATGGCGAGCGAAATGGAACGCAAACTCAACCGGATCGGCGAGTCTGACAACGAGTCCGAATGATGATGACTACGACCGTGAGGCCGAAATCGAAAAACGCCCGGTTATGCCAGGCGAAGCCCAAAAGGGGCGGGCCGATATAACCGGGCGGCGTTATGTCAGGGCAGACGGAAATTATTTTCTGACATAACGTACATTATCGGGAGTATGAGTTGAAGTATTCCTCAACGGCCTGCGCCAACTCGTCCACGGTATCGATGATGCGATACACGCCATGCTCCTGCAGTTCTCCGGATTCAGCGTAACCCCAACCGCATCCCAAGCAATCCAAACCGCATGCCTTGGCGCCGTCGGCATCGGTCCAGCGATCGCCGACCATCAAGGCTTTGTCTCCGGCGGATTCGTCGTACCCGATATGCTCGAACGCCCAACGGATTACCTGATCCTTGTCGAGACGCGAATTGTCCTTGCTGGCTCCATAAATGCCATCGACCATGGTGTCGAGATGGAAATGCTCGCAAATCGGAATGCACTGGTACTGCGGCTTGCAGCTGGCGATAATCAGACGATATCCGTCCGCACGTAGCCTGGCAAGCTGTTCGGGAATGCCTTTGTAGATGGTGTTGTTGAGACGTCCCGGCACTTTCTGCCCTGGGTTGTTGGGATCATCGAATACGGCTTCGTCAGCGTAGTATTTGCGATAGACGGTAACGGCCTTATCGAGTTCGTCGTCCGGAACGCCGTTACGTTGCATGGATTCGCTGATGGCCGGGCCGATGAAACGTTGCAGCTCGTCGGCATCGGGAACTGGATATCCCATTTCTTGGAAGGCCTTGACCACGCATCCGATAATGCCCGGATCGGATTTGGTCAACGTGCCGTCGAGATCGAGCAGTACGACTTTTTTCGGATGTTCAGACATGAGGTTTGTTCTCCTCTGATTCCTTGATTTCATGTGATACCGGAAATAATTATGCCCGGTCGTTATGACCGGGCAAGGTGTTCATGTGTTGTTCAGCTTCAGGTCACTCGTAATCCGGGAACCAGCCGTCACGATGCATCTGCAGCCGCTTCTCCAACAGGGTCTTGAGCTCGTCCTCGCTACGACGTTCCAACAGCATATCCCAGTGGGTACGGGTCGGTTTGCTGATTTCATCGGCCTGACGATCCTCATCGCCTTCACGGTGCGCCACAGCACCGCAACGGCACTCCCATTCGTCAGGCACTTCGGCGCCTTCGGCGAATGGCAGAATGGTTCGGTGACCTTTCGGACATACGTATGCGATGTCGTTGCGTGCCGCGAAATCCACGTTGTCATCGGATTCCAGCGATTTTGCGCCGATGCTCATGCCTCGCAGACTGCGTTCTGCCATTTGCCTTTGCCTCCTTGGATTGTTGCTCTGTCTACGCTACAGAACAGTTCGGACGTGTCGATTATTCCAACAACCGGTATGCAAACGGGCGTCAGTCGACCCCTGAATACGCGACGACGCCACGATTTACGGCTTCCATCGCCTGTTTGGCCACCAGCGCCAACGTTCCGGCACGTTTCGTCAGATATGGTTCGGCGACGGCGATTTGCTGAAGTACATCGGCCAAGCGCTTGCAATTACGCACGAAATCGCCTCCGGTCAGATCGGTGCCGTACAACACGCGCGACAGACTTTCACCCTGAGCCCATTCGTAAACGATGTCAGCGATGCCGAAATCAAGCTGCCGGGGCTCTTCAAGGGCATGGTCCTCGCACATCATGGCGATCTTCGCGTGTACGCCGCGCAACTGTGCCGCGCAGACGGCAACGTTGCCTTGGATGCCACCGGGGTAACGGCGGGGCTCTCCCCCGCTTCCCCCACGCGCTTCATAGATGAGCGACGACAGGACGCTGGCCAGTTCCGGCGCGTCAAGCCCGTCGAAGGCTCCTTCGTCGATCGCTTGCGCCAACACCAGATCAAGTTCGCTGTACAGATGACGCAACAGTTGGCCGCGCTCGGTCAGTAGGTAATCCGCATGCCGTGATTTGTCCGAATCACGTTCCAAATAACCGAGTTCCTCCAATACGGTGCAAATATGGTCGAACTGCCGTGCCACCGATCCGGTGCGCGATTCATAACGATGCCGCACCCGTTCCAGTTCGCGCATTTCACGCGACCAACGATGCCCCCATTTGAGATGCTGCTGCAGATCAGGGCATTTACGGCATGGATGATTGCGATCCAATTCACGCATTGCCGCGATTTTTTCGTCAAGATCCATGAACGCCTGGCTGCGTTCGCTCTGCGTGCGGAAAACCTCATGCTTGAGTCGGCGCCGTTCATTCTTTTCCAGCTCGCTTAGCCGCATACGCAGACGCATGAAATCAGCAAAATCGCCGAATTCACAGGTAAAGGCATGTTCGTACCCCTCAAGAGCCTTCTTCAACGTATCCATCTGGGCTTCGAGTTGCCATGCCGATTCATTGGCCTCCCATTGCGCGAATGAATGGTCAAGGGTGATGCGGGCCGTTTCATAGTCACTGGAATTCAGCAGGTTGACGGCCATGTTGAAAGTCGGACGGAAGCTGGAATGCAACGGGTACACACGTTTGCTGGACAATGCGGCGGCGGTGGCCGGCACGAAACCGCGATGGTCGACAACCACGGCATGGCCGATGGTGTCGATGCCACGACGTCCCGCACGTCCGGTCAGCTGGGTGAACTCCCCCGGCGTAAGCCCGACGTGCCCGGTGCCGTCGTATTTCTCAAGTTTCTCGACCACTACGCAACGCGCCGGCATATTGATTCCCAAAGCCAGTGTCTCCGTGGCGAACACCACTTTGACAAGACCTTCCTCGAACAAACGTTCGACAATCTGACGGAACAAGGCGATCATGCCGGCATGATGCGGTGCAAATCCTTCCTCCAAGGCAAAGCGGAACTGCGAAAAATGCAGAGCCTTCAAATCCTCTTGGCTGAGCTGTCCATCGATCATCTCATCGACAATGCGCCGAATGCGGCGCACCTCACCGTTGCTGGTCAGCTCCAGACCGGCGTTGATGCACTGTTCGACGGCCTGGTCACAGCCATTACGGGAGAAGATGAAATAGATGCCGGGCAGCATATCGAGAAAGTTCAGCTCGTCCACTACGGCCCAGCGTTTGGGAGTATGCCGCTCCACCTTATGTGAGGATTCCCGGTCATGCCACGGGCCCTTCCCCTTGCCCTTACGTCTCTCCGGACGTTGCGCCCCTTGCCTGCGTGCTGCCTGACGATCGAGCTGATCAAGGCGGTTCAGCAGTTGCGCATTGAGCTTGACTGTCTGATCACCATGCGCATCACGACGGTACAGATCAATGAGCTCCGGTTCGGTCCGGTCATCCGCCTGCACAAGTACATGTTGCTCCAACGGAACAGGACGCTTTTCCGAAACGATCAGTTTGGTGTCCCCTCGCACCGAGACGATCCAATTGGAGAAGTCCTCCACATTCGACACCGTGGCGGAAAGACCGATGATTTTCACGCTTTGCGGCAGATGGATGATCACTTCTTCCCATACCGGTCCACGGAATCGGTCCGCAAGATAGTGCACCTCATCGAGAATCACGTAACGCAACGCTTCAAGCGTCATGGAGTGTTCGTACAACATGTTGCGCAGCACTTCGGTGGTCATGACCACGATATCGGCCTCGGAATTGATGGACGTATCGCCGGTAAGCAGGCCCACCCGATCCTGCCCATACTGATTCACCAAATCATGATATTTCTGGTTGCTCAGTGCTTTGATCGGCGTGGTGTAGAACGCCTTGACATTACGTTCCTGCGCCAGATAGATGGCGAAATCGGCAACGACGGTCTTGCCCGCACCCGTCGGGGCGGCAACCAGCACATTGCTGTCGGCTTCCAGCGCCTCATTGGCTTCCATCTGGAAATCGTCAAGCTCGAATGGCATGGATTGCGCAAATCGCGTAGCGGCCATACCCTGCTTGCGCTGGGTCTGCTTGAACATGGCGTAGCGCTGTGACGGTGACGGTTCCACGGTCGCATTGGTGCTGGTGACATCCATGGAACCGTTACGCCGGTGACGATGATGAGTCATGATTCCTTAAGAGTATTGTTCAGTCGTTGAAATGCTTCCAGCGTCTCCACTGAGCGGCATGACGCTCGCGTTTCGCCTCACGACGTTCGATGACCTGGGCATGGGCGTCTACATAGCGATCGGCGGCGTCTCGCAACGGTCTGGTGAAGAACGGTGCCGAATTCGCCTGTTCAACGGGCAACGTGTCCCCCATGGCTGCGAAACGTTCTCCGGCGCGGCTTCCCACTTGCGCAATGTCCTTGAACGCATGATAGCCGTGCAACACCACGTAGATGCAGCCGGCGACAATCATCGACAACATGAACAGGGCGAGCAGAAGCCAAATCCACCAAGGCATGTCGCTCTCCTATCGGTCTTCGCTCTCATGATCGCTGACGCTAAGCTCATGCTGGGCTCGCGCGATGATCATCGTACGCAGGGTTTCCGGCGCGACCGCGGTGATATGGCGAGCGTGTGAAATGCAGAAAGCGACATACCAGGAGTCGGAAGAGACAATCAGATGCACCTTCTTGCCATCGCCACATTGCTCGACGGTGGCACCGGGAAGCCGATCGATGAACGGCAGATCGGCTTGGTTGGTGATGAACACGGCCGCGGTGCCATTATCAAAGCTCCACTTGCGCAACTCGGACACCGGCACGTCGGGAATGTCGATCTTTTCGACCGGCTCCACCAGTTCGGCCTTCTCGATACGGGAGATGCGCAACACCTGCCAGATACGAGGTTTGCCGTTGGCCTTGTTGATCGTAGTGTCTTTCTTGACGAATCGCTGCCTGTCCTTCGGTGCGGCATTGGCCACGTCGGTCCATACCGCAACGAAGTACACTCCTTCATCGACGAAGATCTTATCGGGTGCGACAAGCTTACGACGAGTGTTCCCCGCGCCATCGGTGTACTCCATGTCAAGAAGGGCTCCCTTTGAGATGGCGCTCTTGACGATGGAGAAGTTACGCGGTTCCATCTCATAGCCGGTCAGACTGAGCCAAGGCATCTGACCGGGTTCAACATGCTGACGCAGGCGATGATACAGGGATTCAGCTTGGCCGCGCTGCTTATCCGGCAACAGCGGCGAATGGGCCAGATAGCTTACCGAAGCGGTCAGCATGCTCAGATATTGCTGGGAGATGCCGGCGAGACGCTCCAGACCGAGCGAGTTCGTGGCGGACACGATGCCTTCAGCGTCCAGCAGCGACCAGTCGATGTCGAAGAATTGGCTACCCGCCATCTCGCCATCGTCCGAAACCGTGGTAAGAGTATTGATGTCCTTATGGATGACGTTGACGTACTTCTTCATCTCATCGTCGGACTTCGGCTTGCCGATGAAACGTTCGGCCAGCTCCTCCAACGAATACTCCTCGCCAAGATGCGCCGAAAGGAACAGCATCAGACGCAGTCTGCGATCGACCTCGCTACCGGTCTGGAACGAGGAATTCTTCTTTGGGCGCCCCTTGCCCTCTTCGGAATCGTCATCATCCGTGTTGTTACGATTGATTTCCGGTGAGATGACGGCGGAACGGTTGTTGCCAGCGGATTCATCGGCCGGTTGGAACTGTGTCGCGGCGTTCAGACGCCGATTGAACGCGTCAACGGCCTCTTGAGGGCTGATGATGCATGCGCCCGGATGGCTGAGCACGAACATGGCCAAATCGTCCGAATCGGTGTAGGCGACATTGAGATGTTCACCGTCGACATCCACGGTTGCGGCGAAGCGACGCTGATCGACCACCTTGACGAGTTCGTCGGGAATGGACTGAGTGCCAAGGCCCGGCGCGATGGAATCCAGTCCAAGACCAGGAATCGGGGTCTGAGGCACACGCGGCGCCGTACGGGAGGTATGTTGCACCTGTTGCACGGGGGCCGAGGAGATCGACATGGAACGAGCCAGATAATTCGCTGCGGCGAGAACGGGAAGATCCTCCTGCGCAAAGCGCAGTCGAACACGGGGCTCATCGCCCAGTTGCAGACGATATGAGGCGAAATCCTGGCCCTCAGACTTCGAAGAATACTCCGGTTGGCGGGATTCGATGGCGATGCCCATGGCTGCCAGCTTGGCGCGATCGCGCTGGAATTGCTTGGCAAACGCCGCCTTCGCCGCCTGATCGGCCAGTTCGCCATAGGAATCGGCGTACGCCTTCACGCGCTGGGCGATCTGGCGGGAGGTAAGCCATTGCGGGAAAGCTGAAGACAGCACAGCCAATACATCGAGCTCGTGCTTGCCCCACTTGTCGGAAAAACGCCGCCTTCCGTTACTGCCCTCTGCCATTAGTCCTCACGTCTCGTTAACGTTTCGTTGTAAGTGTGCGGCTTAATGCCACACCTCATTCCATGATAGAGGGTTTTCGCGAGTAGCGCGTTCAATTTACGAAAAAACGGTGTTTTTCGTGTTGGGCATAGCTTCGTTTCAGACCCAATCATCCGGCTCGACGCCTTGCGGCCCAACGTATTCACCGTTTGGCACATAACTTGGCTCATCCTGATCGGGAAGCCGCGCGTCGCCGAACATCATGACATCCCTGCCGAACGTCCAGTCCCCCTCGATGGTTACCGAATTGGCGGCGGCAAGCGACGGCACGGAATACGGGAACCGCGTGTCGAAATCATGGATGTTCTTGTAATAGCGTGCGTCGAGATGCACCGTGGGGAAAATGTAGTTGCCATCCTCCATCTCATACTGATCGGTCAGATGGAAACGATCGGAACGCATGATGAACAGATCATCCGTGGTCTTGACCGGCAGGAAGCGCATACGGTCCACGCATACGCAGGTTGCACCGTCGAATAGCGTGACGGCCGCACCCATGGCCGTTTCCAGCTGAATGACCGGCTCGCTGGTCGAATCGGTGGGATCAACGGTCTTCTTGTTGCGAATCACCGGCAGAGGCAATACGCCATCGTACGCGGCAAGCTTGGCTTTCAACGCATCGATGCGCACCCAGATGCTGTTGGTGTTGAAGTACGGATGCTTGTCGATGTTCTGGGCGTCATCCTTGTCTTCAGGATGCACTTGGCTCATCTCGCGCAACATGAGACGTCCGGTCACCTTATCGCGTACGATATGGCCGCCCTTGCGGTCAGCCGGCGTGCGTTTGGCGACCTCGATCATGAATGGTGCGCCCGTGTTCTCGAAGTGCTGGGCGAGCGTACGGGACGGTCGCGCACCCAGATTGTCGGAGTTGGAAATGAACAGATACTTGAAGCCCCGCTCCTCAAGCCTGTCAAGCAGGCCGGACTCCCAAATGGTGGAGAACAGGTCTCCATGCCCCGGCGGGCACCACTCGAGTTCGGGATTCGAGGGGAAGGAAACCGGAAGTCCGGTTTTGGCACTGATCTTCGGCTCCTGATGTTGGATGATTTCCATCGGAATCTCGTCCTGATGGAATTTTTTGTTGGAACGCAGCACCTTCATGGTGTCGTCGGACGTACGGAAGGAATTCATCAGGGTGAGCGGAAGTTCTACGCCCAGACGAGTGCGGGCGGTAAGCACCTGACCGATGATGATGTCGATGAAACGCATCTGGCGCGCCTTATGGCGGCGTACGGGCAACAACGACTTGGCGCAATCCAGGCCCATGGAGGTGCCAAGACCGCCGTTCAGCTTCAGGAAAGCGGTCTGTGCGAAGGCGTCGACCGCCTTGTCATGGTTGATGGTCTCGTACACATCATGGAAACTTGGCACGCCGGTAAGTGGCTCGACCTCTTCCTCACGAATCCAACTGCTGGCCTCCTCGTTCCGCCAGACCTCGTATAGGCGTTTGAACTGGGCAACGGCCATATCTGTCATTCCGTGCTCACGCATCTTTGCGGCGGACTGTTCGAATATGTCCTCAGTCAATGTGGCTCCCTTTCGCATCGGGCATCGGTCTAGTAACAACAGTGTAGTCATCTTACGACATTCTCGGTTCATGATGCCGGTTGAACATGCAACGGGGGGCGAATTCATCACAAATGCCACACGACGACATCAGCGCGACACGTTGCGTTTGAAAATCATCATGAGATATGCTAGATTTCTCATTCGGTGCCTCGCACCGTTCGGACCATAGCGCAGTTTGGTAGCGCACTTGACTGGGGGTCAAGGGGTCGCGGGTTCAAATCCCGCTGGTCCGACCAAAAAACCCGGAATCTCAACGGTTTCGGGGTTCTTTCATGCGCAAACTTCCGTACACATACGTAACCGTTTACGGGTGTTTTTCAGAGTCCTTTCGTGTTCGTAGACAACGGCATCGGCAACATAATCCATGTCCATGAATCGTTCCTGATAGAATAAAATCCGAAAACTTCGGGTTTTTCCGTGCCCGGAAGAGAATATCTGCAATGAGAGGTGATTGATTTGGGGCCGAAGGAGAGGCAGCCGCAATTCGATGACATCGACGATCTGGCACATGTTTTCGACGAACACGTCCAACAGGAAGACGAATGGAAGATTCGATTGCCCAAGGAGCTTGGCATCGAGGCTCGCGAACGGGCGAGGCATGACGGCATCACGCTCACCGAACTGACCCGCAGAGCCTTGGAACGGGATGATCTCAATGCGGGTGACGACAAAGTACGTTTGGGACGTATGCCGAAGAACGGCGATGATCGCGAGCAACTGGGCGATGAGTGGAAGATCCGACTCCCCTATGATCTGGGGCTGCGTGCGCGACGTCGCGCCGAACGGGATGCCATCTCATTGAGTTCGTTGGCGCGTCGTGCCGTGAGCGGATACTTGGAATCTCGCGATGAGGAGGAAACGCCGTTGTTCTGACCGGAGAACAGCATGACGGTATGAGGAAGTTCGCATACAACATGGTTGCCCGCCTCACATGAGACGGGCAACCATTCGTTTACTTGCGCTTTTTCTTTTCGCGAATGTTCACCGAAATCTGGACGGGTGAGCCATCGAAACCGAACTCCTCACGCAGACAGCGTTCGATATATCGACGATAGCCATGCTCCAAGAAGCCGGTGGCAAAAATCACGAAGCGAGGCGGGCGCGTCGAAGCCTGCGTGGCGAACAGGATGCGCGGCTGCTTGCCACCACGCAACGGATGTGGATGCGCGGCTTGAATCTTGCCCAAAAACGCGTTGAGCTTACCGGTCGGAATACGCTTGTCCCAAGATTCCAACGCACCGCGCATGGCATTGGCAAGACGGTTGGTATGCCAACCGGTCTTGGCCGACAGGTTTACGCGTTGCGCCCAAGTCACACGGTCGAATTCGGTCTTCCACAGGCGTTCCATGCGCTGACGGTCGAATTCATCCATAAGATCCCACTTGTTGAACACGAGCACGATGGCGCGGCCCGCATCCACAGCCTGACTCATGACCTTCAGATCCTGATCGGAAATCGGTTGCGAAGCATCGAACAATACCAACGCGAGTTCGGATCGTTCGATGGCGGCCTGCGTGCGCAGTGACGAGAAATACTCGGCACCGGACAGCTTGTGCAGACGGCGCTTGATGCCGGCGGTATCGATGAACAGCCAATCCTCGCCATCCACGGTCACGACTTCATCAACCGGGTCACGGGTGGTTCCGGCCAAATCATTGACCACGGAACGTTCCTCATGTGCCAACTGGTTGAGCAGCGAAGATTTGCCGACGTTCGGGCGACCGACCAAAGCCACCCGACGCAAATGCGACGGCGTAAGGAATCCGGAGGTCTTTTTCGCCTTCTTCAACGACTCCAATGCGACATCGAGCAATTCGCCGATACCGCGCCCATGCATGGCGGAGATGCCATACGGCTCGCCCAGACCCATCTTCCAGAATTCGGCGGTCAGATATTCGCTTTCGCGATCGTCCACCTTATTCACCGCCAATGTCACCGGTTTGCCGGAGGCACGTAGCATCTTCACGATACGTTCGTCAGTGGAGGTGAGTCCCACCTGCCCGTCGACAACGAGCACTACGGCGTCGGCCAACTGCACGGCCATCTGCGCCTGCGAGGCGATGGCGGATTCGATGCCTTCAACGTCAGCTTCCCAGCCGCCGGTATCGACCAATTTGAAATCGGTGCCAGACCATTCCGCATCGTAGCTTACGCGATCGCGGGTCACGCCCGGCGTGTCCTCCACCACTGCCGCACGACGACCGAGAATACGGTTCACCAGTGTGGATTTGCCCACGTTCGGACGGCCGACCACTGCCAGCACACCTACAGGCTTCGGACCGGCCTGAAGATCGCCTCCAACGAACGAAGAGCCGTCAATCAGACCTTCGTCGCCCTCATCCAGCTCATAATCGTCCAGGTTGGCAACATATTGGCGGTATTCCTGCTCCTCGATGGCATCGTCAACAATGCGCACGAGCACGTCCAACGTCTCGCTGAACTCCAAGTCGGAATTGTCTACGGTGAGCACGCCTTCAGCCGCGGAAGTGAAATTAGTGACCTTGGAATCGGCCTTGTCCCGTGCCGCGACGTTTTCGTTGCCAACTCCGGAAGCGGACTGTCCTGCGCGACGGGCTTGACGCACCTCTTCACGAGCGGTGAGCAGGATTCTCACTTCTGCGTCGGGGGCCACCACGGTGGTGATGTCACGGCCTTCGGCGACCACGCCGAGTCCTCTCGAGAAGGAGTCCGCCGAAGCTTCACGTGCGATATAGGCACGTTGCGCCGCAATCAGCACATGGCGCACCGGAATAACATTGGACACCTTGGAAACATGGGATGATACCTCAGAGGAACGAATTTCGGCACTGATATCAACGCCATCCGCCGTGACCTTCGGATTATCCGGGTCGACACTGATGTCGAAATGCCCTTCAGTAAAGAACTCCCCTACGGTTTCGGTGATGACCTGTTCGTCCACGATGTCGGCATCCAGATCAATGCCCTTATGCAGACACCACCAAGTGCAGGCACGGTACATGGCGCCGGTGTCGAGATATGCGAAGCCGTAATATTTGGCCAAGGCTTTGGAAGTAGAGGATTTGCCCACTCCCGCAGGACCATCGATAGCTACACGGATCACAGTCCCACCGCCTTCGACAGGGAACGCACCTCGACCTGCGAAAGCACCCGGTACGTACCGGACTTCAAATCGCCAAGCTTGATCGGACCGATCTGCGTACGGACCAAACGCCTGACCGGGAAGCCGATTGAGCCGAAGATACGACGTACGATGCGGTTCTTGCCGGAATGCAGCACCACTTTCACCAATGTGCTGTCACGGCTGGAATCGAGAATGGCGCAACGATCGAGTTTGATCCACCCGTCGTCGAGCTGCACGCCGGTAGTGACCAGACGGCGGCAGACCGTGCCGCTGATACGACCGTCGAGGGTAGCGATGTAGGTCTTCTCGACCTCATACTTGGGGTGCATGACATGCTGACTGAGTTCGCCGTCGTTCGTCATGAGAATCAGACCCTCGGAGTCGTAATCCAGACGCCCCATGTGGAAGATGCGCTCGTACTTGTCGCCGACGATATCGCGCAGGGTGTAACGTCCCTTCGGGTCATCCATGGCGCTCAGCACACGCTTCGGCTTGTTCAGGGCGAGTGTGACATGATTGGGATTCACGCGAACGCGGGAACCATCCACTCGAACCTCTTGGTGCTTCGGATCGACTCGGGTGCCGAGCTCGGTGATGAGTTCACCGTCGATCTCGACGCGTCCGTCGGTGATGATTTCCTCGCATTTGCGGCGGGATCCGAAACCTGCCTGTGCGAGCAGCTTCTGCAGGCGGATACCTTCATTGTTGTTATCGTGCGCCTTGGCGGCGCGGGAATATGCGTTTGGCATCGTTCTCCCAACGTGGCCGGATAATAATCGGATTTCGGTGCCATGCACCGCTCTTGCAGGAGCTGCTGGTACTATGGCAGTCGTTTGGTAGGACCTTTGCGTGCCTACAACCAATTAACTATATGACAGAGGAAAGACTATGACAGCTGCTGAGGCAATGCCAGTACCCGAGGAATCCAAAAAACAACCGTTGGCCGTACGCGTGGGCGCCGAGCTGGTGGGAAGCTTCTTCATCTGCTTCGCCATCTATACGATCTGCACGCTCGATGCCATTGTTTCCAACCTGAACATGGCGTTCATCGCATTGATGACCGGTGCGGCATACGCCGTGATGACCTTGGTTTTCGGCAAGATTTCCGGTGGACAATTCAATCCCGCCGTTTCCATTGCCGCGATGCTGACTGGCAAAACGCACGTGCTTGACGGCATCCTCTATATCATTGCCCAGTTGCTGGGCGGTATCGGTGCCGGCGCGGCCCTCCGTTTTCTGCTGCCGACATCCGAACAGGTTCCTTTTAAAAGCTGGCTGTCGTTGGCCGTCAACGGTTTCGACAAAGCCTCCATATCCTACTCCACCCTGTCCAGTCTCGGTCTGAGTTTCGGCATCACCCTGGCCGTCGTCGTCGAGCTGATCGCCGGCTTGATCATTGTCGCCACCGCCATGCGTAGCATGGGTGAGCGTGGTGAATCCAACACCAAGCATGCCATTGCCATGGGCTTGGCCTATGCGGTGGGAACCACCATCACCTATCCGGTGACGGGAGCCGCTTTGAATCCGGCACGAGCCACCGGCATTGCGATCTTCGCTCAAAATCAAGGTCTTAACGAGGAACCGCTGCAGCAGCTGTGGGTGTTCTGGATCTGTCCGGTTCTCGCTGCAGCCGTCGTGGCTCTGGTAATCATCGTCTTTACCATGATGCTCTCCCCGAACAAGAAGAACGCCAAGGCCGATGAAGGCGATGACGCTCAGGGAGAGGAATCATCCGAAACCGAGGAAGACCTACATGCCGACGGGGAACAGGATGAGCAGGACAAGCAGTCCGATTCCCAGAGCGATGCCGATGAAGGCATCGAAAACAACTGACCGCACTTTCCACGGACTGCGTTCGCGTAATACCAGCCGAACCAGTCCCGTGATCAGAGCCGTCACCGCGATAACCACGGTGGCGGCTTTTGTGTACCCGAGAAACGCAGACAATGCGGCAACCGCCACACTGGCCGCCACCAGCCACTCGAACCAAGGCTTGCCCTCGTGATCTTCGGAAACGTAAGGATGCTTCATCGACCGGTGCACCTTCCTCGATGTTCATAAACGTAGCGCAGCAATCATAACAAAGTGTGGCGTCCGTCGTCTTCATGACCACGGACGCCACACTTTGTCTTCATCAGAGAGTCCTGAGAGGTTCCTATCAGTGGAAGAAATGGCGGGTGCCGGTCACATACATGGTGACATTGGCCTTACGAGCCGCTTCGAACACCTCTTCGTCACGGATGGATCCTCCTGGCTGCACGATGGCCTTGACCCCTGCATTGATCAGGATCTCGGCACCATCGGCGAACGGGAAGAACGCATCGGATGCGGCTACTGCGCCCTTGGTGCGATTGGCCCCATCAGCCAGCGTGTTGGCGCGTTCGACCGACAGGTTGGCGGAATCCACACGATTGACCTGTCCCATGCCGATGCCGACGGTCGCCTGGTCGTGGGCAATCAGAATGGCGTTCGACTTGACGCAACGAATGGCTCGCCATGCGAAGACCAGATCCTTGACGGTTTCGGCGTCGGCCGGTTCGCCCGACACCAGCTTCCAAGCATCCGGATCGTCGCCAGAGGCGTCGATGAGATCCGTGGACTGCACCAGCAGACCTCCGTCGATCTGGCGGAACTGGGTCTTGGACTTCGGCGGCTCGGCGACCTTGAGGATACGCAGGTTCTTCTTCTTGGTCTGCAGCAGTTCAAGCGCCTGCGGATCGTAATCCGGAGCGACGATGACTTCGGTGAAGATCGGACGGACGCTTTCGGCCATTTCGAGGGTGACCTTGCTATTTGCCGCGATGACACCGCCATAGGCACTCATCGGATCGCATGCATGGGCCTTCTTATGGGCCTGTGCAACGGTGGCGCCGACGGCCAGACCGCACGGGTTGTTGTGCTTGACCACGGCGACGGCAATCTGTGGGGCGAAATCCCAAACGGCACGCCAGGCGGCGTCGGCATCGACGTAGTTGTTGTAGCTCATCGGCTTGCCACCGAGCTGTTCGGCATGTGCGAAGCCATTCTGGTTCAACGGATCAAGATACAGAGCTGCTTGCTGATGAGGATTCTCACCATAACGCAGCACATGGGCCCGATCCCAGGTACGAGTGAAGGCTGCCGGGAACTTGAGCTCATCCACCGGAGTCTCATCCTCTGCGACCGGCTGTTCGACGGAAGTCGGCTTCGGCCAATGCTTGGAGGTCCATTCGTTGATGGTCGCATCATAAGCGGCGGTATGTGCAAACGCCTTGCCGGCAAGCCAACGACGCTCTTCAAGCGAGAAGCCCTCGCCGTTTGCGATGCGAGCGGCTACCAGAGCGTAATCCTTCGGATCGGTGACAATGGCGACGGTGGCGCTGTTTTTGGCGGCGCCGCGCACCATGGAGGGGCCGCCGATATCGATTTTCTCGATGGTGGCGGCTTCATCGGCTCCGGAGCGCACGGTGTCGGCGAACGGATACAGGTTCACCACCACCAGATCGAAGGGCTTGATGCCGAACCGTTCCAGCTGGGCCGCATGGTCGGCATTGGTCATGTCCGCGAGGATGCCGGCATGAATATGCGGATCGAGGGTCTTGACACGACCGTCGAGGCATTCCGGAAAACCGGTGATCTCGGATACCTCGGTCACCTTGACACCCAGCTCGGCAAGACGCTTGGCGGTGGAACCGGTGGAGACCACCTCGGTACCTGCCTTGATGAACGCCTCGGCGAGTACCTCGATGCCTTCCTTATGGAAGACGGATACCAGAGCCCGTCGTATCGGTCGATTCGTTGTTGTCACCCTGCTCCTCCTTGTTGTTGATGGTCGAATTCACCGTGCGGGGAACGACGGTGGATTCACGCTTGATGGTATTCGGCTCAGAGGACGCGCCTCTTGCCTCACGGACACGCCTTATGAGCCAGCGTATCCCGAAAACAGCAGCCATACCAACCAATATGATGAGCCATGCCGAGAACAGACCCAATGCGGTTGGCTGACCGACCTTGCGAGTGGATGCAATCACCTGCACGCCGATGTGCGCGAGATGCTTCGTTCCCAAGGCTCCGTTTGAAAGTGCGAATAGCATGCTGGACAATACGGCGACCAAGGCGCTGGCAATACAGAATGCGCCTGCAGGGTAGGCGAATCCGGCAATCAGGCGGCTGACGTCAATTGGCTGATCCGGTTTGTTGATCCGTACGGCAAAGCCGCGATCGAACAGCATGACTGCCAATCCTGCAAGCAGTCCCGTCACGAATGGAATGCATAGCAGGGCGATACGGATCCACGGCGTGGATACGGCCTGTGGAAGTATGCCGAATGCCGGCAAACCGGGCAACGCACTCCCCTGGCCACTCCACATGGTGAAGGATGCGAGGTCGCCTATGGCGAAACCGGAACCGAATAGCCATGATACGGCCCAAATCATGACATTGGGCAGCCAGGCGATGACCGCGACGGTCGTGAGTATGCGTGAACCGGTTTGCATGCCGGAAAGCTCATAGAGTTTCACCACCGCGGATTGGTTCGCGAAGCACCAGTACAGCACGGCGACCAATCCCGCAATAAGATAGATGCCCGTCAACAGCATGCCCAGGCCCGTGCCAATTGACAGGGTCCTGCGTACCGGTGCGGAGACATGCGTCCGCACCTTCTCCAATAACGTACTCGTCAGTTTGCTTCGTGGGATTGCGGCGACGGCATATCCCACGATGAACACCAGCGCCGATTTCCACATCACACCGGGCAACTGGTCCAGTAACGTCACTTCCACGCTATGGGCGAAGAAGACGTTCATCAGCTCCCAGAACACCAATCCGGAAACAAACCCTCTGATATCGGTACCGAATCGTGTAGCGAAAGAGGCGATCAGCGCAATCAACAGCACTGTCAGCAGCAGAGGAAGTATTGTCAGCGTAATCGCACCGGCTTGGAAGCCGATGCCCTGGCTGAGCAGGACAACCGCCTCAGTCAGAGGTACAGAGAGGGCGGAAAGGTTATCTCCGCCCTCCTCCATGGAGATGACCAGAAGCATCAGCGCAATGTAGCAACCGAGGGCAACGGCATAGACAATCATGGACGTTGCGGCGACGGCAAGCCCTTTCAACCAATACTTCAGGTGAGTCATCATAACGAGTTGGCCGCAAGCACCTCTCGCATGATTTCCGCAGTTTGTCCTGGAGTACGACCGACACGGATACCGACGGCTTCCAGCGCATTCTTCTTATCCTGCGCGGTGCCTTTGCCCCCGGAGACGATGGCGCCCGCATGGCCCATCTGCTTGCCTTCCGGTGCGGTGAAACCCGCGATGTAAGCGACAACCGGCTTGGTCATGTGTTCGGATGCCCACTTGGCGGCATCCTGTTCGGCGCTGCCTCCGATTTCGCCGATCATGACGACTGCCTTGGTGGCCTCGTCATTCTCGAAGGCTTCCAAAGCCTCCTGCAAGGTGGTGCCGACAATCGGATCGCCACCTGCACCAAGGCAGGCGGTAAACCCGATATCGGACAGTTCACCCATCAGTTGGTAGGTCAGTGTGCCGGACTTGGAGACCAGACCGAGTGGCCCACGAGAGACGATGCCGTCCGGAATGATGCCGAGATTGCAACCGTTGGCATCTTCGTTCGACGGCAGCGTGAGCAGACCCGGGCAGTTCGGGCCTACGATGCGTACGCCCTTGCGCAAGGCAAGCTCGACGAAGTAGGCGCTGTCAGCGACCGGAATGCCTTCGGTAATGACCACGATCAGCTCGATGCCGGCTTCGATGGCCTCGACCACGGCATCCTTGGCGAAACGAGGCGGAACAAAGACCACGCTGGCCTTGGCGCCGGTGGCTTCCTTGGCTTCGGCGCAGTTGGTATACACGTGAATGGTCGCGTCCTCGCCGCTACGGGCATCGGGGAATACGACATCAATCCCGGCTTTGCGTGCATTGACGCCACCGACGATATTGGTGCCCGCTTTGAGCATACGGGCCGTGTGGGTCATGCCCTGATGTCCCGTCATGCCTTGTACGATGACCGGCGCACCATCTTCAATGAACAGCGTCATATTCAGCGAACCTCCCTGCCGTTGGCCGCAAGATGTGCGGCCTGCTGCGCGGCTTCTTCCATGGTCTGGGCGACATGCAGATTGGCGCGATCGGCCCGTGCCAGGATGCTCAGGCCTTCAGCTGCGGCATTGCCATCAAACCGAACGACGAGCGGCTTGGAACTGCCCAGTTTGTCAAGTGCTTCGAGAATGCCCTCGGCCACCTGTTCGCAGGAGGTGATACCGCCATATACGTTGACGAGCACGGATTCAACCTGTGGGTCGGACAATACGATCTCCAGACTGTCACACATGACCTGCGCAGATGCGCCGCCGCCGATATCGAGGAAGTTGGCGGGCTTGACATTCGTGCCCTGATCCTCGCCGGCGCCGGACACTGCGTCCAAGGAACTCATGACCAGGCCTGCGCCGTTGCCGATTACACCGACGGATCCATTGAGATGCACATAGTGCAGACCATGCTCACGAGCCTTCTGCTCAAATGGATCGACATGCACCGGATCGGCAAAACGCTTCCAACCATCATGGCGGAAGGCCGCATTGTCGTCGAGTGAGATCTTGGCATCGAGCGCGCACAACGTCTTTGAGGATTCATCGTCGGGATCGCCGATCTTGGCGAGCGGATTGATTTCCACAAGGGTGGCGTCGTTCTCCTTGAAGCAACGCCACATCTTCAGCAGAATCTGTGCCGCCTGATCGACGTCGGCATGGTAGAAACCGATGCTTTCGGCCATTTTGGTGGCGGCTTCGATATCGAAGTCCTCCAAGGCGTCGATATGCAGACGCTTGACGGATTCGGGATGCTCCCGAGCGATTTCCTCGACCTCGGTGCCACCGTTTGCCGTGGCAAGGACGTCGAAATCACGTGAACTACGGTCCACGGAAATGGACACATAATACTCGTGCAGAATGTTTTTGGCTTCCGCCACGAGCACGCCGCTGACCTTGTGCTTGTGAATGGTCATCGGCAGAATGTCTTCGGATGCCAGAATGGCTTCGTCGCGCGTCTTGGCCAGTCTCACGCCACCAGCCTGACCGCGATGTCCGATCTTCACCTGGGCCTTGACCACGCAAGGATAGCCGATTCCCTCGGCAGCTTGGGCCACCTCATGAGAATTCTGAGCGAATACGGCCTTCGGGGTCGCAATGCCCTGCTCTTCGAGCAGTTCCCTTGCCTGATATTCATAGAGATCCATGAACTTCTTCCCTTTGTGACTGTTGATTGTTGGTAATGATGGTAATGTCAGGCGGGCATGGTGACCAGCGAACTGGTCGGATAGTTTCCTAAGGCTTCGATGCCGTGAATGCCCAATAGTTCCATGACAAAGCTGAAGCCGACCACTTTGCCGCCGCATTTTTCGACAAGCTTTCGTGCCGCGTTGGCGGTGCCACCGGTCGCGATCAGATCGTCCACGATCAGGACCCGGGCTCCATCCGGAATGGAACCGGTTTCGATTTCCACGGTGGCCTGACCGTATTCCAGGTCATAGTTCTGTTTTACGGTTTCCGGAGGGAGCTTGCCGGCCTTGCGTACGGCGACGAATCCCTTGCCCAAGCGTGCTGCAAGAGCGGGCCCGAACAGGAAACCGCGCGCTTCAAGTCCTGCTACAAGGTCAAAGGATCCTGCATCGACGGGAAGCGCGGCCTCAAGTGCGTTCATGAGAATGCCGAACGCGCGTGCATCAGCGAGAACAGGCATGAAATCACGAAAAATGATGCCCTCTTTGGGAAAGCCTGGAATCGAACGAATCAGCGAGACGAGGTACTTGGCATCGGTTTCACCCACTTTGGCCAAGCCTGCGATTTCGATATCCGATTGTGCCATAACGGTGGTTTTCCTTCTCCCTAGGTTTGTGGCAATTATATGATTGCCCCTGAACGCAAACGGCGAAAATCCCAAAATCGAGATTTTCGCCGTTCATGATACTGCTATCAGGCGTTCTTCGACTCCGCTTCAACCTCTTCGACGACCTGTGCAGGTTCGCCATCCTCGGCCTCGATCGGCTCCTGAGCGACCTGATCGGTCTCCTGCGGCAGCGGGTTGCCATCCTCGTCAACCTCATCGTCGTGCACATACGCCGGGCGGACGTACTCACGGCTGATGGCATTGAAAGCGAAACGCAGCTGGGAACCGTCGGAATCGATGACGATCTCTTCATACTCGGTATCGACGGAGACGACCTTGCCGATAACGCCGCCGATGGTGATGATTTCGGTGCCCGGTTGCAGATTCGCGCGGAAATCCTGGCGTTCGGCCTGCTGCTGCTTGGCCTTGCGAGACTGCAGGAACATCATGCCGAACATCATGACGACGATAACGATTAGAATTGCGTATTCCAAAGCAAAACTCCTTGAAGGTGGGGCACTCTATGGGACCGTTCGTCCAGAACACAGAGTCTATGCCAGCTTACTGACATCAAGCTGAGAATCATCAGGTCTGAGACCGAGATGTTCCCAAGCTTTGCGCGTCGCCACCCGGCCCTTGGGAGTTCTGATGAGGAATCCTTCACGTACCAGATACGGTTCGCAGACGGTTTCCACGGTCTCCGATTCCTCGCCGACCATGGCGGATAGGTTGTTCAGACCCACCGGACCGCCACTGAAGTTGGTGACGATGGCCTTCAGCACGGCAATGTCGAGCCGATCAAGTCCTTCGGTGTCGATCTGGTACAGTGCGAGGGCCTGCTTAACATCTTCGGGATGCACCGACTCAAGATCATGCACGATGGCCCAATCCCTGACACGACGTAGCAGTCTGTTAGCGATACGCGGCGTGCCGCGGGAGCGCATGGCCAACTGGTGGGCCGATCCCTCCTCAAGCAGGACACCCAGTACGGCCGATGACCGCTCGATCAGTTTTTCAAGCTCGTCATGCGGGTAAAAATCAAGATGGGCGGTGAAACCGAAGCGCGCGCGCAACGGTGAAGGTAGCATGCCCTCACGCGTGGTCGCCCCGATGACCGTGAATCGAGGCAAGGTCAGCGGAATGGATGAGGCTCCCGGTCCCTTACCCACCATCACGTCGACGCGGAAATCCTCCATGGCGATATACAGCAGCTCTTCGGCCGCACGAGGTAGACGGTGGATTTCGTCGATGAACAACACCTCTCCGGCATCCAGAGAACTGAGAATCGAGGCGAGATCGCCGGCATGCTGGATGGCTGGTCCGGAGGTGACGCGAATCGGTACGCCAAGTTCGTTGGCCACGATCATCGCCAATGTGGTTTTGCCCAGGCCAGGAGGACCCGCAAGCAGAATATGGTCCGGCGGGACTTCACGCTTGCGTGCTGCGTCCAGGAACAGTTGAAGCTGGGCCTTGAGGCGTGGCTGTCCGATGAAGCCATCGAGTATGTGTGGACGCAGCTCCTCGTCACTGACCGGCTCATTGCCGACAGGTGAGGCCGACACCATACGCAAGGATTCCTCATTGGCACCGGTATTCGACTGCTCGAATGCGGAGTCGTTCGTCATGATGATTTCGTTCACCTACCTCGATCCAGCGACGTCAATGCGAGCTTCAACACACGTGGTACATCTTCATTGCTCAGGGGTGTTGCGATGTCGTTGCTCCTGCATACCTCCTGCACGGCATGCAGGGCGTCTTGCTGACGCCAGCCCAATGAAATCAGCCCCTCGACCACCTGTTCGGAACCAGTGTCCTCCGGCCGACTGATAACGGACGCCGCCGTCTCGATCTGGCTGAGATCGATGGAACCCTTAAGCTCGAGAATGATCTTCTGTGCGCCTTTCTTGCCGAGTCCCGGCGCCTTGGCAAGCGCGGTGGCATCGCCGTCGGCGACGGCATGGGCCAAACGATCCGGAGGCAGCGTGGACAGCAGGGAAAGCGCCACTTTGGGGCCGATGCCGCTGACCTTCTGCAGCTGTAGAAACATGCGTTTCGAAGCGGGAGTCAGAAAGCCGAACAGGGTGATGGCATCCTGCGAAACGTTTAACGAAGTATAGACCTTGACTTCCTGCCCCGCGTGCATGGACGCCAAATCCGCGGAAGGCATCCTGGTCTCGTATCCGACTCCACCGACTTCAATCAACGCCGAGGATATATCGACGGATTCGACCCGGCCGTGTAACATGCCTATCACTGTGGTGTCTCCTTCGTCAGCGTATAGAACATCTGTTCGATAGTCTACATGCCTCTACGGACGCCTTGCCTATGGGCGGCCTTCTGGGCGGCCTTGGCCCACTGTCGTTGCGCGTCAGTCAGGTGTTGCTCGCGTTCACCGCCTTGCAAGGCGCCTGCCGGGCGTAGTGCGTGGCAAATGGCAATGGCCAACGCATCCGCGGCGTCAGCCGGCTTGGGCAGGGTATTCAGTCCCAACATGCGTGCGACCATGCGTTCCATCTGAATTTTCTCGGCTTTGCCGTTGCCGGTGATGGCCATCTTCGATTCGGTTGGCGTATGCAATGCCACGGGAATGCCCCGCTGTGCGGCTGCCAACATTGCGAGGCCTGCCACCTGTGCCGTGCCGAGCACGGTATTGCGGTTCTCCTGCGCGAACACACGTTCGATGGATACCGTATCCGGGGCGAAGCGTTCGATCTTCTCGACCAGACCATTGTAAATGGCCAACAGACGCAGATCCTGTGACATCTTCGGGTCGGAACGTACGACATCCACGTGAATAAACGAAAGCCGGCGGTACGCGCCGGCTTCGATCACGCCGACCCCGCACCGTGTCAGTCCGGGGTCGACGCCAAGAATAATCACGTTCGACTACTCCGCATCAAGCTGGGCCATCACTTCATCGGAAGCGGTCCAGTTCGAATAGATATTCTGAACGTCATCCAGATCGTCGAGGTTGTCGATGAGCTTGGAGACCTTCTGGGCATCCTCGAGGCTCAGCTCGACCTCGTTCTTCGGCATCATGACCAGATCGGCGGAATCATAGTCGAAGCCGGCATCCTGCAGGGCCTTGCGTACGTCGATCATCTCAGAAGGACCGGTGACGACGGTGTAGACTTCTCCGTCTTCGGTCACGTCTTCCGCTCCCGCTTCGGCGGCCTTTTCAAACAGATCATCGAAATCGACGCCTTCGGCGGGAACGATAATCTGGCCCTTGCGCTCGAAATTGAAGCTCACGGAACCGGTGGTGGCCAGGGATCCGTTGCCCTTGGTCAGGGTGGAACGGACTTCGGCGGCCGCACGGTTACGGTTGTCAGTAAGACACTCGATGATCAGGCCAACGCCCGCGGGAGCATAGCCCTCATACACGATGTCTTCGTAGTTGGCGCCACCGGCCTCTTCACCGGAGCCACGCTTGACGGCGCGCTTGATGTTGTCAGCCGGCATGGAGGCCTTCTTGGCCTTGTAGATGGCGTCATACAGCGACGGATTACCGTCGGGATCGCCGCCGCCCATACGTGCTGCGATTTCGATGTTCTTAATCAGCTTGGCGAAGAGCTTGCCGCGCTTCGCGTCGATGGCGGCCTTCTTGTGCTTGGTGGTCGCCCACTTGGAATGACCTGACATAATGCTCCTAGGCAGGTTGCGGATGTTTCAAACGAAATGATTCTAAAGCGGTTCTACGACAATGCGCGGGCATAGACATGCAGAACACGGTTCACCACGGCATTCCAGTCGAAATCCTTCGACCTTCGCTCCCCTGCGATGGCAAGATCGGAGCGTTCCCCGTCATCGGACAACAGACGGCAGATGACATCGGCGCAGGATGTCGCATCCCCGTTGGTGAACAGCGCCGCGCTTCGTCCGTCCTGGCTCACGGCGCGAAACGCGGCCAGATCCGAAGACACCACAGGGCATGAGGCGCTCATGGCCTCAGCCAAGACCATGCCGAAGCTTTCGCCACCGGTCTGGGGCGCGACATACAGGCTGAGGGAACGATAGAAGCGAGCCTTGTCGTTGTCCGAAATACGGCCCAGAAATTCGAAATGCGTCAGCAGATCCTCCGAAGGGTCCAGTCGCTTGACCATGGCTTCGCCGTCATTGTCGCCATCTCCGGCGCACAGGAAACGTGCATGGGGATATCGCCTCAGCACCTGCCTCGCCGCGGCAGCGAACACGGCGAAACCTTTGCGCTCCTCCCCCATACGTCCCAGAAATCCGATGGTCGGGGCTTGCGTGGTGCCGGTCCACCGTGGGTCGGGCACGGCATGGGCGAATCGATCATGATGGATGCCGTTAGGTATCACCGTGCGCCTGACGGATTCCGGCAGATAATGTTCGGCCGTTTGCCGAGCCGCGTCACTGACGAAAATGGCTTCGTCAAGGGGCTTGAGATATCGATGCAGGTAGCGTTCGAACACTTTCAGGCCGAAAGGATATGGATCGATCGCAGTGTGGAAGGTTCCGACCAACGGCGGATGACGGTGCATGGTGAACGGCTTATGGCTCAGCGATGGCGCCTCAGGCTCATGCAGATGCAGCAGATCGAAATGACCTTGGCGAATCCAACGTCGCGTCTGCAGTCCTGCGATGAGGAAATAACTCAGGTGCGCTACGGAACCGTTGTATGGAACGGCGAATGACGAACCGTTGGTATGCACCCACAGCGGCATGTCCTTGGTTCGTCTTCCCGGGGCGAACACTTGCACGTCATGTCCCTGGCAGATCAGTTCGTTCGCGAAATCCCTGATATGGGATTGCACACCCCCCGGCGTTTCAAACGCATATGGCGAGATGATGCCGATGCGGAGCCTGCGTCCGTGCAGGAAATCGTCAACATGTTCATCTTCATCAGATTCAGCCATACCCTGCATTCTCTCATTGTCCAGGGGAATTGTCAGCCATCCGCGAACACGGCTCATCGGCATCCTGCAGACGTGAATGGTCGAGATCCTCCCAGAACAGCGGCTGGAGCATGTGCCAATCCTGCGGATGGGCTGCGATCCCCTGTGCCCACAGATCGACCCATGCCTGCGAAATCGCATGCAGTGCCTCTTGACGAGGCATGTCATGAAACGCATGGACATCGATGGGGCCGCTGATCTCACATACATATCCGTATGGCACGCCCGCCTGCTCTTCACGCCGTCCGCTGAGTTTTTCGCGATACAGATTCACCACGTACAGAGGGTTTCCGGTATCGTATGCCAACGCTGCCGGCCCACGGGCTACACGAATCACGGAATCGAAGGCATGCACGAAGACGCCGTGTCTGCTCAGGTCCCGGTCGGCCAGCAGAGGAACGACAACCGTGGAATCAAGCAGGACGTTGCGTAATCGGCCGGTAAGATCATGCTGACCGGTGAGCAGGATACGCATGCCAAGACGTTCGCGAATATCAACGAAGGTGTGGAGCAATTCGTCGTTGGCGAGTCTTTCGGCGACCGTCACCACCGGGGCGACCTCGAGTCGCGCCCAATACCCCGCGTAATCCCAATTGCCTTGATGCCCCATCGCGATGAGCGACGATACGCCTTGCCTTGCATCGCGAACGATGGAATCGAATCCGCTGCCCGTCCCCCGGATGCGTGCCCGAAGCTGTTGTTCGCTCCTTGCACCAACGGTCATCGCCTCGCAAAAATACGCGAAGTACGAGCGCATGCCCTGACGTGAACAGTGACGGACACGACGTCGTAGTTCACGATTATCGACCGATCCATGCGATCGGCGCATTTCACTGGCGAACACATGCGTAAGATTACGTTCCAGTTGTCGGACCCCTCCCACGCGGAACACCCATGCAATGTCGGCCGCGCACGTGAAAAACCCTCTCAAAACGGCCTCCGGGATTCGGTCGGACCTTTTGGCCGCGGCGAGAAGAAACCGGTCAGACACGATATGTCTTCTTGCCTACGCGCATTTGTCTTTTCGCCTCGAAAATACGCTGGAAAACGGTGATGATACCGAGCGCCGCGAGTAATGCCATCGCAATGGCCAGCCATAGTCCTTGGTGGGTCAGACCGGTAATGGCCATACCCACCAGAATGATGACCAGCCGATCGGCCCGCGTAGCGACGCCGTTCTTCACTTCGAAGCCGACGGATTCCGCTCGTGCGCGGGCATAGGAGGTGACGAAAGAGGTCATGACGGAGACCATTGCGGCGATTACGCCGACTCGGCTCGTGTAATCGGGGAAACTGGTGTTTGTGCTGTCATACCACCAGTCGCTATGCGTCAGGAAGAAGATGATCACACCGGTGAGCACCGCCCAATCGGCGATGCGATCCAGTGTGGAATCAAGGAAAGCGCCGAATTCGGTGCCGCCGGTGGTGAGCTTGGCAATGGAACCGTCCAATGAGTCGGCCAACACCAGAATCGTCAGGACCACCGAGCCGGCGAACAGGTGGCCGGTGACGCCGGTGGCGATGGCAGCCACGATGGTGCCGATAGCGCCGATTATCGTCACCGCATTGGCGGTGAGCCCCATGGCAATCAACGCCTTGGCGATAGGTTCGATCAGTTTTTTGAATGGGTCGCGAAGATGCTCAAGCATTACGATTCCTGTTCGATCTATGGGAAAGCGGCATACGGAACGGCGGAATCGCTCCGCTGCTTCGTATGCCGCTCCCAGTCATGACTATGGCGTCCGTCTACCTTCAATCGGCGATGGCGGACTTGAAATCATCGGCGCTGTTGACCTGAACGCGCTTCCTGAGCACCGTCATGATCTGGTTCTTGGCCTCGTCGACTGGTACGCCGTTGAGCTGGCTGCCGTCACGGAAACGGAAGCTCACGGCATTGTTGTTCATGTCTTCCTCGCCGACGATGAGGATGAACGGCACCTTGGATTTGGATGCGTTACGGATTTTCTTGCCGAAACGATCGTCGGACATGTCAATCTCGCAACGGACGGTCTCCTCTTCCAGACTTGCGATGAACCGCTGCAGATGCGGGGCGAATTCGTCCGCGACCGGCACACCGAGTACCTGTACCGGGGCAAGCCATGCCGGGAAGGCGCCGGCATAATGCTCAAGCAACACGGCGAAGAAACGTTCGATGGAGCCGAACAGTGCGCGGTGAATCATCACCGGACGCTGATGGGTACCATCGGCGGCGATGTATTCAAGCTTGAAACGTTCCGGCAGATTGAAGTCGAGCTGAATGGTGGACACCTGCCAGGTACGGCCGATGGCATCACGGGCCTGCACGGAGATCTTCGGACCATAGAAGGCGGCTCCGCACGGGTCGTCGACCAGTTCCAGACCGGATTCCTTGGCGACTTCGGCCAGCGTGTTGGTAGCCTCTTCCCAGATTTCGTCGGAGCCGACGTACTTGTGAGGATCCTTGGTGGACAGCTCCAGGTAGAAGTCGTCCAGACCGAAGTCCTTCAGTAGTCCAAGCACGAAGGTCAGCAGGTTCTTGAGCTCATCCTTCATCTGCTCACGGGTGCAGTAGATGTGAGAATCATCCTGGGTCAGGCCGCGCACGCGGGTCAGACCATGCACTTCGCCGGACTTCTCGTAGCGGTACACGGTACCGAACTCGAACAGTCGCAACGGCAACTCACGGTAGGAGCGCTGACGGGACTTGAAGATCAGATTGTGCATCGGGCAGTTCATCGGCTTGAGGTAGTAATCGAAGCCCTGCTTGATGATGTTGCCGTTCTCGTCCTTCTCCTCATCCAGGCGCATTGCCGGATACATGCCATCCTTGTACCAATGCAGATGACCGGAAGTCTCATACAGGCCACCCTTGGTGATGTGCGGGGTCTGCACGAAGCTGTAGTGATGCTTGCGGTGCATTTCACGGGAATAGTCCTCCATGGCGTTGATGACCGCGGCACCCTTGGGATGGAACACGGCCAGACCCGGGCCGATCTCATCCGGGAAAGAGAACAGATCCATCTCGGCGCCAAGTTTGCGATGATCACGCTTGGCGGCTTCCTCCAGACGGGTCTGATACGCCTTCAGATCCTCCTTGGTGGCGAAGGCCGCGCCATAGATACGCTGCAGCATGGGGTTCGCTTCGTTGCCACGCCAGTAGGCGGCGGCGGAACGTTCGATCTTGAACGCCTTGATGTAACGGGTGTTCGGCAGATGCGGTCCACGGCACAGATCCTTCCAGACCACATTGCCATCACGGTCGACGTTGTCGTAGAAGCTCAGCTCCTTCTCACTGATCTCAGTGGCGGCTTCCGGGTCGAGATGCGCTTCCTTGTCTTTGATGAGTTCGAGCTTGTACGGCTGGTCGGCCTCTTCCGCCAAGGCCTCCTGCTCGCTCACCACACGGCGACGGAAGGATTGGGAGGATTTGATGATGCGCTGCATGCGCTTTTCGATGTCCTTGAGATCCTCCGGGGTGAACGGCTCGACAACATCGAAATCGTAGTAGAAGCCGTCTTTGATGACCGGGCCGACGCCAAGCTTGGCATCCGGACGGATTTCCTGCACGGCCTGGGCCATGACATGGGTCGCGGAATGGCGCATGATGGCCACGCCGTCCTCGCTGTCGAGTGCAATCGGCTCCACGACGTCACCGTCATGCAGTTCGGTATAAAGATCACGGGGTTCGCCGTTCAGGCGCACCGCAATGATGTTCTTGTCGTCCGCGAAGAGCTGGACACCGGTCTGATCCGCAGCCACCTCCTTCGATTCGCCGTTGAGTGTTATGGAGATGGTCTGTTCAGCCATGGGTTGTCCTTTGCTATCGGGGTCCGCGTTACCAATGTGCAGGCCTGGACTTTCTGTATCAACGATGAACAAGATAGGAACGAGTGCAGACATCGACGCGCGGCGACGGTGAATTCCATGCCAACGGCGGGTGACCGTTCATCCTACTGCTCGATGACATGCGCGTACGTGTACTGTGGTGCGGAACGGGTTGCAGTGATTTCCACGTCCTGAGAGGATTTGACCGAGACCGTTGCTCCGTATTTCACTTCCAGACGCGATCCGACGCCTCCGGCGAGATTCACCGCATTCTGTAGGTTGTCGCTGTCCCCTATCGCCTTGATGACGAAAGGGGCCTTCAATATGGTTCCATCACAGTCAAGTCCGTCACTGGCATTGCTGATATAGGTGCTGGTAATTACACGCACATCGTTGATTTCAATGACTTCGGCACCACTGTTGCGCAACTCTTCAAGCAAGGTGAACAATATGGACGCATCGATATCTTGCTTTTGCCCTTGGGAGATACGGATGACGACTCCTTCGCCGGAAGCTGGCAGACGGCCGGAAAGGATGCCATTGGATTCGGCGTTCTGCTTGGCGATTTCAGCGGCTTTGGCGTTCTTGTCGGCGGTATCCTTCAAAGAGTTGAGCTGGCTGGTCAACTCGCTTTTTCGTTGCTCCAGTTTCTGCACCTGCGAACTGGTTTCGCTGATAAGCCGGGTCAGTTCATCCTCGCTCATCGTCTCATACGTGGAATTCGTATTGTTGAGCTGAATGACGTAGCCGAATCCCAGCAACGCGCACAGCATGGTGACCAACACACTCGAATACAGCCGTGCCCGTGTCGATTTCGCATTCAACGACACACGTTTCGGCTTGCGCCGAATCACCGGAAACGAGCCGGTTTCAGTGCTGTCATTATCCTTGTCCTTGGCGATCTGGCCGTGCAGCTTGGCCAACACATCAGGCGATTCGTCGGTATGCCGTGTCATCGTGCATCAACCCTTGAAGATGAAGCGGCGAAGAGACGACACATTGGTGAAGATGCGGATGCCGAGCACGACGATGACGGCCGTCTGCAATTGGGATCCGACACCAAGCTGGTTGCCGAGGAATACGAGCAAGGTCGCGGTGATCACATTCGAGAAGAAGGAAATCACGAATACCTTATCGGAAAAGCTACGTTGGAAATACGCCCGGGCGGCGCCAAGCAACGCGTCCAATGCGGCTACGACCATGATCGGCAGATATGGCTGCAGTTCAACGGGGATGTCCGGCTGCACGAACACGCCTATGACCACGCCGATGATAAGGCCCAAAACAGCTGCCATCTACCTGTCCCTTCTCGCGTACGTCACCTCACCGGTCACCGCCGCTTCCAGTGTAAGCGATGTGCTTTTGCTGACCTGCGGGTAGATGCCGGCTTCCTTGAATGCACTGTACAACGACTTCTGTGTTTTTTCACCCACCGCGTCGGCAAGTGCGTTCCTGTTGCCAATGGCTTCGATTTTATAGGGGCTTTGCACGGAGCTGACACCAATCAGAATCGTGGATCCCGCAGTACGTATCGAGGTCTGGACCCCGAGGCGATTCCCGTTGATGGCAATCGCCTCGGCGCCTGCCTGCCACAGCAGGGAGACGAGTGTCTGCAGGTCGGAATCGGTGACGACCCGAATCTGATTGCCGCTTTTTTCATGGGACAATGAGGAATCGGTGTTATCGTCACCGACCGATAGAGGATTTGCGATAGTGAGCGTGATGCCCTCTCCCTGGACCGGAAGCACGCCATTGATCATTTCATCGTCCCGCGTGGTCTGGCTCAACGACCAGTTCGATATCGATTTCGATTCGCTTTCGACCTGGGAACGCAGGGAGTTCACCTCTTTGGTCAGGGACTTGACCTTATCGGTCTGGTCGGCAAGCTGGGATGAGAGCTGCTTGCGCACTTCCTTGCGCGGATCGGTGCTGAGCTGACGCACGAATACGCTTCCCGCCACACCGACGGCGATGCAGATGAGGAACACCATGATCCGCGTGGACCACACCGAAATAAGCGACGGCGATTTGGTGGCCAATCTCGAATCGGTGTACAGCACATCCATGGGACGGTTGGTCAGGTCATCGATCAAGCGTAGCGAATCATCTTCCGAATGACGCCTTCTGGCATGGCCGATCGGTTGCGAATCAGGTTGCACGTGATGTGATTCAAGACCCGCAAAGGAGGCTGAGAACACGGCACGATGCTTCATCGGCGTGTTCTCGGGCGACACTGGGAATGACGCGTATTCGGAAGCATCATGCGGCATGGAAGGTGTCCCCGTCATTCCTCAACAGCCCGATGCCTTGGCGAACGTAGATATATCCGGCCAACCAGTACAGGCCCACACCCCAAATGCCGGTGGCAAGGCCGCACAAGTGCAATACATCAGTGGCTGAGTTCGACCAGATGTCGGCGAAAATCAGCGCAACGATGGCGATCAACAGCATGGCCGTTCCCGCCTTGCCGACGAAATGCACCGGTAGCGGCCCATAATCGTGCTGCGCCAGAACCAGCACGAGAACCGCCATGATCAGGTCGCGCAAACCCACGACGATCAACATCCACCACGGGATGATGCCTGCGATGCCGAGCGCGAGAATACTGCAGAAAATTAGCAGACGATCCGCGATCGGGTCGAGAATCTGTCCTATTTTGCTTACTTGGTTGAACGAACGTGCGATCAGTCCATCAAGACCGTCGGATACTGCGGACAACGCCAAGACCACAAGTGCGCTCACCATCTCATGCCGGGCCACCAACATGGCGATAAGTGGAATCGAAATGATGCGCAGTAGGCTGATGAAGTTCGGAACCGTGAAATAGATATCCCGCGGTTCCGGACTGTACTGTTTCTTGATGATCAGTTTGCTCATACTGCGAGCAATACTACATTCTCGAGGCCTGCAATGCGGTGACGATTATGCCACGAGCACCAATTCCGTACAACTGGTCCATCAGCTGGTTCACCTTGGCCTTCGGAACCACTACGCGTACGGCGGCCCACTGCTTGTTATGCAACGGCGAAATCGTCGGGCTCTCGAATCCCGGGGTGACGGACACCGCGGCGGAGACCTTCTCCACGGGAATGTCGTAATCCATGAGAACATAACGTTGTGCGGTGAGCACGCCCTGAAGGCGACGGCTCAGAATCGTCAGTCGGTCATCATCCTCGTTGAGACGCGGAGAGCGGATAAGCACCGCCTCGGAGTGCAGCAGCGGATCGGCGAAGATACGCAGGCCGGCATTGCGCAGCGTGGTACCGGTGGAAACGACATCGGCGATCAGATCGGCGACACCGAGCTGTACCGAGGATTCCACCGCACCATCAAGATGCACCGTTTCTGCATTGATGCCATGCTCGACCAGATAGTCATGCACGAGCTTGTCAAAGGACGTTGCCACACGTTTGCCTTCAATGTCCTCGAGCGTGCTGATCGGGGATTCATTCGGTGCGGCGAATCGGAACGTGGAGGCACCAAAACCGAGCTGCATGTGCTCTTTGGCATCGGTGCCGGAATTCAGCAGCAAATCATGACCGGTGATACCGACATCGATGGTGCCACGGCCGACGTAGACCGCGATATCGAGTGGACGCAGATAGAACAGTTCCACATCGTTATCAGGATCCTCAACGACAAGCTGGCGAGGATTGCTGCGCAGACGGTAGCCGGCTTCGGCCAACATGTTCCAAGCAGGCTCGGATAGCATGCCCTTGTTGGGCACGGCGATTCTTAGCATTGTTCCTCCTCAGGGGCCGTACGACTCAACGGTACGGCCCGGGAAATATCACAGGTTCCTATAGATGTCTTCGAGAGTGATGCCGCGATCGATCATCATGACCTGCAGATGGTAGATAAGCTGGCTCATCTCTTCGGCGGTGCGATCCGCTCCTTCGTATTCGGCGGCGATCCAGGTCTCGCTGGCCTCCTCCACGATCTTCTTGCCGATGAAATGGGTGCCCTTGTTCAGCTCATCAACGGTCAGGGAGCCAGCCTGCTTGGTGTCCGCCTTCTCGCTCAGCTCGGCAAACAGTGATTCGAAAGTCTTCATGTTTCCTTATCTGTTCCTTTTGGATTTCGCGTTGTTCAGGCCCTGAACGCGGCTTCGGCCTTGTCACGGATGGAGTCGATGGCTTCGGCGGGGCTTTCGGCGCCATACACGGCGGAACCTGCGACCAATACATCCGCTCCGGCTTCGGCTACGATGTGCGCAGTCTTCGGACTGACGCCACCATCGACCTGAATCTTGGTCTTAAGGCCACGGCGGGTGATTTCGTCACGCAGACGACGCACCTTGGCCATTTGGTTGTCGAGGAATTTCTGGCCACCGAAGCCTGGTTCGACGGTCATGATCAGAATCATGTCGAACTCGTCGAGAATGTCGAAGATCGGCTCCACCGGCTCGGCCGGACGTACGGCGAAGCAGGCCTTGCATCCCATATCGCGCAACTGGCGCGCCAGACGTACCGGGGCATGGGTGGCACCCATGTGGAAGCTGACGGAGGCGGCACCAAGCTTGGCGTATTCCGGTGCCCAGCGGTCCGGATCCTCAATCATCAGATGCACGTCGACCGGCAGGTCGGTGACCTGGCAGATACGTGCCACGATCGGCTCACCCAGAGTCAGGTTCGGGACGAAATGATGATCCATCACGTCGACATGAACAAGATCCGCATTGGAGATGGCCTTGAGGTCACGCTCAAGGTTGCAGAAATCGGCGGACAGAATGCTTGGTGCGATTTGAATAGTCATGGTTCCCATTCTATGGAGGGTAAGCGACTTGACGCTATTGGATATGGGGCTGGCCATCGGCATTTGAGACGGTGGCGCCTTCATTGCCTGATTGTTCATCCGTCGTTCATGCGGCGGTCGCACTGACCGGCGAAGACTTGGAGGAGCCGGCTTCGTCTCTGACTGCCAATCGCAGTTCGATTTCAGTGACGGTACGAAGCTTCTCGGCAAGCAATTCGGTGGATCGGCCCATCTGCTGCACGATAATGAAGGAAATCACGCCAAGCACGAAGACGGCAAGGGACACCCACACGTTGATGCGTACGCCGAGGAATTCGTGGGCGTAGTCGATGCGCAGGGATTCGATCCAGGTACGTCCGGCGGTGTACCACATGATGTAGATGGAGAACAGGGAACCTGCCTTGAGCCTTTTCATGACTGTGGAGCCGATCCACACGATGATGGCGGCACCGATGAGATTCCATATCAGCTCATATAGGAAGGTCGGATGGAATAACGTGCCGCTTGGACAGGTCGCCCCGTCGTAGCACTGTTCGCTTTGACCGATGGCGGTGCCCGTATCATTGAGCTTGAGGCCCCAAGGCAATGTGGTGGGAGCCCCATAGAGTTCCTGGTTGAACCAATTGCCTAGGCGTCCGACGGCTTGCGCGACCAACAGGCCCGGAGCGATGGCATCGGCAAGCAACGCCATCGGATAGTGCTTATGACGGCACCACGCCCATGCGGCCAATGCACCGAGGGCGACACCTCCCCAAATGCCAAGGCCTCCGTTCCAGATACGGAACATCTCCACCCAATCGCCGTTCGCGCCGAAGAAGCGTTCCGGTGTGGTGATGATGTGATACAGACGCGCACCGACGATGCCAGATGGCACGGCGACCAACGTGATGTCGAGAATCTGGTCGAAGTTGCCTCCCAGTCTTTTCCATCGGTTGCTGGTGATCCATACGGCAAGCACGATGCCCATCAGGATGCACAAGGCGTAGATATGAATCGTCACCGGCCCGATGGAGAACTGCGAAATCGTCGGCGATGGAATGTATGCAAGTGTCATGGTTCCCTGATGGTAGTCCGCGCAGCCGATATGTGCGAGCTGCGCGGACCCCTTGTACGGTGTCTTTCAGTGGCGGGCGTTGTGGATGCCTTCGGCAAGTTCCTCGGCCTTGGCTGCAAGGGCCTTGAGGCCCGTCGTCTCGTCGACGGCGACCTTGCCGGATTCGTCGAGCATGGTGTGCACCAAGGCGGAACCGACGATGACGCCATCTGCATAGGAGCCGACACACGCCCCCTGTTCGGCGGTGGAAACGCCGATGCCGACGCACACGTTCTTCGCGCCCGCTTCACGAGTGCGTGCCACCAATTCCTGAGGTGAGGCATCGATGGTGGCACGTTCGCCGGTCACACCCATGCGGGCTGCGGCATAGACGAATCCACGGGCGTTGTCGGCCACGACCTTCAGACGGTCGGCGGTCGAGTCCGGGGATACCAGGAAGACGCGGTCAAGACCGTGGCGATCGGAGGCCTCGATCCATTCGCCGGCTTCATCGGGGATGAGGTCCGGTGTGATCAATCCGGCACCGCCGGCGTTTTCAAAATCGCGTGCAAAGCGTTCGACGCCGTAGTGGAAGATCAGGTTCCAATAGCTCATGACCAGAGGTACTCCCCCGGCATTGGCTACGGTCTCCACAGCCTTGAACACGTTGGCGATTGTTTCGCCGTTGTCGATGGCGATCTGGGAGGCGGCCTGGATGACTGGGCCATCCATCACGGGATCGGAATACGGCAAACCGATTTCCACGGCATCGACGCCATGCTCGACCATGGTCTTGAATGCCTTAAGCGAGTAATCCGGGTTCGGGAATCCATATGGAAGGTAACCGATGAACGCCGGTTCGTCGCTGGCCTTGAACGCATCGAACATGGCTTCGGTCGGGCTTGGCCTGTGGCTGATGCCCAACGGCTGGCCGGACGGGGTGGTTGCGGCGGTTGCATTCGTCATGATGATCGCTCTCCTTCTTTCACTCGCCGTCTGCATTGTTGCCTTGAGCGCCATTGGCTTCCAGCGCCTTGGCCTGCTCATCGGTCAGATAACCGAACCACTTGCCTGCGGTATTCATGTCCTTGTCGCCTCGACCGGAGATGTTGATGATCATCACCGGATGCTCATATCCCTTGGCTTTGAGATCCTCGGCGGCCTTGTACGCGCCGGCGACGGCATGAGAGCTTTCGATGGCGGGGATGATGCCCTCGGTCTCGCACAGATCCTTGAAACCGCTCATGGCTTCCTCATCGGTGGCCCACGAATAGTTGACGCGGCCGATATCCTTGAGCCATGCATGTTCCGGTCCCACGGACGCGTAATCGAGGCCCGCGGAAATAGAGTAGGTATCGAGCGTCTGGCCTTCGGCGTTTTCAAGCAGGTAGCTCTTTGCACCCTGGAACATGCCCAGCTCACCGGTTCCGGGAGCGAAACGAATGGCGTGGCGTCCGGATTCGGGACCGTTACCGCCAGCTTCATAACCGTATAGGTTCACACGTTCGTCATCGAGGAAGGCATTCATGATGCCGATGGCATTGGAACCGCCACCGACGCAGGCGCAGATGGCGTCCGGATGATCGATGCCGTACCAATCCTGCAACTGCTGCTTGGCCTCTTCGCCGATGATCTTCTGGAAATCACGCACCATGGCGGGGAAGGGGTGTGGTCCTGCAACGGTGCCGAGCAGATAATGCGTGTCCTTGACGTTGGTGACCCAGTCGCGCAGCGCCTCATTGATGGCATCCTTGAGAATACGGTCGCCCAACGTGACTTCCACGACTTCGGCTCCGAGCATGCGCATGCGGGCCACATTCAAAGCCTGACGGCGGGCATCGATCTGACCCATGTAGATACGGCACTTCAGACCGAGCATGGCACATACGGTGGCAGTGGCCACACCATGCTGACCCGCACCGGTTTCGGCGATGACGCGGGTCTTGCCCATGCGCTTGACCAGCAGTGCCTGTCCGAGGGCATTGTTGATCTTGTGTGCGCCGGTGTGGTTCAGATCCTCGCGCTTGAGGAAGACCCGGGCGTCCAGACCGGTTTTCTCCCTAAGACGCTCGGCAAAACGAGGAGCTTCGGTCAGTGGCGACGGACGGCCCACGTACTGCTGGTTGAGCCGGGCAAGTTCCTTATGGAATTCCGGATCGGCCTTGGCCTGTGCGTAGACGCGTTCGAGCTCGTCAAGCGCCGTAATCAGCGCCTCCGGCACGTAGCGTCCACCGAATTGGCCGAAATATGGACCTTCATGTGTGCTCAACGGGGTTTGTTCGGATGCTTTCACTCTTGCTCCTGCCTTTACTAGACGTTCGACGGCCTGTTCATGATTGGCTGCGGTGGCGACGCCCTCACCTACAAGCACCGCATCGGCTCCGGCGCGGGCATAGTCTTCAAGCTCGACGGCTCCGAATACACCTGATTCGGCAACCCTGATGACATCGTCGGGTAGGTCGGCTGCGAGCTCGTCGTATTTATTGACGTCCACTTTCAGATCCTTGAGGTTACGTGCATTGATGCCGATCACACGTGCACCTGCGGCAATGGCGCGTTGAATCTCCTCGCGCGTGTGCGTCTCGACCAGCACCGTCATATCGAGGGTGTGGGCCAGATCGAGCAACGACCTGAGCTTGGCATCATCCAATGCCGCGACGATGAGCAACACCAGATCGGCGCCATGGGCGCGTGCCTCCCAGATTTGATATTCGGTGACGATGAAATCCTTACGGAGCACCGGAATATGCACGGCAGCGCGGACCTTGTCCAAATCATCAAGCGAGCCAAGGAAACGACGTCCCTCGGTAAGTACGGAAATCGCGCTTGCCCCACCGCGCTCATACTCCCGGGCCAACGCCGACGGATCGGGGATATCGCTGAGGTGGCCCTTGGAAGGCGAGGCCCTCTTGATTTCGGCAATGACCGGAATGCCATCCGCTTTCTTCAACCATCGGCGCGCATCGATCGGCGCAGGAGCCTGAGCCACCTGCCGCTTCAATTCGTCGAGCGACACGCTCTTCTCACGTGCCTGTTGGTCTTCGACGGCTCCTGCCACCAATTCATCGAGTACAGACATGGCGTTCCTTTCAGTGATTTACTCGATTGGTAAGCTTCTCGGCTTCTACAACTGGCGAAGTTGCGAAGCGATCTGCACCGCCTCGACGCTGGCCTCCGCCTTGTTGCGTGTTTCCTGCCACTCACTGGCCGGCACGGAATCAAGCACGATTCCGGCTCCGGCCTGCACGCTCGCTTCATGATCTCGGATGAATGCGGTTCGAATGGCGATGGCCATGTCGAGATTGCCAGAAAAATCGAAATAGCCGACGGTACCACCGTAGATGCCACGATCGGCGGGTTCAAGCTCGTCGATGATCTCGATGGCGCGAGGCTTGGGCGCACCGGAAAGCGTTCCCGCGGGGAATGCGGAGGTGAACACGTCGAACGAGGTCATATCGGGATTGACACGACCGGTTACCGTCGAACAGATGTGCATGATGTGACTGAATCGCTTGATATCCATCAGCGAGACGACTTCTACGCTTTCCGGCTGGCATACACGGCTCAGATCGTTGCGGGCGAGGTCCACCAACATGATATGTTCGCTACGCTCCTTCGGATCGGCAAGCAGATCCTTTGCCAACTGCTCGTCCTCCTCCACGGTGGCGCCGCGCGGTCTGGAGCCGGCAATCGGGAAGGTCATGGCATGGCCGTTGTCGACCTTGATCAATGTTTCCGGACTGGAGCCGATAACGTTGAAATCGCGGCCCTGGGCATCGGTCAGCGCCATGAAATACATGTACGGGCTCGGATTGAGCGTGCGCAACACGCGATAGACATCGAACGGATCGGCCGGTGAATCAATATCAAGACGCTGGGATATGACCACCTGGAACACATCACCGTCGATGATGTGCCGCTTGGCGACTTCGACGGCATGCTCATAATCGGCCTTCTCCGTACGGAAGCGAAGCTCAGGCTGACTGATGGTCTCATCCAGCACGTTGACACGTGCCTCTCCCCCGACCGGTGTCGCGGCCTTGCGCTGCATGGTGTCAAGTCTTGCGATGGCTTCATCGTATGCAGCATCCGCACGAGTCGGACGGTCATCGACGTTAACTGCGTTGGCGATCATCCATACCGAGCCCGACACGTGGTCGACCACGGCGATGTCGGTGGCCAATGCCAACACGGTCTCAGGCTGTCCGGTTTCGTTCGGGGCTTCGGCACGCAGGGTCGGTTCCCAATGACGAATGGAATCCCAACCGACAGTACCTACCAGACCGCTGGTAAGGTTCGGCAGACCGTCGACATGAGGAGCTTTCAGAGTCTTCAATGTGGCATGCGCCACCTCGACCACGTCGCCTTCCACGGGGATTCCCGCCGGGACCTTGCCCAGCCAGTCGGCCTTGCCGCCGTTGGAACGCAATTGAGCCATGGAGTTGACGCCAATGAAGCTATAACGGCTCCAGGTCCCTCCGAATTCAGCAGATTCGAGGATGAAGGTGCCGGAACGGCCTCCCGCCAAACGCTCATAGAAGCCAACCGGAGTCAGTGAATCGGCAAGCAGCCTGCGCACGATGGGGATAACACGATAGCCTTCGTCGGCGAGTTCATGAAACTGTTCACGGCTTGGCCAGGTGGCGCCCCACTTAAGGTTGCGTACGCTGCATCCGCTCATCGCTGTTCCTCCTGTTCCTTGGTTCGGTAGCCTACGACCACCGGCAATCGGCCACCTTCTTCGAAGCAGGAACGCTTGCCGGTATGGCAGGCGGCTCCGACCTGGTCGACTTCGACCAGGATGGCGTCTCCGTCGCAGTCCAAGGCGAATGACTTGACGTACTGCGCATGACCGGAAGTATCGCCTTTACGCCAGTATTCCTGCCTGGATCGGGACCAGAACGTCACTCGGCCAGTAGTTAGGGTGCGGCGGACGGCTTCATCGTCCATGTAGCCGACCATCAACACTTCCTTGGTGTCGAACTGTTGAATTACCGCCGCAACCAGCCCTTTCTCGTCACGCTTAAGACGTGCTGCGATGCGGGGGTCGAGATTGACGCTGTTATCGTATGCTTCGTTGGTCATGATGTTGGTGATGTCGTTCTTTTCGATTATAGGAACAGTTGATGGATTGACGTCATTTCATCGTACGGTATAGCCGGCGGCCTTGATGGCGTCCTTGACCTCACCGATGGAGACCTTGCCGTAGTGAAAGATCGACGCGGCGAGCACAGCATCGGCACCAGCTTCGATTGCCGGAGGAAAATCGGAGGCTTTGCCGGCACCGCCGGAGGCGATGATGGGAATTTTGACCTCCTTGCGCACGGCCTTGATCATCTCGATGTCAAACCCCTGCTGGGTACCATCGGCATCCATTGAGTTCAGCAGGATTTCGCCGGCGCCAAGTTCCTGCGCACGTTTGACCCACCAGATGGCATCGATGCCCGTGGACTTACGCCCTCCCATGGTGGTCACCTCGAAGCCGGACTGGGTATGGCGCTCCCCTTGCTCGCGACGGGCGTCGACGGAAAGCACCAGCACCTGGTTGCCGAAACGTTCGGCCACACGACTGATCAGTGTCGGATCGTTGATGGCCGCCGTATTGACGCCGACCTTGTCGGCACCGCAACGCAGAAGGGAATCCACGTCCTCCGGGGTGCGCACGCCACCGCCTACGGTCAGCGGGATGAAAATCTGCTCCGCGGTTCGGCTGACCACATCCACCATGGTCTGACGGTGGGAGCTGGAGGCGGTGACATCAAGGAAGGTCAGCTCATCGGCCCCCTGACGATAGTATTCGGCGGCGAGCTCAACCGGATCTCCTGCATCGCGCAGATTCTCAAAATGCACGCCCTTGACCACTCGCCCCGCGTCGACATCAAGACATGGGATGACTCGGACTGCCAATGACATGCTGTTTCTCCTCGCTCGCAGTTTCATGCAACGATTGCAAGAGTAACCGTTACGCGTTACGCATATTCGTATGAAGTCCGAGTAGCGGACAGACTATTGCCGTTCTTTTGCCGCAAGCTGCCCGCAGGCACCATCGATATCCTGCCCGCGGGTGTCGCGCAAGGTGGCGGTGACCCCCGCCTGATGCAGGATGTCAAGGAACCGCCGCTCATCTTCCGGCTTGGATGCCGTCCATTTGGAGCCTTCGATGGGATTGAGCGGAATGGGGTTGACGTGGGCCCAGTTATCCCCGTAATGGTTGAGGCGCTTCGCCAGCAGACGGGCATGCTCGGCTTGGTCGTTGATGCCGCGCATCAACGCATACTCAATGCTGACGCGGCGCTTGGAAGCCAGATAGTAGTCGTGAGCCGCATCCAACACCTGAGTGGTGTCGAAACGCTTGTTCATCGGCACCAGCTCGTCACGCAATTCGTCGCTGGGAGCGTGAAGAGATACCGCCAGACGCACCGGAATGCCTTCTGCGGTGAGCTTTTTGATTCCTGGAACCACACCGACCGTGGATACGGTGATATTACGTGCGGAGATGCCGAAACCTTCAGGTGGCATGGCACTGATCTGCCGGACCGCGCTCAATACGGACCTGTAGTTGCCCATTGGTTCGCCCATGCCCATGAACACGATATTGCTCAGACGTCCGGGACCGCCGGCAACCTCGCCGTCGCGCATGGCCTTCGCCGCTACACGCACCTGCTCGACGATCTCCCCCGCGGACATGTTACGTGTCAGTCCAAGCTTGCCGGTGGCGCAGAACGGACAGCCCATACCGCAACCCACCTGGCTGGAAATGCAGAGCGTGGTGCGTGTCGGATAACGCATCAGCACGGATTCGATCAACGAGCCGTCGAACAGGCGCCACAACGTCTTTATGGTAGTGCCTTCATCGGCTACCTGCCGGGTGACCTCGGTGATCAGCGTCGGGAAAAACGCTTCCGCCGCTTCGGCACGCTTGTTCGCGGGAAAATCGGAGAATTCCTCGGCATCCACATCGAAATGCCCATAGTAATGGTTGGCAAGCTGCTTGACCCGAAACCTCGGCAGACCAAGCTCCTTGGCCTTGGCGATCCGTTCGTCTTCGGACATATCGGCGAAATGCAGCGGCGGCTTGCCTCGACGGGCATGGTCCTTGGAAAGCACGTCACGGAACGCACTGGTGGTGCCTCCCGGCGTAATACCGGTTTCAGGCAGATCCTTCACGGTGTCCATGGAATCATTCATTGCGGTCAATCAATCCTCTTGCTCATCACATGCCGGTGGCCCACAGCAGTACGCACACGAACGGCGCGCACAGCAGTATGGAGTCGACGCGATCCATTACGCCACCATGCCCCTTGAGCAGATGGCCCATATCCTTGATGCCGATGTCACGCTTAAGCATGGATGCGCACAGGTCGCCGAACGTGCCGGCGATGCCGATCATGATGCCGGCGATGACGGGCACCCACCAGCGGGACATCCAAACGGAAGCGTCATAGGTGCAGAACATCACCACGAACGCGCCCACCATGGCGAACACGATGGAGCCGGCCAGGCCCTCCCAGGACTTCTTCGGTGAAATACGGGGACTGAGCTTGTGCTTGCCCAGCCAGGCTCCGGCGAAGAGACCGCCGGTATCGCTCAGGGCCGGCATGAACACCAGCATGATGGCATGCGCCACCGGATGATCGTTGAACGTCAACGGCATGATCAGACAGGAGGCGAGCAGTGGAATATACAGTACGGTGAACATGGAGACCGCCACATGGCTCAGACGGCTGTGGCTGATTTCGCCTTGCTCATGGTTGAATGATGATTCGAGTCTTGCACCGGCATCGGTGTGGGACAGCTTGTTGGCGACGGCCAACGAGATTCTGCTGCCGAACGTCACTTTGGCGCTTGCCGCCATGGCGACCAGCAGCAGGGACACCAGCACGCAGATCGTCATGGCGACGATGTGCCGATCACTGTAGAAGGTGGCCAGCAAGGTCGCCGTGGAGCAGATCCATAACATCACCACCGGGATATGCAATCCGGCGGTGGCGAAATCGACGCGCAGCTCCCACAAGGCAAGTAGCATGAACAGCACGACAAGATAGACGAACAGGTCTATGCTGATCAGCAGGCAGGCCAGAATAAGTATGACCAGCACGGCCGCGGTGGCGATGGCCTGCGGCATATTGCGCCCGGTTCTCTTATTGATGGCGTTGATGGCCTCTTCGGCTTCCTTCTCGCGCTGTTCCTGATGCTCCATCATGGTTCCTTGAGTGTCTTCGCTGACGTCGATCGTCGATTATGAATGTCTGTGAATCAGACCTCCATAATCTCCTTCTGCTTGGCTTCAAGCAGGGTGTCGAGTTCGTCGGTAGTCTGCTTGGTGACCTTGTCGAGCTCCTTCAGGAGACGATCGCCCTCATCTTCGCCCATGTCGCCATCCTTGATGGCCTTATCGATGGACTCCTTGGTCTTGCGGCGGATGTTGCGCACGGCGACCTTGCCGTCTTCCGCCTTGCCCTTGGCGAGTTTGACGTATTCCTTGCGACGCTCTTCGGTAAGTTCCGGCATGGTCAGTCGAATGACGTTGCCGTCACGGCGCGGGCTAGCACCAAGATCGGAATCACGCAGGGCCTTTTCCACGGCATTGGCCTGCGAGGCATCGAACGGGGTGACGGACAGGGTGCGTGGTTCCGGAACGCCGATGGTGGCGACGGCCTTCAGCGGCGTCGGCGCACCGTAGTAATCGACGGTGATGCCGTTGAGCAGGGCCGGATTGGCGCGACCGGTACGGATGCCGGAGAAGTTCTCCTTGGTGGATTCGACGGACTTGGCCATCTGGGCCTTGGCCTGATCGACGATGTTTGCCATATTCATACTCCTTGTTTGTGATTGATCGATATTCGACGTTGAATGTCGTTACTCGGCCAACGAGGATTCCGCAGTGGAAACCATGGTACCAATTTCCTCACCGAGCAAAGCGCGGGTGACGTTGCCCTCGCCTTCAAGACCGAACACGCGAATGAGCTGCTTGTTGTCGCGCGCCATGGAAAGTGCCGAGGCGTCCATGACGGCCAGGTTGTCGACAAGCGCGCGGTTATAGCTCAAGGTCGCGAAACGCCTGGCGTTCTCGTCCTTGCGTGGGTCGGCGGTATAGACGCCGTCCACACCGTTCTTGCCCATAAGCACCTCGTCGCAATGAATTTCCAGAGAACGCTGAATGGACACGGTATCGGTGGAGAAATACGGCATGCCCGCACCGGCACCGAAGATTACGACACGGCCCTTTTCGAGGTGACGAATGGCCTTGAGAGGAATGTACGGTTCGGCGACCTGTCCCATGGTGATGGCGGTCTGCACTCGGGTGGCCTGGCCTTCCTGTTCCAGGAAATCCTGCAATGCCAAGCAATTCATCACGGTGCCAAGCATGCCCATGTAGTCGCCGCGGGAGCGGTCGATGCCAGCCTGCTGCAGTTCCGCCCCACGGAAGAAGTTACCGCCGCCGACCACGATCGCTACCTGCACGCCCTGCTGGACAGCGGGAACGATTTCACCTGCGATGCGTCGGATCACGGTCGTATCGATGCCGACCTTGCCGCCACCGAATGCCTCGCCGGAGAGCTTGAGTAGCACCCTACGCGGATTGTCACCAGTGTTTTCGCCAGTCATGAAAAGCCTTTCTTGCCCGAAAACTCACGAAATTTACCGCTCTCCAGACTATCGGCAAACAACGACACCGCACTTGAACGACACAGCCCATAAAACAAAAAGCGGCCATCATGTACGATGATGGCCGCTTCGGGATACATCGTCATGCGATGCGTCCCGGCTTTACCGTAAGCGAGTTCACTCGGCTTCGCCCTTGCCGACCTCCACGCGAGCGAAGGCCAGAGCGGCGCCACCGACTTCCTTGAACAGGTCGCCGACGGTCTTGGACGGATCCTTGACGTAGGACTGCTCAAGCAGGACGTTCTCCTTGTAGAAGGCATTCAGACGGCCTTCCACGATCTTCGGAACGATTTTCTCCGGCTTGCCTTCGGCCAGGGACTTCTCGGTGGCCACGCGACGCTCGGACTCGACCACATCGGACGGAACGTCCTCACGGGTCAGCCACTGAGCGCCCATAGCGGAGATCTGCAGAGCGGCCTCGTGAGCCACGGCGGCACCTGCCTCGTCGGTGGCGATCATGGCCACGATGCTCGGCGGCATCTCAGCGGACTTCTTGTGGGCATAGATTTCGACGTGCGGACCGGCAACCTTGGCGAACTGGCCGACCTTGACGTGCTCGCCGAACAGGGCCGCAGCCTCTTCGACGGCTTCCTTCACGGTGGCGTCGCCGGAGGCGGCAGCCAGGACCTCATCCACGGAGGATGCCTCGGCCTTGACGGCGTCTTCGAGAACGCTGTCCGCGAATTCCACGAACTTCGGGGTCTTGGCCACGAAGTCGGTCTCGGAGTTAAGCTCGACGGCATAACCGGTCTGGCCATCGGCGGATTCCACGACCTTGGAGGCGATGGTGCCTTCCTGGGCCTTACGGCCTTCGCGCTTGCCTGCGGCCTGGATACCCTTGGCGCGGATGATCTCCTTGGCGCGAGCCACGTCACCCTCGGCCTCGGTCAGGGCCTTCTTAACGTCCATCATGCCGGCGCCGGTTTCCTCGCGCACCTGCTTGATCAGAGCTGCAGTGATTGCTGCCATTGATTTGTCTCCTCTGAAAAAATAATGTCCCATATGATGGGAGGCATTGCACCTCCCATCATAGAGGATGTGTTCACTCAGCCTTGGCTTCGCCTTCAGCTTCAGCCGGAGCTTCGGAGGCCGGAGCGCCCTCGGTCAGGAGCTCCTTCTCCCAAGCGGCCATCGGCTGCTCGGTCTCACCCTCGGCCTTGGCGGCCTTGCCGGAACGCTCCAGCAGACCTTCGGCCACTGCATCGGCCATGAGGCTGGTCAGCAGCTCGATGCCGCGGATGGCGTCGTCATTGGCGGCGATCGGGTATTCGACGGACTCCGGATCGGCGTTGGTGTCGACGATGGCGACGACCGGGATGCCCAGCTTGTGAGCTTCCTCGACGGCCAGCGCTTCCTTGTTGACGTCAACGACGAACATGGCGGACGGGGTACGGTTCATGTTACGGATACCGCCCAGCTGCTTGGCCAGCTTGTCCTTCTCGCGCTCGAGAAGCAGCAGTTCCTTCTTGGTCAGGCCGGAGCCATGCACGTCGGTGAAGTCCATCTCTTCGAGTTCCTTGAGACGGGAGACGCGCTTGGACACGGTCTGGAAGTTGGTCAGCATGCCGCCGAGCCAGCGCTCGGAGACATACGGCATGTTCACGCGGGTGGCCTGGGAGGACACTGCTTCCTGAGCCTGCTTCTTGGTGCCGACGAACAGCACGGTGCCGTTATGAGCGACGGTGGCCTTGATGAAGTCATAGGCGGCGTCGATCATATCGAGCGACTTGAACAGGTTGATGATGTGAATGCCGTTGCGCTGGGTGAGGATGAACTGCTTCATCTTCGGGTTCCAACGACGGGTCTGGTGGCCGAAGTGCAGACCTGCCTTCAGCATATCGCTCATAGTGATCTGAGCCATGGTATCGCTACCTCTTTCTTGTCGGTTCTTGCCTGGTCATGCGTCCCTGCGTGCAACCTCGCCTTGGAGGCGGGGCCGACCGACACAGGTCGTCGCGAACATGACGCGAATTTGCTGCATGCCGGTTGACGATAATGGTTGGTTCGAAGCGCTTGCGACTGCACTTCTCACCGGGTGGCATACGAAGTATGAAGATACCACAGGGTCCCGTCTTTTTCGGACGGGACCCTGCCAAACCCTGTCAACAGGTGTAATTCCAAGCTCTTTGCCGGAACGGAAACCTACTGACGGTGATTGCGCATGTATCGCATCGCTTCGCGGCGTTCTTCCTTCTCGAGACGGTCAAGATAGACATGGCCATCCAGATGATCGGTCTCATGCTGCAACATGCGGCCCATGATGCCATGCCCTTCCAGTACGACCGGGTTTCCGTCCAGATCAATGCCTCGTACCCGGGCGTAATCGGCACGGCGGGTCTTGTACCACAGGCCCGGTACCGACAGGCAACCCTCATCGCCGTACTGTTCGCCGCTGGTCTCTTCGAGCACGGGATTCAGGACATAGCCGATCTTGCCATCGATGTTGTAGGAGAACGCACGTAGGTTCACTCCGATCTGGTTGGCCGACAGGCCGGCACGGCCAGGATCGTCAACGGTGTCCAGCAGATCCTGCACCAAGTGGCGCACGGCCGGAGTGATTTCCTTGATGGGGTCGCATGGGGTACGTAGCACCGGGTCTGGCACGACTCGAATCTCACGAATTGCCAAGATTATTTCTCCTCGTCTGTAATCGTTGCCTCAGATGCTGCGGAATCGTCCGGCGTCTCAGCTTCGCCATGCGATTCCTCAGTCTGTCTCTTGATTTTCTCCTGCATGGTATCAAATGCCTGCCGAACCTTCGGACTCACGGATTCCGATGCCTGACGGACGCTTTCGGATGCCTGCTTGACGGTTTCCGTAGTGCGGTCGAGAATCTGCACGGTCTTCGGCAATGGTTTCCCGGAAGGCTTCGGCGCGTACAGCACGTTTTCGATCGTTTCGGCGTACCGTTGCAGCACCTTCGGGCGGACCACCTTCAGACTGGCGGTCAACGTGCCGTTGTCCTGGCTGAATTCCTCGTCCAGCACCTCGAACTTGCGCACCGATTCCGCACGGGACACGTTGGAATTGGCTTTTTCGACGTACTGCTGGATAAAGGCGCGCACCGCATCATTGTCCGCAATCTGCGACAACGGCATATCGGCATCAAGGCCCTGCTGGGAGAGCCAGGAGCGCACCATATCCGGGTCGAGTTCGATCAATGCGCCGATGAACGGCTTGCCGTCCCCCACGACCACGCTGTGCGAAACGATCGGGCAGGTATTGATGATGTCCTCCATCGGGGCGGGGCTCACGTTCTTGCCGCCGGCGGTGATGATGATGTCCTTCTTACGACCCGTAATGTACACGAAGCCGTCATCGTCGATGGTGCCGAGATCTCCGGTGCGCAGCCATCCATCGGGCAGCTTGACCTCAGCGGTAAGCTCGGGCTTCTTGTAATAGCCGAGGAACACATTCGGCCCCTCGACGAGCAGCTCGCCGTCATCGTCGACGCGCACCCCCATGCCGGGACCGGGCTTGCCTACTGATCCTACGCGATTGGCATCCTGCCAGTTGACGATCATCGGGGCCGCGGTCTCGGTCATGCCATACCCCTGAATGAACGTAATGTCATCCATGCCATTGAAGAAATGGGCCAGATCGACGTTCAACGGTGCGCCGCCGCACGCCAGATAGCGCATGTTCGGGCCAAGCGCCGAACGAATGGACTTGCCTACGGTGGACATGAAGAACGAATGCTCGGCACGCGAGGTGAGCGAATGACGACCGGTCTCCTGCTCATCCTTGGACCAGCGCACGAAATGTTCGAAGGCCTTGGCGAACAGACGGCCGCGGATGCCGGCACCGGCCTTCTGCGAGGCCGCGTTGTACACCTTTTCGAATACGCGCGGCACGCCGAGCAGATAGGTGGGCTTGAAACTGCGCAAATCGGCCAGCAAATGCTTGGCCCCGGGCAGGTAACCGACCACGCCTTGGCCGCCGATGGCCACGTACTGAATGTACCTGGCAAAACAGTGCGCCAACGGCAGGAACAGCATCAGTCGATTCGGCTGGTAGAGCATCTCGTCGAGAATGATGTAGCCGTTGAGCACGATATGAGTGAAATTGCGATGCGATAGCATCGCGCCTTTTGGCTTGCCCGTGGAACCCGATGTATAGACGATGGTCAGCATGTCATCGGCCTTGACCCGCGCGATGGCCCTGTCAAGCGTATTGCCGTCGACCGCCTGGCCGAAATCGGCGACGGCATCGAGGCCATCCGCCTCGAAATTGAACACGTACTTCAAGCCATCGTGGCTGTCGCGAATCTGTTCCAGTGTCTGTGTATGCGCGAAATCACCGGCAAAGGCGATAACCGGGTTCACCTCTTCGATAATGGAGGCTGCCTGCCTGGCTGAATCCGTTTCGTACACGGGTACGCTCACCGCGCCGATCGCGGCGCATGCGAAATCGACGACGCCCCATTCGTAGCAGGTCGGTGAATAGATGACCACCATGCTACCGGCCTTGACTCCGAGTCCGAGCAGACCTTTGGCCACGCCGTTCACTCGATCGAGCATCTGTCCGGCGGTCACATCATGCCAGTGCCGGGTCTCATCATCCTGCCACTGGGCGATCAGATCGTCGGGATTCCGCTCCGCCCGTTTGGAGAGCAACGAATACACGGTGTCCTCATCAGTGGTGCTGTACGCAGGTTCCGGTATAAATTCACGCAACATGAGTCCCTATAGTAGTTGCCACTTTCTCAAGGCACGCTGAAAACCCTTGAAAATGGCTATTTTTCGCCGTTTTCAAGGGTTTTGCCTGTTTTTCTTCCAGCGATGGTGGGAAACGTCAGCCGATATCAGAATATGCGCATTTCCAAGCTGTTCCCATTCGTTCGAACACCATGTTGCAACACATTCGTTCGGCACCGATGCGCAACATGACCACGCAGTCGAATTTTTGAGGATTGACCAACCATCCGTTGATGGATCCCATGATGACCGGCAAGATTCCGATTCTGGCGTGCAATCTCGCATCTCTGCGCATGTGTTCGACCAACAGTTGGGAAGCGTTTTCCAAACGTTTCAGGCATGTCGGAGTCATCCTGCGTTCAATGCGCGCCGGTTTCGTCCTGCCACGGAAGATATCGGCGGAATCACAGGCGATACGTGCCGAGTTCATTGCCATGGCATGAGCCTGCTGAGGATCCCATTCCATGGCATCAGTGCGCACGAAGTGAAATGGAATGGGCTCGGCGGAGAGTTCGGCGGCGATGAATCCGTCGAAGACGGGCAATGGCGTTTTCTGCTTGGTGAGATACTCTTGCCACATCATATTGGTATCGCCATTCGGATTCAGTACGGCATCCAACCCGGAGGACGGAATATCCTCCGAAATTTCATCGTCCTCCTGTTCGTCCTCCTCCTGCTCCTGCAGATCATCATCGGGAGGGGGGACGTCTTCTTCGGGATCCTTCATGGGGCTCCCCTTTCTTGTACGTTCATATTCACCATTGAATATGGGGGTACCCCTATTACAGCGTTAAAAATCCCTTCCGTCAAATCGGCGGAAGGGATTTGTGAATATGTGGATAACCCCTATCAGGGGTGGATGTCAGCGGGTGCTACGTAGGGCGACCGTCACCGAGCAACGCTGGAAGCTCTTGAGATCGACATAACCCGTAGTAGCCATGGCACGTCGCAGGGCGCCGATGAAGTTGGTGGTGCCATCGGCCTGATGGCTTGGGCCGAACAGGACGCTCTCCAAAGACCCTACCGTACCGACGTTCGTACGGAAGCCACGTGGCAGCGTCTGATGACGGGCTTCGGTACCCCAATGCATACCCTGACCCGGAGCCTCCTCGGCTCGAGCCAACGGCGAACCGAGCATCACGGCATCGGCACCAAGTGCAAACGCCTTGACGAAACTGCCGGAGTCCCCCATGCTGCCATCGGCAATCACCTGCACATAGCGGCCGCCGGATTCATCCATATAGTCACGACGGGCTTCGGCCACGTCGGCGATGGCGGTGGCCATCGGGGCATGAACTCCGATGGTGTTGCGATTGGCGGAGACCGCACCGCCTCCGAACCCGACCAGCACACCGGCCGCACCGGTACGCATCAGGTGCAGCGCTGCGGTGTAGTTGGCCGCACCGCCGACGATGACCGGCACATCCAGATCGTAGATGAACTTCTTGAGATTCAACGGCTCATGGTTCTTCGACACATGTTCGGCGGACACCACGGTGCCGCGAATGACGAACAGGTCGACACCGGCATCGAGCACAGTCGAATAATAGTCTTGGGTGCGCTGCGGAGACAAGGCTCCGGCTACGGTGACTCCGGCGTCACGGATTTCATGCAGACGTTGCACGATGAGCTCCGGCTTGATCGGCTCGGCGTAGATCTGCTGGATGCGTCCGGTGGCCTGATCCGCAGGCAACTGTGCGATTTCGTCAAGCAACGGCTGCGGATCGTCATATCGGGTCCACAGGCCTTCCAAATCCAGCACACCCAGCGCGCCCATCTTGCCCATGGCGATGGCGGTGGCCGGGCTGGTCACCGAATCCATCGGCGCACCGATGACCGGAACATCGAATTCATAGGCATCGACCTGCCATGAGGTCGATACATCCTGCGGATCGCGAGTACGACGGGAGGGAACGATAGCGACATCGTCCAACGAATAGGCCAGACGGCCCTTCTTGCCCAAACCGATTTCAATTTCCTGAGACATGACTTCAAGGCTAATGCTCAGCAATGACAGTGGGCGCACCGTGTCCACCTGTCGAATTTGGACATCGCCACACGGAATTAACACACTTCCGCTATGACGGAACACATAACCTTCAATCCCGACAGGAGGGCAACACATGGCCAAAATCAAGGTCGAAGGCAAGGTCGTCGAACTCGACGGCGACGAGATGACCCGCGTCATCTGGAAGGACATCAAGAATCGTCTGATTCTGCCGTATCTCGATGTGGATCTCGACTATTACGATCTGGGTATCGAGAACCGCGATGCCACCGACGATCAGGTGACCATCGACGCGGCCAAGGCGATCCAGCGCGAGCATGTCGGCGTCAAATGCGCCACCATCACACCGGACGAGGCCCGCGTCAAGGAGTTTGGCCTCAAGAAGATGTGGAAGTCCCCCAACGGCACCATCCGTAATATCCTTGGTGGCACCATCTTCCGCGAGCCGATCGTCATGAGCAACGTGCCGCGTCTGGTTCCAAGCTGGACCAAGCCGATCGTCGTGGCCCGCCATGCCTTTGGCGACCAGTACAAAGCCACCGATTTCAAGGTGCCAGGGGCCGGTACGCTCACCGTCACCTTCACTCCGGAAGACGGTTCCGAGCCGATTGAGCATGTGGTCTACAACTATGGTGCCGACGGCGGCGTGGCCCAGGTGCAGTACAACGTCAACGATTCGATCCGCGGTTTCGCACGTGCCTGCTTCAACTATGGCCTGATGCGCGGCTATCCGGTGTACCTATCCACCAAGAACACGATTCTCAAGGCATACGATGGTCAGTTCAAGGACATCTTCGCCGAGGTCTTCGAAACGGAGTACAAGGGTAAGTACGAAGCGGCCGGTCTGACTTATGAGCATCGTCTGATCGACGATATGGTGGCCAGCTCCCTCAAGTGGCACGGTGGCTATATCTGGGCCTGCAAGAACTATGACGGCGACGTGCAATCCGATTCCGTGGCACAGGGCTTCGGTTCACTCGGTCTGATGACCTCCGTGCTCATGACCCCCGATGGCCAGACCGTCGAAGCCGAGGCCGCACACGGCACCGTGACCCGTCACTATCGCCGTTGGCAGAAGGGTGAAAAGACCTCCACCAATCCGATCGCATCCATCTTCGCGTGGACCGGTGGCCTCAAGCACCGTGCGGAGCTCGACAATACGCCAGAAGTCAAGCATTTCGCCGAAACGCTGGAGAAAGTCATCGTCGACACCGTGGAAGGTGGCAAGATGACCAAGGATCTGGCCATGCTGATCGGCCCGGATCAGCCTTGGCTTGACACCGAAGGCTTCATGGACGCCCTTGACGAGGCACTTGCCGCGGCTCTGACGGCATAGGAGCCCCTCCTTCCCCGTTTCATATGTTTACGGCCTGAATATGTGCGCATTCACGCATATGTTCGGGCCTTTTCGATGACCGGATATTACAATCATGGTCAGCATAGGAATATCAGAGACACCAGCGAAGGAACGACGGCATGACATTGCACTGCACGGCTATGGCGAAACGACTGCTCGCATTGACGGCATCGGCGGGGCTGCTCCTGACCATGACCGCCTGTTCGACATCGGGCGACGACGTCTCGTCGACAACGTCATCCTCCACCAGCGCATCCAGCACGACGGAGGATGGCAATGTCGTGATCTTCGCCCCCTCGGACGGCATCACCATCTCGCAGCAAACTCCCTTGAGCAAATGGGAAAAACTGGTGCCGGAGATTGTATCCTCCTTGAAATCCAAAGGCGTAAGCGGCGGGAACATCACCGTCAAAACCGCTTCGAGCCTAGATAAGCAAAGCCAGAACGTACAGGATTACGTGGTGAATCATGTAACGGGCTCCGCCAAGAAAACGAAGACCACGCTAGTTGTGGCCCCGGTGGCGAATACCACCGAATCAGACAGGCAATACGGCGATTATGTGAGCCGCGCCATCACCTGGAACGAGGATTCCTCTGATGAGGACGAGCAGGATTACGCGCAATCCGCGGAACGAATGGTCGCGGCACTGCGACTCGCCCAGGATGAGGGAATGAAGGTGGTACTGATCTCCAACAGCCTACAGGGGTACGTTCCGGATGCCTTCGTGAAGATGTCCGACGCCGAACAAATCGGTATGCTGCAGGCTCAGAAGCTGGTGAACAAGCTGGCTTTGGATAAGACGAGTTCGGATAATCCAAAGCATATCGAGGTGTTGCTTCCCTACGATACGACCGATGAGAACGGTCAGAATGCCGATGCGACTTTCGCGCAATCGGTGTTCAAAGGCATCTGGAAGGTGCTGAGCCCGTACTTCAAAGACGGCAAAGCCATAAGTCCATCCGGCAAACTGACTGCTTCCAGCACCGATGACGACTGGCGGGAAGTGGCGTTCGAAGCCACCAAAAGCGATCAGGTCAAGCAGGCGCTGGCCGAACGCCTCGGCATGGATAAGGACAAATCTCGCCATACGCGTATCGACGGCATCATCGCCTGCAACGACTTCGTGGCGGACTCGGTCATCGCCGAGCTGACGGATTTGGCGTATACCGGTTCGGCGGCGGATGTCAATCCTTCGATCACGATTTCCGGGATCATGGACAACATCGCCGGCAAACATGATTTGAAGAAAAAAGCCGTCCCCGATCCCGTCAAGGCCCCGGAGTCAGATGACGATGATGAGTCCACCGACGATTCCGGCAAGGACGAATCCATCGACAAGAAGAATGCGCAATGGCCGATCGTCACTGGCTATGGAGCCTATGCGAGTTCCATGCCGAGCATCGTGAACGGTCAGCAATGGATGACCGCACTGGAGAATCGCAAGGCTTTTGCACAGGATATCGCCGAGGTGTGCGTACGCTTCAACGCGGCGCGGAAGATCAGCGGATTGCGGTTCGTCGATACCACCACCGTCGGCGGCCAGAAGACGCCCACCATCCAGGAAGACACCTTGGCGGTCAGCGCCTATAATCTGAAAAACACGCTCATCGAACCGGGATACATCTCACTTGCCGATGCCGGCATGTGACCGATTCCATCGAATTCGTAAGTGGCGCAAGGGCCCGCACCGCAATCTCCGGTACGGGCCCTTGCGCCACTTACGGATGATAGGAGCCTACTTTTTCGGCACGTAGATCACGGTGTCAATCAGCGATCTATAGTGTTCGACGACTGCTTGACGACGTGCCTTCATGCTCGGTGTGACCAAGCCGTTCCCCTCGGTGAACTCATCGGGCACAATCTCGAACTTTCGGATGGATTCGGCACGAGATACCAGTTCGTTGGCTTTATTGACGGCACGTTCCACCTCAGCCCGCACGATCGGGTTCTTCGTGGCCTCCTCAAGATTCTCCACACGTTCAGCGCCTTGCGATTCAAGCCACAGATTCGTCTCCGCCAGATCAAGGGAGATAATGGATGCAATGAACGGCTTACGGTCACCTATCACCACACACTGACTCACCACTGGAGAAGTCATGATGGAAGCTTCCATCTCGCTTGGGGAGACGTTCTTGCCGCCTGCGGTGATGATGAGATCCTTTTTGCGTCCGACAATGGACACGAACCCGTCATCGTCGATGGATCCGAGGTCACCGGTGTGCAGCCACCCATCGACGATCTGCTGCTCGGTAACGTCCGGATGGTTATGGTATCCCACGCATACGGCCGGGCTCTTGATGCGGAGTTCGCCCGTCTCGTCGACGCCCATGGTCACGCCTTGCAATGGCAGACCGATGGTGCCGATCTTATAGCCGACCGTTGGATTCACGCTGGAGGGAGCGCAGGTTTCGGTCATGCCGTATCCTTCGAGCAAAGGCAGTCCCACGCCATTGAAGAAGTGCGCGATGGAGGAGTCGAGCGGCGCGCCGCCGGAAACCGCGTATTCCACATGTCCACCGAACACATCCATGATCGACGAATAGACAAGCTTGTCGTACAGCGCATGCTTCATACCAAGCGCCAACGGAATGCCCTCGCCTGACTGCTGGGCGTAGGACCAGTCGCGCGCCACTTGAGTGGCGCCTGCGAATACACGGCCCTTAAGGCCGGAACCGGCCTTTTGCGAGGCCGCATTGTAGATTTTTTCGAAGATCCGTGGCACGGCTAGGATGAATGTCGGTTTGAATGCCTGGAAATCGGCCAAGATGGTTTTGAGATTGCCAGACAGGCCCAGTGAAACATTGCCGGCGAAGCAGAAGAACTGCATATAGCGAGCGAACACGTGGGCCAACGGCAGGAACAGCAGCAGTCGACGATTTGGCTTCATGGCGATGTCAGGCATGGAATTGACACCGGAATAGGTGATGAACACGAAGTTCGCGTGGGAGAGCTCGATGCCTTTGGGCGTTCCCGTGGAGCCGGAAGTATATACGATGGTCGCCAGGTCGGAACCTTTGACGGCATGTTCGCGTTCATAGAATTCCGCATCGGATACGGAGCGGCCGTATTCGATGATGGTATCGATCGCACCGAACCGAATCACATAAACGTCGCCCAGATCAGGACATTGCGCACGAACCGATTCGATTTTGTCCCGCTGGCCGTCATCTTCGGCAAAGGCCATCTTGACCTTCGAATCGTTGAAAATCATCGTGACCTGTGCCGGTGAATTCGTCTCATATACAGGCACGGTAAGCGCGCCAATGGACATGATGGCCAAATCGAGCGCCGTCCATTGCCAGCAGGTATGCGCAGTGATGGATACCGAGTCGCCTGGCATGATGCCGCGTGCGATCAGGCCTTTTGCAATGGCTATGACCTTGGCTTGGAATTCGACCGCGCTGAAGGACGACCACTCCCCTGCCTCGTTCTTATATTCGATCAGAGAATCGTTCGGCGCGCGCCTTACACGCTCCTCGAGAACCGAAAAGACGTTCTTGTCGGCATCGATCGACTGTTCCAAAGGACGCGTGTATTCCTTATACATGACGCTATTCTCCTCAATGCATGAACCTACAAATATGCATCATAGTCGAGCCGATCATATTACTCGGAATTCGCCACACTCCTTCAGCTTCTTCACCGGTGTCACCCATCTGGTTTCAGCGCGATCGTCACTGCCCTAACTTTCCCCTCCGGATCGGTATAACCGTGATCCGCACCCTTGAGCCCCCAGTGCAGGCAGACATCCGCGCAATGGTCGGAAGAACCTTCGACGTGCGCAAAGATACGCCCGCCTTTGACCATTGTTCCGACGGGGAGATCGGTGGTGGCCGGCTCGAAGGTGGAAGTCAGCTCCCCGTGCAGCGTGCCGTGACGTATGGTGACCACCGATTTGCCTGCCACGCTTCCCGCAAAGGCAATCATGCCGTCCGCTGGCGCAAGGAGTTCTTCGCCTTCCTCCACGTTGAGATCGATTCCCCGATGCCCTGAAAGCCATTGTTTTTCAGGTGCTTGGTATCGCTTCATTATGCTGGCGTCCGACACGGGCCAACGCATGAGTGCGCTGCACTCGCCGCTCGAATATGATGTCGTGTTCGATGTCGAAGCCTGCGATGGCCGTACCATCATGCAGCAGATGATCAGCGCCGCGATCGTGGTGATCAGGCAGGAGATGATCGCCCGTCTGCCTTGCCGCTCGCAATCGTTGCGCTCAGTGTCGCATTGGTATCGGTATCGTCGGATTCTACGCTGGTATTCCCGTTCGTTCACCATGGCTCCTTTGCCGTTTTCTGCCAGCATGAGGACCCTTTATCTTCCCCGTCAAGTCGAAACGGAGGTTGTGGTCGGAGGACGGTGGTTATCCACAGGCTCCGGGCGTGTCGCAACCTACGATGGAAGGCATGAGCGACAATACCACGCAACGTAAGGCACTACGGCAGCTGGAAGACGAACCGGCCGATGAACGGATCGCCTACTATCGCAAACCGTTCATGGTGCTATGGGCCGCCGTGCAGGAGGCCTCGAGCGAATTGCAGGACGATTATTCGCTCTCCCCTGAACTATCACAGCTATGGGTCGCCGAACGCATCCGCCAGGTGGCGGATTCACTGGTGGACCGCTTGGCTGAAACGGCGATTGCCCACGGGGAATCCAAATCGAACGTGGCGCGCGCGGCGGGCGCCAGCCCCGCGAACGCATTGCGTCGTTTCCCCCGCCTTCGTGAAGGCGAAGGGCGTGAGCGTACGCTTATCGATGAGGTATTGGATTCACTGGAATGACAAAAGCCCTCGGTATTTCGAGGGCTTTCCTATGGCTCCTGCGACTGGGCTTGAACCAGTGACCGTCCGATTAACAGTCGGATGCTCTGCCAACTGAGCTACGCAGGAATGCGCTGTGCACAAGATGAAGATGATACTCCGGAATGGTGCTACTGCAAAACCTCAGCGTGTCACATGGAAATTCTGGTTAAAGGCATGGCGGAGTCGATCGGAAAATCCGGAGTGGACGGCTTGACTCCCGCTTCGACCAGATTGACACCCAACATGGCCACCATCGCACCATTGTCGGTACATAGTTTGATACGGGGAACACGAACCTCGACCCCCCGTTCCTTGCCGACTTCCAACAGTTTGGCACGCAACTGGGAGTTCGCGGAAAAACCACCGCCGACAATCAGTGTGCCGGAATCATACTGTTCACAGCCTCGCATGGCTTTTTCGGCAAGCACGGTGGCAACGGAGTCGGCCAGCGAAGCGCACACGTCGTCGACGGGAATCTCAAGACCTGCGGTCTGACGCTGTTCAATCCAACGTGCGACGGCGGTCTTGACCCCGGAGAAACTGAAATCGTATGGGTGTTGCCTTCCGGCTTTGCCCTGGGTGAGTCCCTGCGGCACCTTGATGGCATGTGGGTCGCCCGACTGGGCGTGACGGTCGATATGCGGGCCTCCCGGATAGGGGAAACCGAGCAGTCGTGCCACTTTGTCGAAGCATTCGCCGGCGGCATCGTCAAGGGTGGTACCGACCACATCGATGTGCCGGGCCACATCTTCAACGTGCAGCAGCGAAGTGTGGCCGCCGGACACGATCAGCGCAAGCGTGTCCTTGGGAAACGGGCCGAACTGCAGTTGGGTGACGGCGATGTGCCCAATGACATGATTGATGCCATAGATCGGCTTGTTCGCGGCCCAAGCCAGCGCTTTCGCCCCGGAAACGCCGACGGCGAGGCAACCGGCAAGACCAGGGCCCGCGGATACGGCGATGGCGTCGATGTCGGACAGCGTCATATCGGCGTCGGCCAGAGCCTTCGACACGCATGGTACGAAAGCTTCGGCATGCGCCCGTGAGGCGATTTCCGGAATCACACCGCCGTAGCGCGCATGGTCGTCCATGGATGAGGCCACGACGTTGGAAATCAGCGTTCTGCCCTGCACTACGGCCGCAGCGGTTTCATCGCAAGTGGATTCGATACCGAGTACGATTGGTTCGCTCATTGGTTGGACACTCCGTTAGTTCTGTGGTTGGAAGCCGATGGTTCGTGGCTCAAGATCGAGGCTCATGGTGTAGGCATCGATTCCTTCGGGCTGGTAATACCGTTTGCGCAGACCCATCCTGATGAAACCGAAACGTTCATATAATCCCAATGCCGGCACATTGTCGACGCGCACCTCCAAGAGCATGCGTTTCGCGCCCTGCCGTTTGGCCGATTCGATCAAGGATTGCAGGAGCATCGCCGCAATTCCCCTGCGCTGAAACGACCTGCCGACGCCGATGGTCATGATCTCCGCATCATCACCGTCATACCAGAAGCCGGCATAGCCGCGAACGATCGGAATCCCATCGTCATCTGACGGTTCAATATCCAACAGGTAAGTACGTGCCGGCGCATTGAGTTCCTGCCGGACCGAATGTTCGCTCCAGGCGCCGTGACCGAACAGATCAGCCTCCAGTGCGACGATCTGTCTGATGGCCGCATCTTGTTCAACCTGCGTATGATCGACAATCATATTCGCTGCATCACTCCGTTTTATCGGCACCGGCATGGTTGAGCACATGCTTGAGCGGATTCGGTACGGATACGTCAGGACGTCGAAGATACAGCGGTTCAACGGGAACGGGACGGGCCAGCGACTCGTCGGATGTGGCGAATGAGGCGAACCGTTCCAATCCGTAGGCTCCTTTATCAAGCAGCGTATCGTCGGACACGGAGCCGAGCGCAGCCAGCGAATCCCATGTCATAGCGTATTTCGAAGCGCCATGGCCTACAACGTCGACCACATACCGTACGTTCGGACGATCCGCTCGCAGCAGTTCAACCGCGGCATCGACCCGTCGCACGATGGATTGCGGATAGTCGATGTCCATGCCGACCAATGTTCGGGGCATGGCGCTCCCCCGTGCCGAATCCATCAGCATGAAGTACAGTTGCCGACGACGGGCATCGTTGATTGCAAGCGTCAGATGGCACGCGTCATCACTGGCGTATTCATCGACCAGTTGCGTTTGCGGTGAAAGCGCATCCTGTCCCACCAGTTCGGCTCCGGTGGCGAATGCCAGCGCCTTGGCTGCTACGATGCCCGCTCGGAGTCCCGTGAACGGCGCCGGGCCAATGCCTACCACGATGCGCTCGATATCCGTGGGTCTGAGTCCCGCCTGTTCGACGGCATGGGCGATGTTCACCTGCAGTTTCTCGACATGCGTACGTGAATCGGTCTCCACTATGGGCTCATGCCCGACCACGCCGACCGTGGAACCGTACGAGGTGTCAATCACCAGTGTCTGCATTTTCAAGAACTCCTTGTGCCAAACCTCTAGATACTGTACAACCGACGCTAGAAGCGGCCAAAACAACGATCAGCGGGATCCGTTTGCGAAATCGAAGCCACTCCAGGCCGCGCCGATCGGAATCATGGTGATGATGCGCACGCCGTCGCCGGTCAGTTCCCTGTCATCCCCCGCCGTGTCGACATCGATCGGTCTGTCGATATGGATTTCCAACCGTTCCGGCGCAAGGGCCGCAGCCATCTGCTCGCCCCACTCCATAAGAATTACCGTATTATCGCTTGGATCCTCCAACTCCTCATCCAGTCCCAGAGATTCGAGCTCATCCAGCAGCCGGCCCACGGCATCCTGTCCGGGAGCGTAGGCATTGCCTCCAAGACGATAGGCGTCAACGTGCACCAGATGTGCAGAAGACCCATCGGAGAAGCGTCCCTCAAGCTCGCGTGCAATGGTGAATGTCGGAGACACGATGGGCTCCGTGATGCCGAGCCCCGCGCCGAAACCTTGCGCGAATGTGGTTTTGCCGGCACCAAGCGGCCCGGAAAGCAGCACCACATCCCCTCCGTGGGTCAGTTTTGACAATCGTTCGCCGATTGCGCGCATATCGTCGCCGGTCTCGACCATCATAGTGATGCCGTTACTGTTCATGACCTGTTGATCCGTCCTTTTTGACTAATGAGTTCGATGGAGCGTTCCAGCGCATAGACCGGGTCTCCTCCACTGGTTTTGCTTTGCTCGTCCGCCCATGCAAGCATCTGGATGCATCGGCCCAGACCTGCCGAAGTCCATCCGGGAAGTTGCCGTGTGGCATTCTTGAGTGCCCACGGGTTCGTTTTCGCCTCTGCTTGAGAAATGGTACCGGCACGCACAGCCGACGCTTTGGCGAGCGTACGCAGCTTCATGGCAAGGGCTCCGATCAGCGCAATCGGATCGATGCCCTGCTCCACCGCTGATCGCATGGCGATGATGGCATCGGCGGAACGACCGGCCATGGCCTGATCGGCTACGACAAAACCAGTGACCTGCGGGTTGGAATCAAGATACTGGTTCACACGATTCAATCCCATTGGATCGTCATCGAAATCAAAACACAGCTGGGCGACCATCGCAGCAAGCTCACCGGTTTTCTCGCCGAGTACGGCCACAAGCTGCTGTGCTGCCATCGGGTCCACACGACGGTTTCTACGATCGAAGCATTGCATGACGAAGTTGAGCTTGGCGTCGGCCTTTTTCAGATCGGGCACGACTTGTTTGTCGGCTCCGGCCTTCGTGAGCTGATCCACCAGTCGTTTGCCTTTGACTCCGCCTTCATGCTGGCAGATGACAATGCTGCAGTCCGTGGGATCCTTGCATGCCTGCCTGCAATATTCGACCATGGCATCACCAAGCTTTTCGTCGGCGCCTTGCAGGTTGACGATTTTCACGATCGCCCGATCGCTGAGCAACGAAGGACTCACCGCTTCGTCGAAAGCATAATGATCCGCGCCCATTGCATCCAATTCGATCAGTTCCGCATCAGGATACTTGCGTTGCGCGGCAACACACTGATCGCGCACCGTCTGTTCATTCAGATACGAATCCCCGCCAAAGACGATGTGAAATGGCGTATTCGTTGCGGATGTTTTCGGCATAGTATTCAATCTCGCCGCATCGGTGGACAAGCGTGCCATCATCAGCCGGCATCCCAATGCATGTTTTTCAACGCGGCGAACGTGAGCGTACCCCACAGGCGCAATCGATCCATGGGATTGATCAGCATACGACGACCGGGCATGCCCTGTTCCGGCGTTCCCGCGCGTCTTGCGATGCGACGCATCAACCATACCGAACAAGCGCAGACCGACTCGACAGCCAGAACCAACATCGCGCCTGGTATGCCGCCGGCCCATGGGATGGTGGCGTGATTGCCCGATCCCAAATGCAACGATACGATTTCCATGATTGCGGTGCCGCAACCGGATAGCCACGCCAGCACGAACCCGATATCGGGCAGTATCCAAGACAAGGCCAATGACGCCAGTCCAGCCAACGTGGAAAAACCGACGACAGGTGAGACCACAAGATTCGCCAGAATCGAAAATACCGGCAGCTCCGGTTCGATCAGCACCTGTAACGGCAAGGTGAACAGTTGTGCGGCGATGGTCATGCCTGCAGCCTGTGCCACGAATAGCGGCAACATCGCTTTCAGCCAATCGGTCATACGGTCCGCGAACAGCACTATGCCCAGCACCGCGGCACACGAAAGTGCAAACCCGAAGCTATATGACATGTACGGCTGGATAAGCAACACGCCCATAGCGGTCCAGCATAAGGTACTTAGCGCCTGCCCACGCCGTCCTACAAACAGACAGGTCGCGCCGGCCAGTCCCATCAGTAACGCACGGAAGACGGAATCCGAAGGAAACATGCAACAGGACAATGCAATGTAGGAAAGACCGATCAGTATTGCCGTAATTCTTCGTGGTATTACGAAAAACGCGCAAATCGTACGGACCAGCGTGGCGACCACGGCAAGATGGCCGCCGCTGACCGCCATCAGATGCAGAATTCCCGATTTCCGGAAATCATCCTCCAATCGGCCGGCATAGGTGGCATCGATGCCGGATCCATCGGTCGAGTCTTCCGTCGGCACGTAATCCTGTCCGAGAATGCCCAATGTCAGCCCGGGAACCAGCACCTTGCCCTGATCCGAAAGCCTGCCGGTCTGTATGAAAAAGGAACGTTGCATCACATCGACAAGACGGAAGACGGCATTCGGCGCGCGAATCATCCGAATGTCGTCCACGTCGGTCAGCCATATCGGCATGCTGCCATAGTCGGATGGCATCAGCATGCCGTCCAACTGGTATGTGCCGTCCTGCCGCAACATGGCGCAGTCGGGCTGATCGGCGTATACCCGTATACGACTGGCCGATGCCCGAACGAGTTGGCCTTCGGTCACGGTTTGCAATACGGCATCCGCTTGGCAGTCATTGGCGCGCCTGTTCGAGGCAACCGTCGGCGAAACGACATGCAGCCGCACCGTAACCGGCGTTGTTCCCTTCCTCGCCAGCGACGAGGACACGTCATTCCATTGCACAAGATCATAGGTCAGTGCGGTGCAGGAGCATGCCAGCATGGCGGCGATGCATGCCACGGCACCACTGTGCCAAGCCATCAGCTTGGCGGCGTTCGGGCCGCGCAGTCTCAACGACGCCAATCCCACACCGGCCACCACAGCCATCAGCAATATGATGGCGATTAGTGCCGGGCCTGCGTGTGTTCCGTTCGCCGTCATCATTGAGAACGCAGCATGCGTGAGGAGACTCGCCGACCAACTCAGCACCGTCACGGGCAACAGGCGCCAGTCCCTGCTGCCTCGCTCACGTTCGGACCACCGACCTTTCCCGTTCATCGCACGCATACCTGATCACGGAATTTGGCCAACGTCTTACTTCCGATGCCTTTGACCTCCATCAGCTGATCCACATTGTCGAAACGACCGAACTGCATGCGGTAATCAAGTATGCGTTGCGCGGTAACCGGACCGATTCCCTTCAGCGTCTGCAGTTCCTCCAAGCCTGCGGTATTGAGGTCAAGAAGGTCGGAAGTGGGATCGGTATCGGTCGATTCGGATCGTGCCGTATCCGGCTGTGCGGATGAGGCGGATGTCGACGGCGATGTGCCGGATGAAGGATGTGCGGTTTGCCGTACCGTGGGTTGCGTGGATTGCAGTTGTGCATAGTGGGTCGCCTGTTGGATAAGCATGGTCAGGCTTGCGCATAACGCGCAGGTCAGGGTCAGCATCGCAATGACCGCATGAATCGGCTGAAATATGATGCGTGGCTTATCTCTTCGGCTGCGATTGAGCGGCTCTTCGGAGTCTGATGGCTGGACACCCGCCAAATCGGCCAGTGATGGTTTGGCTGCAACGGCACGCCGCACTTGCGATGATGCCCGGGCGTACGATCGTGCGGGTTGAGGACAGTACGCAGACGGATGAGGCTCAGGCCTTGACGTTGTTTCGGGAGCATTCAACCGTTGCAGCCGCGTCATCGGTGCGGCTGCGCCCATATGCTTCTTTCTGATAACGAAAACGCCCATGACTCCACGCTGATGGAATCATGGGCGTTTGTCCAGTCGAAACGGCCCTTGTGGTCGAAGGACGTCAGTTATCCACAGGCTCGGCGTGTCGCCAAGCGGGAGAACGATTCAGTCCTTTCGAAGGCCTTCGGTCGTCATTCCGCGGGGACGATCGAAACGATCTTCGGCGCTTTGACGATCACCTTGCGTGGCTCCTTGCCGCCAAGACGGTCGGCGACCGCTTCGAGGGCCATCTGCTCAAGCTCCTTCGGATCGATATCCGGAGTGACCTCGAGTTTGGCACGCACCTTGCCTTTGATCTGCACCACTGCGGTAACGGTGTCCTGGCCGACATAACGTTCATCGGCCTTAGGCCAGTCGGCATGGGCCAGCGATTCGTCATGGCCGAGCCTGTTCCACAGTTCTTCGCAGATGTGCGGTGCAATCGGCGAAAGCATCAGAATCAGCGGTTCGATGGCGGCACGCGGCACGTCATCAAGGCCAGTCAGATGATTGTTGAGCACAATGAGCTTGGCGATGGCGGTGTTGGGGCGCATGGCCTCCATTTCCACGGTCACGTCGGCAATCGTGTTGTTCAGGAGTTTCAGGGTCTTGGAGTCGAGGTCACCCTCGCTGACGCGAACCTCACCGGTGGTCTCGTCGATGACGTTACGCCACAGACGCTGCAGGAAACGCATGGAGCCGACCACGTTGCGGGTGTTCCACGGACGGGATTCGGCCAGCGGTCCCATGCCCATCTCGTATAGGCGGAAGGTATCCGCGCCGTAGTTCTCGTACATGTCATCCGGGGTGATGATGTTCTTCAGGCTCTTGCCCATCTTGCCGAACTCGCGGTTGGCGTGTTCGCCGTTCCAGGTGAAGGTCGGTTCGCCATTGGCATCGGCAGGACCTTCCACCACTTCGGCGGCCGGCACGTACTGGCCACGGTCGTCGGTGTAGGCATAGGCCTGGATCATGCCCTGATTGAACAGCTTATGGAACGGTTCGGCGGAGTCGACGAAGCCGAGGTCGAAGAGCACCTTGTGCCAGAAACGCGAATACAGCAGATGCAGTACGGCATGCTCCACGCCACCGATGTACAGGTCCACGCCACCGGCCTTGCCGGTGGTCTCGTTATGGTTCGGACCCATCCAGTAATCGTATTCGTCCTTCTCCACCATGTGTTCGGTGTCGGTCGGATCGAGGTATCGCATGTAATACCAGCAGGAGCCGGCCCAGTTCGGCATGGTGTTGGTGTCACGGTAGTAGGTCTTCTTGCCGTCGCCCAGATCAAGCTCGACCTTGACCCAATCCTCATTGCGGCTCAACGGTGCTTCCGGGTTGGATTCGGCATCTTCGGGGTCGAAGGTCTTCGGGCTGTAGTCCGGCACATCCGGCAGGTTGATCGGCAGCTGTTCGTCGGGCAGCAGATGCGGGGTGCCGTCCTCACCGTAGACGATCGGGAACGGCTCGCCCCAATAGCGCTGGCGGCTGAAAAGCCAATCGCGCAGACGGTAGCTGACGGTGCCCTTGCCGACACCTGCGGATTCAAGCCATGCATTGACCTTGTCAATGGCCTCGTCGACGCGCAGACCGTCGAGACTCAGGGCATCGCCCTTGATCTTGGTGGACGCTACGGAAGAGTTGATCACGATGCCGTCGTGGGAGACGAACGGAGCCTTGCCCTCGTAGTCGGCCAGGTCATCGCCGGATTCCGGCAGCGGCTTGACGGTATATATGACCGGCAGACCGAACTTGACGGCGAAATCATAGTCACGCTGATCGCCACCCGGCACAGCCATGATGGCACCAGTGCCATAATCCATGAGCACGTAATCGGCGGTGAACAGCGGCAGCTTGGCTCCGGTAATCGGGTTGATGGCATACAGGCCAGTGAACAGACCCGTCTTTTCGCCCGCCTCGTCGACACGGTCCTTGGCGGTCTTGGCTTCGGCGGCCAGACGGTAGGATTGCACGGCTTCGACCGGAGTGGCATAGCCACCCTTCCAGTTCTCCGGGGTTTCGGCAGGCCACTCGTCGGGGACATCGGCGAGCAGGTGGTGCTCCGGAGACACGACGGCGAATGTGGTGCCGAACAGGGTGTCGGGACGAGTGGTGTAGATCTCCATGTCCCTGATACCGTTCGGGGTTTCGACGGTGAAATGCACGGAGGCGCCATGGGACTCGCCAATCCAGTTACGCTGCATCAGCTTGACTTTTTCCGGCCAATCGATGCCGTCGAGATCCTCGATCAGACGGTGACCGTAGGCGGTAATGCGCATGGACCATTGGCGTAGCTCGCGCTGGAACACCGGGAAATTGCCTCGTTCGGACTTGCCTTCGGCGGTGACCTCCTCGTTGGCGAGCACGGTACCCAGTCCCGGACACCAGTTGACCGGGGACTTAGAGATGTATGCCAGACGGAAGTCGTTGAGCACATCCGCCCGTTCGGCTTCATTCAAGTCGGCCCAGGACCTGCCCTCACAACCCGGAATGGCGCGCGCACCGGATTCGAACTGTTCGACCAGCTCGCTGATCGGTCTTGCGCAGCCTTTGGAACCGCTCGGATTGACGGCTTCCTCGTCATACCAAGCGTCATAGACGCGTGAGAAGATCCACTGGGTCCAACGCACATAACCCGGATCGATGGTGGCGAAGGAGCGACGGTTATCAAAGCTCAGACCCATGCGATGCAACTGGCGGCGCATGTTGGCGATGTTCTGTTCGGTGGTGATGCGTGGATGCTGGCCGGTCTGTACGGCGTACTGCTCGGCGGGAAGGCCAAAGGCGTCATAGCCCATGGCATGCAACACGTTCTCACCCTTCATGCGGTGATAACGGCTGACCACATCGGTGGCGAGATATCCCAGCGGGTGGCCCACGTGCAGGCCCTTGCCCGATGGATATGGGAACATGTCCATGGCGAAGTAGGATGGACGGCCTTCCGCGTTGTGGCCCTTGCCATCCTTCAGCTCGCCGTTGACGTTGGCCGCCCAGAACGTACCCTCGTCATCCCAGATCTTCTGCCATTTCTCCTCAACGCCTTGAGCCAGCTTCGCATTGTAGCGAAACGACGGCTCGGCGGATTCGTTCGACTGCGCCTGTGCGCTTTTCTCGGTGTCATTCATAATGCATGAAACTAGCCGCGCAACTGGACACTTGGCAAGGCGATAATCATTATCCAAGAAGCGGCATGCAGATTAGTTTTTCCGCCGCACCGTAGGCGGGTTCGACGAAACGTCGACGGTGTATCCGATATCCTGCTTCAGGGCTTGCACCGCACTCGACCATGAACCGTCCGCGACCATGGCTTTGAGTGCCGCGTCAATCTGTCCGACCAGCTCGCTCTTACCATTCCTGACGGCGATGCCATAGGATTGTTCGCCGAACGGTTCGCCGACCACCTTCAGGTAGCCGCCTCCCCTGTCGGCCGCAAGTCCCGTAAGAATGACGTCATCGGAGATGATGGCGTCGGCTTCGCCTATCATCAGCGCCGTGACGCACTGCGGATAGGTGTCACGTTCCTCGACCGTCATCTTGTCGGTCAGGTTCCGCATATCGGAGCCGGAGATGGATCCCTTGGCCGTGCATACGGTTTTGCCGTCCAGATCATCGACACTCAGGATCCCATCCTTATCATCGGCACGAATCAGCAAATCCCGACGTACCGTAAGATACGGTCCGGCAAAGGTCACTTCGTCGTCATGGTCGGTGTTCGTCGCGAAGGAATCCACGACCATATCGACATCCCCCGAAGTCAATGCCGAAACGCGAGTCGAGGGAATCACCTTTGCGAACACGACCTGCTTGTCGGCAAATCCTAGGTATTGTGCGACGTATCGGGCTACGGTGATGTCGAACCCGGAATAATCCTTACCGTGCAGCAAGCCGAGTCCCGGCTGATCGGTGGCTACGCCGATGGTGATGGTCGGCCCCTGCGCCTGGCCGTTGGTCACCACGGAGATGGAGGTGCCGCATGCGCTCACGCCAACCACAATCGACGCGGCACACAGCATCGCCGCAATGTTCCGTATCCCGTGCGTCATGTAACCGCCTTCCGAACACCCATCATGCGCCGGCGGCGGGACCACCGGCCGGTGACGCACAATCTACTTGAACATGCGTGAACGAGTAAGGAACCAAGTGACGATTCCCGAAAGCACCAGTGAGATCAGGATGATCACCACGAAGCCCCACGGCTTGTCGGACAACGGCATGCCCAACATGCCTTGCTGGAAGTTCATGCCGTACATGGAGAAGATCAACGTCGGTATCGACAGCGTGATGGAGATGATGGTGAAGATGCGCATCACGTTGTTCAGGTTGTTCGACACGATCGACGCGAAGGCGTCGGTCATGTTCGCAAGAACGCCGCTGTAGATGTTGGCCATCTCGATTGCCTGCTTGTTTTCCGTGATGACGTCGTCGAGCAGATCCTCATCCTCCGGGTACTGCTTGATACGGGGCAGGGTCGTTAGCTTCTCCATCACGATTTCATTCGATTTGAGTGACGTGGTGAAGTAGACCAAGGTCTTGCTCAGTTCAAGTAGCATGAGGATCTCACGATTCTGCATGGAATGGCGCAGTTTCAGTTCGAGCTTGTCGCTCTCGCGGTCGATGATGCGTAGGTAACGCAGATACATGGTGGCGTTGCGGTAGAGGATCTGCAGGATGAAACGCGTTTTCATGTACGTGTTGAAACCGCGGATGGTACCTTCCATGAACGGATGCAGCACCGGGGTGTCCTGCATGCAGACGGTGATGATCATCGACTGCGTGATGATGATCGACAACGGGATGGTCTCGTACCAGTCACGACCGCCGCGTTCCTCGACGGTCGGGATGTCAACGATGATCATCGTGTAATCATCCTCGACATCGACTCGCGAGCGCTCTTCGTCATCCAGCGGGGCGCGCAGGTCGGCCAGGTCGATGCCGGTTTCTTGGGCGACGCTGGCGAGCTCCACGTCGGTTGGTTCGGACAGGCACAGCCAGGAGCCGTTCTCAGGTTTTTGAATCTGTTCCACCTGGCCGTTAATCGTTCTGAACATTCTCAACATGTCTCTCACCCGCCTTTCGCGCTTTCTGACGTTCTATCGCTGTACGGTAGCCCGAGATCCGCGGCAGGAAACCGTGTGACCGGGCATACAACCTCATTAAGGATAGTCCTATGCGCAGAATTTGCGATGCGCAGGGTGAAACGTTAACCGACTGTTCATGTTCCGGCTGTGGAATCGGGGTTTCTCGGGGTGTGTCCGTGAGCCCCTTTACTGCATGATCGGTTTCCATTGCGGCATGTTCGGTCCTCTGAGGTCGTCGGGTCCGTTCTCCCAGTCGGTGAATGCTGCAATGGCCGGACCTTGGTTGAATTCGTCAAGTGTCCATCGGGGTCGTTCCGCATCGCCGGCAGGCGTCATGCGTGACCAGAAGGCGTTGCGCATGGAGCCAAGGTTGCTGAGACTGTCGGGGTCCATGCCGAGCAGTGTTTCGATGGTGGCGACGATCCAGGATCCGTGGCCGACGATAAGCAGTGTGGTCGGCACGATGTTTTCGCGGTGTCGGTCAAGAATGTCGAGCACCGCCCGGCTTCCTCGTTGTCCGGTGTGGGTGCGGCTTTCCACGCCATGGTTGAGTTCTCCGCCGGTATGTGAGCGCCATGAGTCGTAGTCCGGGGCGTTGGCTTCTCGTATTTCCTCACGGGTCATGCCTTCCCACTCGCCGAAACTGCGTTCGCGTAGCCTGGAGTCGTATTCGACGGGCAGGCCGAGCAGGTTGGCGAAGGCGCGCGCGGTCTGTTGTGCGCGGAACAGGTCGGAGGAGATGATGGTCATCTGGCGTTTCGATGCCGGCGCTTGTGTGATTTCGTTCGGGTCGGCGAGATGCGCGTCCGGTCCGGTTGGTTGTTGCAGGGCTTCGGGATGCTGTGCCTGATTGGTGATTTTCGCCCAGTAGTATCGGCGGGCAAGTTCGTAGGCGCTTTGGTCCACCTGCCATCGGCCGACGATGTCGAGGGGGATGTCGATTTGGCCTTGCAGTCTTCTGCCAAGGTTGTAGGCGGTTCTTCCGTGGCGTAGGAACAGTACTTCGTCGATCATGATGCTCATTGTATCCGTGGGGGCGTCTGCGCCAGATGCGTCGGTAGTGGCGGATGATGGCGATGGTGCCGCTCCAGATGATGGCAAGTATCGCTCCCGTCGAGGCAAGGACGTTGGCTGTGGCGCATCCGGGGTCTTGGGATCGTTCATCGTGGTTGGGTATGCGGGTGCCGGTGACGAGCAGTCTATGCGTGTTGATGCCGTATGGCGTGCAGGTGAGCAGTGTGACCTTGTCTTGCCCGGTTTCCGGTTTGACCCAGCTTATGTCGTCAGGGGTGACGGTGCGTATGGATTCCACTCGGTAGGTAAGCGTTTCGTCTAGTGTCGTGAGGGTGAATTCATCGCCTTTCCTGGCTTGGTCGAGCTTGGTGAACATGAGTTTGTCGGCCAATCCCCTATGTGCGGTGATTACGGCATGGGTGCCTTTGCCGCCTATGGGCAGCGATGTTCCTTGCCAGTGTCCTGCGCCGGCCGCAAGCGAGTTCTCGTCGGCACCGTGACGAATCGGCAGATTGATGCCCAACTTCGGGTATGCGATCGTGGACATGATATCGCTGGGCGGTATGACGAGCTGTTGGGCGTATTCCGGTATGGTTTCGGTTTGCCGTACCGTTTCGGACTCGAGGTCATTGCCGCTGGCGAGCCGTTCATTGTATCGGCGCGCGTCGGTTTTCGTCTGCGTGATGATTGCGAGCGCCGTATCGTTCACGGCGCTCGCATACGCACGCGTGTCGAACATTTGTTCGATATTGTCGGTGGTGCGCAGGGTGAGCGGAAGGCTGACGAGCAGGGCCGTGGCCAGCAGCATTGCCGTTCCCGCAAGCCAGCGTATGCGTAGCCGCAAGGGTGGTTCATACTTGTGCCGTGCCTTGCCTGTCCGCCTGTCCATCATTGCGAATTCCGTCTATCGGTCGGCGGATTCTCGTGTGATGCGCAGCAATGCGAGGCCTCCGGATAGCAGTGCCGCGGCCAGTAGGAGGATTGCGGTCAGTCCGGCCGCACCGGTCAATGGCATTTGCACTATCGATCGCACGTTGGTGACGGTCACGGTTTGCGTTCCGTCAAGTTTGATCAGCTTGTTGGGGTCGGATTTCACTTCCACGCCGTACGTCCCCTGTTGCTGGTTGACGTGTACGTTGATGACGGCGCTTGGCAGCATCAGTGATGAGAAACCTTCCGGGGCCTTCTTTTCGCTGATGGTGTATTCGCCGTTCAATCCTCTGATGCTTACATTGCCGGCCAGGATCGTCGTGGTGGTCAGTTTCGCCTCATCCTTGTCCGTGGCGAGACGGTAAGTGCCGTCGTCGATGCGGATCAGTTTCAGGGGCTCTCCTCCATTCGCACCTTCGGCAATGGTGAATTCGGCACCGCTGAGGTCTTTGCCGTCGGAGTCCACTTTCTTCAGGTTCACGGCGCCTGTGCAGACGTTGACTTCGTTGCCGGGCACATCGTTATGGTCGTTCCACGAATTCGGGTTGTGCGAGTATTCGAGGCTGATGGAATTGGGGTTGCATTGTGGCGCGATGGCGGCGTCTCCGTTGAGTCGCGCGGTGTAGGTGACGACGATTGTCGCCCCGACCGGCAGGGCTTGCTTGGAAGCGTCGGAGACGAGCACGTCGCCTTGTGCGTCGCCGAACAGCCAACTGACCGTATTCGAGGCTATGGTCTCATGGTAGAAGTCGGTCGGCAGGCTTTTGCCGTCAACGGTGATGGACTGTAATCCCGCATAGTCGATGCCCTTGCCGAAGGTATCGTTCAGTGCGAGGTAGTAGTGTTCGTATCCGGTCCAATTCGGGATTTTCTGCGTGATGCGGTAGGTCAGGTTCTTACCGATGGCTTCGGTGGCTCCCTCTTTCCATGCGTCGCCCTCCTTGACCCGTTTGTCGGGTGTTTCCACTTCGGAAAGCTTGTAGATGACCTGTCCGAGTTCGACGGTGCTGCCATCCGCCGTAATCAGTTGGTCTGCGCCGCTGACGCCGGTACCGTTCATCATCATGATTGACGCGGACTCGGATTGCTGCTCAACGGTGGCTGGAGTGCGGTCCACGACGGCGTAGATGCCCGGGGTCAGCACTGCTCCGGTTGAAATGGCGTCTCCGGCAGCATTGAGTTGCGTGAACTTCGTGCCTTGCTGTTGCTTGAACGCGTCCTGTTTGGCGAGGCTGTCGCAGAAATCACGCAGTCGGCCGCCCCATGGATGGGTGTTCGCATCGGTGAGGGTCCTGACGACCCAGACCATGGGATCGAGTGTGCCGTTGACGTTCAGGTCTTTCTGCGTGGCGCCGATATCCTTGGCCGCCGACGCGATGGCATCGCGCAACGCGGGTATGGTGGTCAGGTCATATCCGACCATCTTGCCGTCGGTCACGTTGGCCGCGGTGTAGGAAGCCAACGGTATGGCCGTCAATGTCTTGCCTTTAAGACTCACCTGCGTGCCGGCCTGAACGCTCATGGATTGTTTGACTTTCAGGTCGGCCAATTGCGGTGTGGCCTGAGCCGCCGGCTGCAGGATCATCGCCGCGAGCGTCGCCATTGCCAGGCCCGCCCATCGACGTCGTGTCGTTCGAGATGTCATGGTTCACCTTCTTTGGTCTATATGTCCTCGAATGGTCGTCATCGTCCACCCGTGCAGCCCAGCATGGCAGAACCTGTCCGCCCATGCCACCGGCTCGACGGATTCTGTGGATATGTGGATGAATCATGGTTATCCACCGCAATCCACACGCTCTTATGCCCCGTCTTGCACCCTCTTCTATACTGGTTCGTCAGGGGGGTGCGCAAGCGTGCCCCATTCGGGCAGAAGGGGCCTTATGGCTTGCAATACGATTAATTCCAGCATCGGAATCTTCACACTGGCGATACTTGCGGTGCTGATTGTCGCCGTGGCGCTCGGCGATGATACGCGTCGGAGTCGTATGGCATTCGCGGCGGTGCTGACACTGCACGCCGTCAACACGTTCGGAGGTCTGCTGGCCCAGAGGTTCACCGGTCTTGACGACACTTTCTCCATCATGATGACGTACATCGGCAACTATGGTACGTACATGGTGGGGCCTGTGGCCGTCACCGGCTTCATTCTGCTGGCATGTGCCAATCTGCCGACGGATCTTTCCCCGAAAGCGAGGCGTACGACCACCGGTCTCATCGTCACGCCGGGCGTTTTAAACATGCTGCTGATCATCCTCAACCCTTGGACCGGCTGGGTGTTCCGCATCGGGGAAGGCAATGCGTTCGTGTGGGGGCCTCTGCACATGCTGCCGGATGACATGGCCGCACTGCAGATGCTGGTCTCCTTGCTGGTGGTGCCACTCGCGAATGCCGGAGGAGCCAAGCACGTCCTGCTGCAATGGCTGGCCCTGTTCATGCTACCGATCGCCGCTGGAATCGTGGAGAATCGCCATGATTCGTTGACGTTGATGTACCCGGCCATCGCGTTCTCCCTGATGATACTGTTCATTCTGCGGCGGCAAAGCAACGAAGAACGGCGAATCCTCGCCGAACATGAATTGGCGGAGAGCAAGGCGAAGCTGTTTACCGAGCAATTGCACCCACATTTCATCTTCAATTCGCTGACCGCCATCCAGGAGTTGTGCATGGAGGATTCCACCAGGGCGAGAAAGGCCGTGCAGGAGCTGTCCGTGTACCTGCGCGGCAACATCGATGCTGTCGGAGAATCCCAACTGGTGCCCGTACGCAAGGAAATCCAGCATGTCAAGGCATACCTCGGCCTGGTGCAGACCGACACCCCGCACAGCATCAAAATATCCTGGAACATACGCACATTGGATTTCCGTCTTCCGCCACTCAGCATGCAGCCTTTGGTGGAGCATGCCGTCAAATTCCATCTTCCATACGCGTATGATCCGGCACTCGTCATCAAGGTATGGCACGATGACGTGGCTGACTACATCAGCGTGCATGACGATGTCGAATCCGAATGCCCCGAAGAAGCCGACCATCACACGGCCAGCTTGGATCGCGTGGCCAAACGGTTGGGTATCATCTGCAATGGTTCCCTCACATACGCCAGTGATCACGGAACGACCCTGACCATCGCCATTCCCAAAGGCGGTAATGCATGAACATCCTCATCGTCGATGACAAGCAGCTTGCGATCAATGCATTATGCCGTATTCTGCGCGATGTCGAGCCTGACAGCACCTGCATGAAGGCGCTGTCGGCGCAACAGGCGTTGGACGAGGCTTCCCGAACCCATTTCGACGTGGTGTTTCTCGATATCGAAATGCCCGGCATGAATGGCATCGAATTGGCGCAAAAGCTCAAGGCCGGCAACGAGAGCATTAACATCATCTTCGTTACCGCCCATGCCGAGCACGCGCTCGAGGCACACGGCATGTACGTCAGTGGATTCCTGCTGAAACCCGCCAGCGAGGATGATGTGCGCACCGCATTGTCCAATCTGCGCAACCCCATCGAGTCGGAGAACGAGGAACGTATCACAGTACGCTGTTTCGGGGATTTCGATGTGTTTCATCACGGCGAACCGTTGAAGTTCGATCGCAACAAATCCAAGGAATTATTCGCGTATCTTGTGCATCGTAAAGGTGCACGCTGCTCCATCAGCGAACTCATCACCGCATTATGGGAGGATGCTTCCAACTCGGCGTCACGCCGCACCCAAGTACGCAATCTCATCCACGATCTGAAAACGACGTTGGAGCCGATCGGCCAAGATGACATCATCGTGCGCGGCCGTGACAGCGTGGCAATCAAGACGGAAGCGCTCAACTGCGACCTGTTCCGTTTCCTGAAGGGAGAGCCCGGCGCCGTGAATCTGTATCATGGCGAATACATGGCCCAATATGACTGGGCCGATATGACGGAAAGCATGCTGTAAAGCGTTCAATCCGCCATATCGGACCGGGTCCATCGGTCCACCATCCCGTACGGGTTTGGTGAACCGACCATGATCGTCAATCCTTGACGATGGTCTTTCCGGCCGTCGCTCCCGGTGTCAAATCCTGGATTTCCGTGATCTGCAACACCGGAATGGTCATGGGCTTCTTCGTGCCGCGTTCCTCGGCGATTTTGACCTGTTCCTCGTAAATCGCGTCGTTGTCGTGCAGTACGACATTGCCACGGAAACGGTAGCCTTTCCTCTGTTCGAGGTTCGCAACGGCAACGACCAATTCGCTGCCATCAAGCAGATTACGGTACATTTGTCCGGCGGTACGCTCGTGATAGCCGATGTGATTGTCGTCGATGATGAACATGCTCATCTTCGGTCCGAGATCCACATGGCCGTCCTTGCCGATGGTCGCGACCCATGCCAGATTGCCGTTGAGGAATTCCTTCATCTCCGCAGTGAGATTTGCCATGATTGCGGTCCTTTCCAACTCGTGCGTCTGTGGTGTAAGACGTGTTTCCAGACTACGGCAGCAAGGCTTTCGACACATGTTCACTCTGCGTGAATACCGTCACATTGACTGTGCTGCGCCAATGGCCTGTTGCGGTTGGTTCATATCGGCTCAGTTCATGCCACCGGTTCGGCAGCGGTTCACCATACGAAAAAAGGGCTTCCGACTTTCATCGGAAACCCTGTTCGTGGAGCTAAGGGGATTCGAACCCCTGACCCTCTCCATGCCATGGAGATGCGCTACCAGCTGCGCCATAGCCCCGTGTCTGCTCTGCAAACCTTGTATAAGATACATCGCAGACTTGAATCATGCAATCCCGGCGTGTCGCTCAAGGATTGGATGCATGACCTCAGTTCGTCGTACCGGTCGTCCCGCTTGAATTCGTGCTGGTTCCGGAATCGGACGATTCGCCTGTCGAAGTGCCGGAAGTCGAATCGTTTGTGGTGGAACCGGAGGAATTGGAACCGGAACTGGTACCGGAATCGGTACTTGAGGAGTCCGAACCATCGGTCGACGACGAGCCGCCATCGGTGGTGCCGGTGCTGGAATCGGACGAGCCGCTGGTCCCTGACGTACTGTCGGAAGTGCTGCCGGAGGTCTTGTCACTGCCACTGGTGGTCGGCTGATCGGTCGCCCCGTCGGTAGTGTCGGTTCCACTCGTCGTGGTACCGGAACCTGAGGTAGGGGTACCGGAGACGGTACTGCTCGTATCACTCGAGCTCGTCGAAGGTGTGACCTTCTCGTACACCACGTCATGCACTACGGTGTCCGTGCCTTTGCCATGGGTAAAGAAAAGGATGAGGCCCGCACTCAGTCCTACGCCGACCAGCGCGCCGACGAATGCGATGATGGCCGGTGCGTATTTGCCATGCAACCACGCCATGACACGGGTCTCCCCCGTGTGGTGCATGGTCCGGGACCCGCCGGCGGACGAGCTTCCAGCTTTGACGCTCCGCTTGGTTTTCGTATTGCGTTCAGGGTTGGCCAATATGCTTGTGGCTTCCGTACCGTCCTTACCGGAGGCGATGACCCTTGGCGAGTCGGACATCACCGCAGTCTGGTCAGACGTAATGACCGCGGTATCGCTTCCGCCATGCCGGACTTCGCCGATGACCTGCGTGGCTTCCGTACCGTTATCGGTTTTGGCATCGCTTTCAGGGGTTTCCCCGTCCGAGTTCGAACCGAACGGCACCGCATTCTGAATCTTTTCGCCCGATGCCTTCAATACGTTCTTATAGATTTGCGTCGAAACGGCGGAGACGATGGATCCGGCCGCCACACCGATCACCGAACCCGCTATGCCGATTTTCGCGGAAAGGAGGAAGGACGTCACTGCGGCAAGCGCACCTGCCGAGATTGATGAAAATGAAATTCCCTTGAAAAAATTCTTCACAGCACACGACGATAGCGAGTATCGCTTCAAAAGGACTGGCGATTATGTGAAAATTCGTGGAATCCTTAAAAGTCAAGGCCTTGGCGGCGTGGATGTTCCCACTGTTCGGTATCGGCGATTGCCGGACCGTGATTGTAATCTAGCAATCTCCATCGCAGTGTGTCCCCTATTTCGATCGGTACAAGACGCACCCAATGTGCGTTGCGCATCGAAAGAATGGAGGCGAAATCGGGCTGCACTTCGTTCAGTCCCAACAACGTCTGCAGTGTCTGTGAGATCCAGGCGCCGTGGGAGAACACGAATAGGTCGGTGTCGGTTCCGGCTCGCATGGCCCAATCATTGAGGGCTTCCACGCCACGTTTGCCGACGTGTTCCTTGCTTTCCGCGCCATATTTGAGTTCTCCGCCACGGAACTCGGCCCAGGAACGATAATCCTCCGGGTAACGTTCGGCGAGCTCTTCCACGGCGACGCCCTCCCAATCACCGAAGCTGCGTTCGCGCACACGCTCATCGGCATGCACCGTAAGTCCCAGCGGATCGGCAAAGGCATGTGCGGTGGCGGCCGCACGGTCGAGATCGGAGCAGACCACCAGTCGATTGGGAATATCCGGACGATGATCCACATAAAGCTCACGTAAGGCCCTTGCGGTCTGCCTCACCTGCCACTCGCCCACTTCGTCAAGGGGAATGTTGATCTGCCCCTGCAGGCGATGCTGCGCATTGAATGCGGTACGTCCATGACGTACCAGCGTGATGGCGTGCACATGCTGTGGCACATTGCCCCGTGATTCAATCGTTACGTTGCGCGGCATGCTTCTCCTCACGTCCTGGATTATTCCGCTTCGACGGCTTCCTCCGTCGTGTCCTGCGCGTGGTCGAGCTGGAGGTCGATGTTCGGGCAATCCTTCCACAGTCGTTCCAAGCGATAGAAGTCGCGTGACTCCTGATGCATGACGTGAATCACGAAGTCACCGTAGTCGAGTAGCACCCACTGTCCCTCGGTCAGGCCTTCGCGTGAACGTGGCTGACGCTTGCCGTCTTTCAGATAAAGGTCCTTTTCGATTTCCTCGGCCACAGCCAGTACCTGACGCTCGTTCGAGGCGCCGGCGATCATCATGAGGTCGGTGATGGCCAATGGTTCGGTGACATCGAAAGCCACGATGTCAGTGGCCTTCATGCGATCGGCCGCGGCTGCGGCGATGCGGATGGCGTCGATGGAATCTTGTACTGCCGGCATAATCAGCGCTCCCATTCGGGCTTCCAGCCCTCTACTACATGTTGCGTGTTTTCGGAATAGACCATGGAATCGGCCGGCACATCATGCCGGACCACGGAGCCTGCGCCCGTGGTCACGCCGTCTCCGACTTCGACCGGGGCGACGAACAGGTTACCCGCGCCCACGTGCACGTTCGATCCGATGGTGGTGTGGTGCTTGTGCACACCGTCATAGTTGGCGGTGATGGTACCGCCACCGATGTTGGTGCGCTCGCCCAGGTCGGCGTCGCCGACATAGCTCAGATGCGGTACCTTGGTGCCGTTGCCGATGTGGGCTTTCTTCATCTCCACGAAGGCACCGGCCTTGGATTCCTCACCGAGGTCGTTGCCTGGGCGCAGGTAGGTCCATGGACCGATGTTGGCGGCACGTCCGATATGGGTTTCCTGCACGCGGGAACGTTCCACATGGGCTTCGGCGTCGATGGTGGCGCTGATCAGCGTGGTGTACGGGCCGATTTCGGCGGCCTCGCCGATCACGGTATGGCTCTGAAGGAAGCAGCCGGGTAGGATCACGGCGTCACGAGCAATCCGAACATCGTCTTCGATCCATGTGGTTTCCGGATCAAGAATGGTCACACCTTCGCGCATCCAATGCTCGCACACGCGCGCGTTGTGGGCTTTGGCCAGTGCGGCAAGCTGCACGCGGTCATTCACGCCTTCCACGCTCAACGGATCGGAAGCTGCGAACGCGCCGACCGCGCCATGCGCCTTGGCGGTCTCGAGCGCATCGGTCAGGTAGAACTCGCCCTGGGCGTTGTCTGAATTCAGGTTGGCGATGGCCTCGGCCAGCAACTTGGCGTCGAACACATATACGGAGGTGTTCACCTCATGCACGGCCAGTTCACTGCTGTTGGCATCCTTCTGCTCCACGATGCGCAGCACATTGCCTTCGCTGTCGCGGATGATTCGACCGTAGCCGGTCGGATCATCAAGGACGGTGGTGAGCACGGTCGCTCCGTTGCCGCTCTGCTCATGGAAGGCAAGCAGTTGCTTCAGCGTGCCGGCGTCAAGCAGCGGCATGTCGGAAGCGGCGATCAATACGACGCCGTCAAGCGCCCCATCTTCCTGTAATTGGGACATGGCGCACTGCACGGCCCGACCCGTGCCCGGAATGTCGTCCTGGTTGACGATGGTGACACGCTCATCGTAGGAGCGCGCCGCGGCCGCGACACGCTCGGCCTGGTAGTGCACCACCACGGCGAGCGTGTCGGGATTGAGTGCCGATACGGAATTCATCACACGGTTCAGAAAAGTCTTTCCCGCCAAGGTGTGCAGCACCTTCGGCTTGCTGGAACGCATACGGGTGCCCTCACCCGCGGCGAGGATGATTGCAGCGCTAAGCGTCATGTTCCGCCTTCCATTTTGATTCTCGCCAACAGAGGATGTTCGGCCGTGCAATCAGTAAGTGCGCCGGATATCCGTACTGTCCCCCAAGGTCCCGGGAAGCCATTCACGCCACTGTTCCTGCCGCATTCGCATAGCAAGGTTGTACAGCGGTGCCGGTTTCCTTGAATCTTGCGGGGAAAGGCCTTTTTCTGTTCGAGGATTATAACCGTTGGGGCCGGACAGGGCAACGGGCTGGCAACGCGGCGTTCGGCGCGGCGGTAGTCTCGGAGACTCCCCCGCTGCCAGATTCTCCGCACACAGCGACTCCAATATGCAGCAGTGTGTAAGGGGTAAGCGTTTCGGATCCTTCTCCCATGCGGATAACCATCTTGTCTCCGCAACAACATATAGGGAACAGATCGAACGGAGCACAGATGAAGAATACAGCCCCGTTCGAGCAGCATTCCAGGAACTGTTATTCATCGTACGGGCTTGACGAATAAGCATTTCGCATAGTTTGGCATCGCATGTTTTCAGATGCGTGACACTTTCGACACGCTGTGTTGGAGACATATGGCATAATGAATACTCGGTGAAAAACTTTTAGGATTTTTGCCGTTCCCCCATGGTGTAATGGCAGCACACGGGTCTTTGGAACCCTTTGTCTTGGTTCGAGTCCAGGTGGGGGAGCATGGAAACGGGTCCTCTCGGAAAAGTCGGAGGGCCCGAGTTCTCCGACAATTGTCATCTCGAAGAATTGATTTTCTTAAACGCATGGTGGGTAATCGGCATCAAAGTGACTCAATCTTCCGGACATGATTCCCGTTCGCCGTTGTCGCGCCCAGTCTGAGACGGCCTGTCTCTTCGGACTGCACGGTGAGAACGGCAGTTGACTCTTCTCCCCCGCCTCTTCCAGGGTCTCCGGCAGTTCTTTGTCGGCACGTCTCATGTATTTGAGGCAACATGTAAGCACTTTGGGCAGCTTCTTCGGGCTGGTCTTTTTGGTGTTATCGTCGTCCGAACCGTCATCGGGCGTGCCATCGTCGTGGATGCCGCGTCTGACTGACCAACCCTTACCTCGAGTCTGCTCATCCAGACTCTTCTGGGCGTGCGGAACAATACGCACCATTGGAGAATCGCCCGAGATTTACGCCGCTAAAATCTGGGGGACTCCGTAGCGGAGGAACACGCATTCTTGTATGCACCGGTCGCGTAGTGCATGACTCCCTTTTCCCGTTCTGAAAATAGATAATTATATAGTTATACCTTACGTATATGGGAACACTTTAATTCTTTATATATAAGAGATACCGGCATCAATCATTCCATTTGATATTTATCAAAACGCCTTTCGTTCCAGAACCTCACCCTCAGTCACAAACACAGTCAAAGTCAAAACCATTTACTGAAACGGCAAGTTTCCCATTACGACGTAACCTTAAATTGGGAATAAAGCATATCATAATTCCTAGGGCATAATAAGCCAGTTCATTATCCTCCAACAAGAGCATTTCCAACGCCAACCAATCAGCAACGGACAGTAACACACCCTTCTAAATCGGCTCATGCACTTTCTCCACTTCGTAGAATAGGAAAAGTCATAGGCGACGGATAATCAATATCTGTCTCCGACATCGGAGGTTGAGCTATGGATTGTGCGAAAATGATGAAAGATAGTAGAGAGATAATCGTCTTCGCACATGAAATCGATGACAGAAGCAAAAAACATGTTCCTTGGGGAGCGCGTTTCAAATGTCCCTATTGTGATCGTCCAGTCGACCTTGCCGCCTTGGACTCCAAGAAGGTCAGAACGTATTTCAAACATCATCGGAATGATGATCTTGCGAAGTTCTGCGATGAATATGTCAGCGGTAGCGGATCCGAAAGTCTCCTTGCGCGAAATCCGGTCATTCCCATCTTCCTCGAACGAGAAGGCGGATCCGCGAATCGTTACGTACTGAAAGCAGGCCTGTGCGGAATCGGACAAAGATTGCGTGATGATCTGAGGAAAACCGTAGAAGCTTATATGTCGGTCAATGGACGAGCGTATTCGCTATGGCAAATGGCGGCGGAATCCCTGAAGGCCCCCATCCGGAAACTGTTAACGCTGGAACTCAGCAAGGTGGTAACGGTAACAGCTTCCGAATCCATACTCAGCAGAATCGGGACAGTCGAAGACTGCAGAACCGGCATGGTATTCACCAGCAACTACGACGGCATCCCAACGGATCATGCTGTTCATATCGGAGTCAGGATTCGGCACGGAAACGACGTATACGCAGGACGGCACTATTGCCTTGTCCTTGATTCGGGAGAGCCGAAACTGACCCAGTCAGTCGTGAAATCCTTCGATACCGCGAAAAAGATAGGAAGTCTCGCGGCCAACAACCGTTTTACCGTTTGGCTGGTTTCTGTCTCCACGTCATCCTCCAAAAGAGACGATGCTGCGAATATGTTTGCCTCTTTCGGCTGCCGTCTTACCGATGAGGAGAAAACGGTTGACCTGCTTTGGCCTCCGTCCCTCACTTCCAACGGAATGGATCAGCCACTGTTCGAAAGCACACCTGTCATATACCATGAGCCGGAGGGGAACGCTCGTCCCGAAGACGCTGGGATGGTTCGGATCATGCACCCTGCGGCGACCTATGGGCTGGGAGACGACTACATATCCCCGTTCGGATATATCGGAACGGGCAAGAACGAGTATATTTACGAATTGGATACCGGTTTTCTGGTATCCCGGCCAGATGAATTCCACACATGGCGGACAATAATCCGAGACAGAATCGACTGGTCGGCATTCGCGACATCGGGATACGACGAGTCATCCGTGAGTTTGACATCGGGTGACAAGCCGATTCTTACCGGCTCATTCCCCGTGGACGTAGAGATACGGTCAAGGACGGGAAAAATCTGGAGTGAAAGTCTGTTTAAAAGCGAGAGAACGCTCCCGGCGCGGCGGAAAGACTTGGTTCTAATCAGAGCCGCGAAAGGAGCTTTCCCAAAGACGTTCCTGTTGCGTTTTAATGATGTCGGCAAGGCAGAAGAGTCTGCCGCACGATCAACCGCCAAAACCGATACGAGGTTGCTGTTGCGAAAGACAAATCTTGGCACGTCAATCGCAATGAAACGTACTGGAATCAAGGTTGGAAAGACGAATACGTCGAGAAGCGAAACGGTAGTCCGAGCGAGAAGAGGAGAATGAAAATGTTTTGGGGACAGGAATATGCAAGGGAATCGATTTGCATGGTCCGGTATAACCACGATGGCACGGTCAACAACTATCTTCGTCTTGCCGACTGCGATTCCCAATCTCAGGAGAACCCTTTCATATGGCTGAATCTTAACCGCTGGATCGATAAAGATAATCCGGATGATCCGAGAACCTTATACTCGCGAAGCATCACCAGCAACAGTAAACGTTTTGCTGGTGATTTCGTACGTCTGAGATGGAAGCCGAATTCCGCAAGACCGGATAGGCCGACCATAGTCGATCCTTTTGATTCTAAGTATCCATCATACGATACCAATCCGCGAGATCTCATCGAGGTAATCTACCTGACTGGGAATGATGCCAAACTATCTGAAATGCTTTCCATCGGATTCGAATACCAAGGTCGACCTACAGAACGAATCCTCATTGCATACAAGCGCTGCAGGAGGAACATGCTGGAAGCGGCCCTACTTCAAAGCAGCAAACTTGAATTCCACGATGGAAAAGCGAAACTGCAAAAATACATGCACGACGGGAAGTTCACAGCACTTTGTTTCCTTATCAACGAGAATGATGTGCAGGAAATGCCCAGGCAGTTTGGGGAAGAGACCGTAAGAATGCTCTACTCCAAGGCTGTCCTTCCAAGTCCCAAAGGCAGTGTGCCAATCAGGCCTTTTGAGGACTACGCCGATGATTACCTGAAATGGTATTGTGACCAGTCCAGTTTTGATTACTCCAAGGAAGATCGCCAAAGAATCGGAACCTTGTTCAAGGAGACTATCAGTTCACCAATCTCGCTGGAGGATTATTCGGGAAAACCTTTTGACACCTATGACGAAAAACTATATGCCCATGCAATACAAAGGTTGATGCACGCCGATGATGATTTGATGAATCGAATCATCACCCGTGTACTGGCGACGGACAAGGATTTTCATCGACAATGTCTCAACACGGTCCTTGCAGGCAAGGACAAGGAGATAGAGGAGAGAAATAAGACATTCCGAGATGTTGAACAGCGGGTTCAACAGGGGAACAATGAGCTGTCCATTCTGGACCAGCTCAAAAAAGAAGACGAGGCTCAACGTGAAGAGCTAAGCACGACGCTTTCCGCCCTTGAAGGAAAAATAAAGGAGGCAAACCAGCGTCAGAACGAAGTACTGAAGGAGATGGAGGACAATATCGCCTTGAAGTTGGGATTGCGGAGCCTTGCTAGAGCTATTCCATCCGGCGGTAGTTCCTTCCCCACGCTTCCGTCTCCCCAACCCTTGGCCGATATGTCACGTAAAAAGACTATCGACGATGAGGAACTCTCCATGATTCTCGAAGATAATCTCGATGGATCCATTTTTGCGCTTGGTGGGAATGATATCGAAGGATTGGCAGCTGGACTACTAGCGACGTTGGCCGCGACGAGGTTCCTTGCGGTGGATTCGGCCTTCTGTAATGACATCGCAAACTCATTGGCGTTCACCTTGAGCGGCAAACCCGCCTACCATTTTCCAGTGCCATCCGATTGGAGCGATATAGATACAACGTTGGAGAAGCTGGATGAGGCCGATTGTTCCGTTCTGGTTATGGATAATGTTTTCGACACTATGAACGAGACATTTTTGTTCTCGCTGCTTCGGGCGAGAACAAAAAAAGTCTTCATCCTGCCCATTGGCGCGCATGGTAATCTCAAACTTCTCGCGCCAGAGCTATGGGGACAAATTTTCTATGTGTGTTCAAATGATTTTGCTCGGGATCCATCCTATGAGATAGAGAATTACTATGCGCCAAGCAAGCTGGCGAACATCGAGTATGTCGAGTTCAAGGTGGACGATTTACGGTCATTGCCTGAAACGCTCAACAAGACCGTTCCAGGCAATACCCTTATACTGCCTTGTAAGATACTCAAGGCATTCCGCAAAATGGTCCGACATGGCAGTAATGAGACTGGAGAAGAGACGCGGCGGAAGGAGAAGAAGGCCATGGACGAATTCAGCAGGTGGACAGCCGACCATCAGCTCATTCTGACATACGCCTTCGCCGGACCGGAGGGAATGATGATGGTCGCCGACTCTTTGGATGACCGGAACAGGGCTGAACGGCTCCTGCGGAGAATCGACAGGGATGCAGCCAATGAAGTATGACAATCTGCTCAGCATTATGGCTACGGACCTTGGCGTCAGGCGATACCTGAATGAGACGGACGAATCATTTGGCATTAGAACGGTTTATTCCGCATCACGGTTCTGGATCGAAGCCTTTTGTCTGGATGACGGACGAATGGGGGCTGACGGATGCCGGCCTGGCACTATCTCGAGAAGGCTGAACCTTTGGCTCAGGCGAATCTCCCTCATATATCCGTTCATTGAGCAATGGTTCGGGGACCCGCCGGCCTCCAAACTCCTTTACGACAAGCTCATCATGGTCGGAGACATCATCTCTGAAAACAGCGGCGGAACGTACAGGTGTCCTTCCCGCCATACGATTCAAATCAGCGATGACTTGAAAGCACTCCTGGGCGTCTACGACATGACAGGTAACGTCATGTCTCTGCCGATTTCGGGAATGATGCTTTCAGCACGTGAACATGGGAAACCACAGGTTGAACGCAACCCAGCATGGTGGAATCTACCGCGGGAGTACCATGTCTGGTCATCCTGCACGGACGAACGGGTCTACGAATACGCCGACCCGTTCCGACAAAACGTCAGGGACTGTTGGGCGGCGAATCCCATCCTATTGAATGGGATTGGAATCGGAAGAAGAGAGGAAGCCTATAGGCGCAGCACGTATTTTCTGCTACGCGACCGACGAGGCGACATCGAGGCGAGAATCATCGACGGCTCCCAGTGGAAGCCGCTGTACACCCATCTAAGGAGCGTCGCGGGGAATCCTTACTGGGCGGAGCTGGAACCGCTGGGAGAATCCCACACCAGGATCAAGACACCTTTTGGCATGCTTCCAACGGAAATATCCAGATGGCTGGATTTCATGACCTGGCCTGAAAAAGCCCCCGACGACGAAAACATGCGGATAATCCGCAACGAACTGTTAGAAACTGCTGTGGATATGCTTGAATCCTGCGGAATCAAAGTGAGGAGCAACCGAATATGCCAGTCCAACTGAGTATCGCCGATACCGAGAAAGCCATTTCGAACAGACTCGTCAAATACATCGAGACCGAATACTTCGGCAAAACGCCCGAGCTCCTCTCCAGATGCGAGAAAACACTCGCTGCTCCTGGAACGCTGTTTCAGAAACCGTATCTGGAAGCCACGAAAGCCTATCAGCTTGCCGATGGAGGTATCGGAAACGCTGCGGTTCCGGAACGAATCAAGACTTTTCTTCAGAGTATGGCGGAAAAGGACAAGGGAGTGTTCGCCAAACCATACAGCCATCAGGTCGAATCCCTCGAGTCGTTCTGGAACGGTTGCGACGTCTTGGTCTCCACAGGAACAGGTTCCGGAAAGACGGAGTGCTTTATGTGGCCGCTCGTATCCAAAATGGCGGGAGAGGCCATGGGATTGACCGATAGACGGTCCTCATGGGAGGAAAGCCATGCGGTCAGAGCACTGGTCCTGTATCCGATGAACGCGCTCGTGTCCGACCAGGTCGGTCGTCTGCGCAGGATGATCGGCGACAAGCAAGGCAGTTTCCTTGACATATGGGAGGGCGTCGTCGGAAACGCGCGGCGCCCCCAGTTCGGCATGTATACCGGCAGGACCCCTTATGCCGGCGATACAAGGAGCACGCGACGTGACAAGGAATACGCCGAAACGTTGCGGCATGATTTCGGCGAGCTTGGCGAGGAGGACAGGTTTCATCTGTCGGAAACGGGCCGTTTCCCGGAGAAGAAAGACATCCTCTCCTATGCCGATATAGTCACGGAGGGCGAAGACGGGTGGAGTCCCCTGGACGCGGAGATGCTGATGCGTTTTGAGATGCAGCGACATACGCCGGATATCCTCGTGACCAACTATTCCATGCTGCAGTACATGCTCATCCGGGCCACGGAAAACGGTATCTGGGAGAACACCGCGAAATGGCTGGAACGGAATCCGAAAGAACGGATTCTACTCGTACTCGACGAGGCACACATGTACAAAGGTGCCGCCGGAGGCGAGGTCGCACTACTTCTGAAACGTCTCGCGGCAAGACTCGGAGTCGGAATGGATCGGTTCCAGTTCATCATGACTTCCGCTTCCATTCCAGAGGACCACGAGCCGGTTGAACGCTTCTTCGAGGACATGGCAGGCAGACCAGCCTCGAACCTGCGCATCATCACGGGTAAGGAGCAGAAGGTCGTCCACGGGTCCCGGATTCTTTCCGCGAAGGACATAGTGGCCGCCGTCGGAACCGGTGATGATTCGAACACGTCGATGATGCGTATGAGGCGGTTCCTGTCGGGAATCGGCCAACCAATACCGGACAACATGGCTGAACGGGCGATCCGTGAGCGGGCCGGGGAAGAACTCCAGAAAATAGAACGGTTCGGAGCGGTGGAGGAGATTCTCCGTCGAAAAACACTGACATTGGAGGAGGCCGCGAAGGAAATCTTCAAAGACGATTCTGAAGCCGTCAGAGCGACCGATATCCTGTTGAATCTCGCCGCATTGGCCTTGGACGGAGGACGGCCGCTCCTACCGACACGCATGCATCTGTTCATCAGGGGAATCCAATCGTTCATGGTCTGCGCCGACCCTAAATGTCCTCATGCGGAAGAAAAGGATGGTCTTTCCCTCGGCAAAACGCTTATTAACGGCTCGGCCGGACGCTGCTCCTGCGGCGCAAAGACCTACGAATTGGCCACTGACCGCACCTGCGGAGCATTGTTCCTTAAAGGCTATGCCAATCCCAAAGAGGATGATTTCTTCTTCTGGAACGAAGAACCGGCAGGAAACAGCGAAATCAAAGAACTCATCGTCATGCCAATAGCGGAGGACTCCCGCCCGGACGACGTCAAAACAGGATGGCTCAACACGATATCCGGCAAGATATACCGTGACGACCATCACGGACAAGCCCATTTCTCGCACGTGGCATTCTCCTTCGACCAACCCAAAGACATGGACGGCAAAAAGATGCAGTTCATCACCTGTCCGAAATGCAATGGCCGTCTTTCAGTCAGCGACTTCACGACCAAAGGCAACGAGCCTTTCTACAACGTCGTCGCCGAACAGTTTTCGCTGCAAGAACCCTCAAACGACCCGGAGAAACTGCGGAGGAACCCAAACGCCGGAAAAAAGGTGATCCTCTTCTCCGACAGCAGGCAGACCGCCGCCAGGATAGCGCTCGACCTGACCGAATCCTCCGACAAAGACTTGATGCGCAAACTACTGTGCCGGGCGGCATACGACCTATACCGACAGCACAGCAATGACGCAACGGTCAGTGCAATCTATCCGATGTTCCTGAAAACCGTATCGGAACATGGGTCGCATATTTTTTACGGTGCCGATCGCACAGCCATTATGGAGAAAATCGAGAAGAGTCAGAGAAAATTCGAAGACCCTCGACGTTTCGCCAAATTCCTAGGTGAAGGTGACGAAGGCGCACCGCAGGAATACCATTACCTTCTTTTGTCACTCATCTGTGATCGCTATCGTTCTCTCAGTGATATGACAGTCGGATGGATCGAGCCGTTTGATGACGACATGTGCGATATCCATGATGATCTCGATGAGATGGGAATTTCCGAGGACGAATTCAAGTCGGTTTTCTATGCATGGAGCGAGTATTTGCTCATTCACAACGCTGCTTTGAACCCAAACATCGAATGGTCCACTCGTGACAGGGCAATGCCTTTCTCCGCGGAATATGGGGTAGACCACGACAACATCTTCAAAGGGCAGACTCAGGGGAAACGATCGCTGTACGAGTTTCTGAAGAAACGTTTCAATGCGGATGAAATGGCACATCTTGAGAACGCACTGGACCATTTCCTCGGAACATCAGCAAAATATGTCCGGTACAAGTACCTGAATCCGCGTAGCGTCACGCTGAGAATCGAACCAGATGCGCGGTGGAAAGCCTGCGACCGGTGTGGCAAGAACGCCCCGTATGATTTGTGGGGGAAATGCCCTCATTGCCGGCAAGGCAATATGCGGGAGCTTACGGATTTCAGTTCCGTCGCCTTCTGGCGAGATCCGATAGTGAGGATTCTTCAAGGTGATGATGATTCCCTGCGCGCGAGGATCAATACCGAGGAGCATACAGCTCAGCTGTCTCATAAGGATGGACAGAACGAAAGCTGGTCCACCACCGAGGAATATGAGATGCGGTTCCAGGACATCTACACGTTCGACGACGAGGATCCCGTGGACGTCCTTTCCTGCACGACGACAATGGAGGTCGGCATCGATATCGGCTCCCTCACAGCGGTGGCACTCCGTAACATTCCGCCGATGCGTGAAAACTACCAGCAGAGGGCCGGACGCGCGGGACGTCGCGGCTCGTCGATATCCACCATCGTGACATATGTCGATGCCAGACCGTTCGACAACCATTACTTCGAGCATCCGGACAGTATAGTTCGCGGCGAATTGAGGGAGCCACACGTTGACGTGGACAACGAGAAGCTAATCAGACGGCATCTAGCAACCATACTGCTCACCAACTTCAGCGCCGAGCAAGACTTCTCCATGGAAAACATCAGCATCGAGGATTTCTTCGAAATGTATTGGAAGAAATGGAATTCCTTCCTTAAAGCATATGACTTTGGCACCATCATCCACCAACAGCTGATTCCACGGGACTGGAAGTTGGACACCGATAGATTCCGCCGCATCCTGTCCAAAGAACTGGCTGACCTTAAAGAGGATTTCAGGGAATACAGGGAGAACTACCTATCCACCGACAATAAAAACTGCAAAAGCCTTTTGGATAGTCTCCTCGAAGCGGCCATACTCCCGACGTACTCATTCCCCCGCAACGTCACCGGATTCGACATTGAAGATCCATCCGAGGTCAAGAAGCTCGAGCAGCGGCCGGAACGGTCCCTCGATATGGCCATCAGCGAATATGCTCCAGGGCGAGAACTCATCGTGAACAAAAAAAGGTACATTTCTGGTGGAATCTACGCGCATTCGTCGAGATTCGCCAAAGGGCAGGGTACCTCATTCGAGCCAGCGAAGAAGTACTTCGATAACAAGGATTACCACAACGAAGTGTTCCTCTGCACGAACCCGACTTGTGGATGGTTCGGATTCGAAAAGGAGCTACGTAAACCCGGCCGTTGCCCGTTCTGTAAAGAACCCGGACTGGAACACAAACCGTTCCTTAAGCCATGGGGCTTCTCTCCAAAGGACGGAAGACCGTCCCCGTCGGCGAGCGAGCGCTCCGAATTGTCCTTTGCGGAACCGCCCTTTTACTCTGCGACACCTTCCGAGAAGATGACGGATGCCGGTTACGCACATGTCGAGTACAGTGAGAGACACGACTGTTCCCTCATGGTGATCAACAAAGGGCCGAACGGTGAAGGATTCACGGTCTGCTCCCGGTGCGGAGCCGCCTTCCCGACGACGGATTCGGCAGGAATCGCCAAACGTATCAAAGCACCTTACACGAAGACTCCGCAGAACCGGCAGCCCGACTGCGCACATGACTTCGCTAACAGTTCCGGGCTATATATCGGAGACGTGTTCAACACGGACATGATCATATTCGCCCTCCATCTTAATCCGAACGAGGTGAGCGTCAGCCAGTCGAACAAATGGCTTAAACGGGCACGCGTATCGCTCGCCGAGGCGATGCGGCTTGCCGCCGTTAATCTATTGGACATCGATTTCAACGAATTATGCGTCGGCAGCCGCACACGTCTTGACGGAAGCGGCGAATCTGCCTTCGCCGACGTGTTCCTTTTCGATTCCCTCTCCAGTGGAGCTGGGTATTCGTCCGCTCTGTCCAAGAGGCATAATCTCAAAAAACTCTTCAACAAGACCAGAAGCATCCTCAACGGCTGCGATTGTGAAGAGGCTTGTTTCTCCTGCCTGAAGCACTACTATAACAAGCAATTCCATAACCAGCTCGACCGTCACGCAGCGCTCGATCTGCTTGACTATGCAATGAGCGGAACAGTAAAGGGCCGTGTGTCCGACGAGGACGCACGGATTGCCTTCACGGCCCTTGCAGAGGTGATTCAGAATGATACACGGTCCATGTGTTCGTTCAAAGGTGACAAGATGACCTTCATGTTTGACGGGAAGGAAACAGTTCTTACCTGTCTTCCGGATATGAAGCCCAAATCATCCGCTTCCGCGGTGAATGAATGCTGGCAATATCAGCTAAAGCATAACGTCCCAGGAATCGTTGATGCACTTGCAAAAGAACGGACAGGGAACCTCACATTGTTTTAATTCCTCAGATTAACGTTCTTTCCTCGTCTTTCTTGACGATTGCATCATGACAAACATGATGCAATCGTCAAGAAAGACGGTGGTGCCACTGGCCATCGTCGGATTGGCGGAGAGACTGCGACTGGCGACGAATGTACGAAGCCACTTGTCAATCTCTTCCGCAGCAACAAAAGAAATCATGTCAGAGAGACGTCTGTTGGCCGAAAAGTCTTCCGCGGCGTCGCGGTGGATCTCATTGACGTCGTCGTCATCCAAGCTCTCCGCCACTTGGTCGCCGTGCTTCGCGCAGAGCGCGTGTCGTATGCCCATTCAGGGTCGAAGAGCTTATCCATGAGGTCGGATAGCGAGTCCAGATTCACTGCTCCCTACGGTACCGTTCAAGTTCGTCGTTACTCTCTGACGTCGTCCAGCCGGGAGGAAAGAATTTCGGCGTGCACGGTAACTTGCCTGAACTCCTCGCTAGGATGGAGGCTGGTCATCACCGGACAAGGGAATACAAATGTTGTCCGATGTTTCGACGGCATACGAACTCATAGAAGTGGCGGACGTATCGCATAGCGCCGACTTCTCAGCGTGCGGTCATTTCGACAAGTTCCAATTTGAAAAGACCGTTGTCTGGGTTGTATTTGTCTACCGTCGCCTTGATATGGACGTTCTGTCCCTCATGGACGAAAGCGGGTAGTCCGACCGAACCGTCATGGAAATCGCTCCATGTGATTCCCTCGAATCCGAAATTCGGCCCACTGACACTGTCCGTGTTGTAATCGCCGCCATATACCAACGTGTAATCCAGCAAGAAGCGGGGATGCTCGTCGTTGGGTATAACGTTTGCGATGTTGCCATCGAATTCGATGGTGCGGCCCTTGTATTTCTCCGCGAACACGGCGACGGATGAATCGTCAGGATCTTTCAGCGCGAGCAACGCCGCGAACTCCGGATTGTTGGCGGTCGTGATGACGCCGTCGCTGTCGGGCTGCTGCTGGGATTCCTGCTGCTGTGACTCCTTCGACGTGGTCTCATTCTTCCGGACGGTCAACGTGACCTTGCCGTCCGTGGTGGATTGCCTCGCCTTAGTAACGGTCCATTCCTCGCCGTTCCGTACGTACATCTTCACCGTTGAAGTCTGGTCGCTGCCGTCGCCTCCGTCAATCACGAAATTATAAGCCAAATTTTCCCCGTCGAGTTCCTCCATCACATCCTTCGTAGAATGACCCTTCAACGCGTTCGTGTCGATCGTCGTGAACGAGGGTGCGGACAGCTCATCCTTATCTCCAGAGTCAGGAGTGCCTGAATACGATGGAGTCAGTGCTGAATCATTCTTTCCCGAATCGCCGGATGGCTGGCTGGCACAGTACGCGATGCCGACGAGCAGGAGAAGCGCTGCCACACAGCCGATAAGAATTGTGAGTCCCCGCTTGTCCTTCAGCAATGCCGCGAAAACGTCGGACGTCGCATTCCCTTCGTTCTTGTGCCGGCTGGATTGTTCGCCGGACTGGTTCTGTTTCTCGTCGGAAGGCCAACGCAACGCAGGTGTCATATCGGACTTCGCAAGCGTATCGTATGTGGGATCCGGTCGTTCCAGTGGGTTTTCATCCGCCTCGTCCGGTAGGTTCGCATCGCCGTCGGGCTCCACAGCCGAAGCGACATCGATCGGCGCCATCACGTCCGTCGGTTCGGAGCCGGCTCCACCCGGAACCGTAGGAAGTGCGACCGTCGGGGCCTGTTCCTCCAGAACAATTTCCACGGTGGCGGTCGGCTCCGCGTCTTCAGCCTTGATTCCCGCCCGGTCGTGTGGGGCGGTGTGTTCCTCGGCATTCCACTTGCGCAGCTGTTTCCTTTCCTCATACACTGAACGTGCCTCATCGATGGAATCTCCGATAATCTGAGCGGCATCCTGCATGCGTGCGGTCGCCTTCCTCACCGTCTCATTGGATTGGATTCCGTTCCATGCACGGGCCGACTGCTCGCGCATCACATTGATCCTATCCTCGAGGCTATCTTCTGCCGCAATACGGTCTGCTTCGCTTTTGGCTTTGGAAAGCACCTCCTTCGCCTTGGTCCTGCCAGCTTCGAGTTTCCCTTCCAGATCATTGTCCTTCACGAATTTTTCGGCGCTTTTCCTGGCTTTAGAGAGGAGACCACCTAAAACCGTCGGCTGCGAAGCCGGACGCGGTTCCGGTTGGGATGATGCAGAGGCCAGAGACCGCGGAACGGATGGATACTGCTGCTGCGCCGGATACTGACTCGGCACCGGTTGGGCATATTGGGCATATTGGTCCTCGGGCTGGCCCATAGGCATGGCGTGACTTCCGGACGGACGGCTCCTCAGCGTCTGAACTATCCGATCGAGCACCAGATCCACATCATTCACGGCATACCCGCCCGTATACGTGGTGGTGAACGGGTGCTGTTCAACGTCATCGGCGGACAGTCCATATCCGTTACGCAGGGTCTCGACGCATTCCCGGAAGAATACATCCACTTCATCCGTCCTGTATCCTTCCGCGAAATTCGCCACCGGGAGCTTGATGGACTGAAGTTCTTCAGCGGTAATAAATCTGGCTGGGCAGCTCATTTCGACATCCTCGTCTTCTCGCTGGGAAACAATACCAACATACTAATATCGCAAGAAAAAAGGCAATTCAGTTGAGGTGTTGCGGGCGTTACCCTCCATTCGATTCCATGTTGCCTGCCGTGCATTCCCCTCATGGGTGGTTCGCCATTCCTAGAGGTGTGGATCAGCGAGACTGGTTTCGTTTCCATTTCCCTGAGGTATTTGACCGGCCACGGCAGGACACTTGGCAGGAATGTACTTCCTACCCGCCAGACGTTGCACATGCCGATGACCGCGTTATCGAAACGATCGCCTTCCGCGGTGGTGAGTCCGCTGCTACTTCCTGTTTGATTTTCAGTTCAGCCAACGACGACGCCATGACCAATTTTACGCATGGAGTCGCTTCGCTTCCCATCCGCCATCATCCATGTCTCAGCGGTAACGCATGGATTGCGATTGCTTCTGTCGATTCCCTGATACGGATTTTCATGTTTTTACTCACGCCTTCCTAACGAGCTTTCGTATTGTAGCATTCGACGTCGTGGATGATCATAATTCTGGTTTCGGCACTGTCGTCCGAAGGAATTCTCATGTCTCGCAGCATTTGCCGCCGCACGTCTTCGACCTCACATTCGCAGCCCAGTGACATTCAGAACATTTCCCTCCAATCAAGAGACCAACGGGTTCTCAATGCGTTATATGTCCGTGATTTATATGTCCATGGCTATCGAGCAGCGGAATCCCTGTGTGGTCCCGCATGGGCTCCGTCGATTCGGAGTACAGCGTACAGCCTATTCCCGGTCACGCACGCCGGATACGCTTTATCACGTTCCATGGCCAACATCCTCACGAAGGTAATCGTGACCAGCAAAAATACGGGTTCCAAACAAGTTGGAACCCGTATAAGCACAAAATGCGCTAACGAAAACCCAAAGAATCAGGCGAACAGGAAACCCTGCCCGTGGTGTTCCGGATACGTGTCGAACAGCTCGGCGACCGAACCGTCCTCGAACACGGCGCGAATGGCGCTGGCCAGCAGCGGCGCGATGGACAGGACCGTCAGGCCATCCCAACGCTTCTCCTCCGGAATCGGCACGGTATCGGTGAGCACGACCTCGCGGGCGCCGCTACCCTTCAGACGTTCGATGGCCGGACCGGACAGCACGCCATGCGTGGCGACGACGGTCACCGACTTGGCACCGGCGTCCTTGAGCACGCTGCATGCGCCGGCGATGGTGCCGGCGGTGTCGATCAGGTCGTCGACAAGCACGCAGTCCTTGCCTTCGACGTCACCGACTACACGGTTGGCGACGGCCTGGTTCGGACGGGTAATGTCACGGGTCTTGTGCACGAAGGCCAGAGGGCCGCCGCCAAGACGCTGAGCCCACTGTTCGGCCACACGGATGCGACCGGCATCCGGGGAGACCACGGCGACATTGTCGAGCTGGTTGGCGAAACGGTCGCGGATGTAATCGACCAGCACCGGCATGGCGATGAGATGATCCACCGGACCGTCGAAGAAACCCTGCGACTGGGCGGCATGCAGGTCGACGCTCATGATGCGGTCGGCACCAGCCGTCTTCAGCAGGTCGAACATCAGACGGCAGGAGATGGGTTCGCGACCGCGATGCTTCTTATCCTGCCTGGAGTAGCCCAACAGCGGGCAGACCGCGGTGATGGAACGTGCGGAAGCGCGCTTGAGGGCATCGATCATGATGAGCTGTTCCATGATTGACTGATTGATCGGGTTGCAATGGCTTTGCAGTACGAACACATCCGCGCCACGCACGGATTCGGTGTAGCGTACGTACATCTCGCCATTGGCGAAATCATATGCCGTGGTTTCCAGAACATCGATGCCGAGCTGTTCCGCGACTTCCGCCGCCAGCTTCGGATGCGTCCTGCCTGTGACAAGGATAAGGTTTTTATCCGGCTTTCCTTCGAGGATTGCGCTCACCATGTCTCCAAACGTCTGTTTTCGCGTCAATTGGACGTGACCAATACTAACCGTTTACACAGACCATACGAGCCTCGCGTGTTCATGTGGAAAATCAACGGTACAGGCCGTGTTTGCCGATATATTGCACCACCCCGTCGGGCACCAGATACCAGACCGGTTCACCATGTTCGGCGCGTCGGCGCACGTCGGTGGACGAAATCGCCAATGCGGGAATCTCCAACGTGTCGACTTTGCCTTCCGGAAGTTTCACGCCTTCCGGAGACGAGTATCCGGGTCGTGTCACGGCCACGAAGTGGGCCAGCTCCCACATCTTGTCGGCATCCTTCCACTGCATGATCTCGGCGACCGCATCGGCACCGGTGATGAAGAACAGTTCCGCCTCCGGATGCTGCGCCCTGATGTCGCGCAACGTATCGATGGTATACGTGATGCCGGGACGGTCGATATCCACACGCGATACCGTGAATTTCGGGTTTGATGCGGTGGCGATCACCGTCATCAGATAACGGTCTTCGGCATTGGTGACCCTCTTGTCGAGTTTGAACACCGGTCGCCCTGTCGGTACGAAAATCACCTCGTCGAGATCGTAGACCCACGAGACTTCGGATGCCGCCACCAAGTGGCCATTGTGAATCGGATCGAAAGTGCCGCCCATGATGCCGATGCGAGGTCGACTGTGCCAGTTGCCGCGCGCCGACCTACGCCCGGAGGCCACTGCCGAACCGGAAATGTCGACGGACAGGTCCGCCATACGCCTTTCCGGTTCGATCACATAGCTGACGGCAAGCTCGGAATCGGCTTCGGCCGATTCCGGACGCATGCGTCGAGGCCCGGTCATGCGGTCTCCTCATCCTGTAGCTTGTCGGCGTCGGCGGTTTCACGCTCGATCTCATCCGCGGTGGGCGCGCCCTCCTGCGGGTCGATCTTGCCCATATCCTCATCCCATTCATCCTGCACGACGCGACGAATTTCGGCGAAGGTCGGCAAGGGAAAGTCAGGCTGGTACAAGCGCCGTACCTCGGCCACCCGTTCGGTAACGCGAATCAGGGTATCGGTCATGCCATCGATGTCACCCTCACGTTCCATTGCGCTGAATCTGGCAATGTACTGCTCCATCAGGTGCATCTGCTCGTCAATGTTCCTCAACTGGTCATCGTCAAGGTCGACTACATCTCCCGCATCGGTTTCCGGCCAGCCGATCAGCACCGCATCGGCGTATTCGAGTGAGGCGCGTTGGGCGGCGGAGGCTATGCCGTCCTCGATCTGCACGAGGAACACGTACCGTACGATGCTCAGACGTTCCGAGGCGAGGCGCAACCCGAGCCGAGGATCCTCACGATCGGCGTACCAAGGATTATCCATATCCTCCATGATCTGCTTGCTCATGCTCGCACCTGCCCCGTTCCATATCCGATCCACTTGGTCGTAGTCATTTCACGAAGTCCCATCGGACCTCGCGCATGCATCTTCTGCGTGGAGATGCCGAGTTCCGCTCCGAAACCGAACACTCCGCCATCGGTGAATCGCGTCGAGGCGTTCACCATTACCACCGCCGAATCTATCCGGGAAGTGAATTCCTCGATGGCCGAGTAATCCTCGGCGATGATGGATTCGGTGTGCCCCGTGGAATGCCGGTTGATGTGTTCGATGGCCTCGTCCAGCGAATCGACGATTCTGATGCCGATCTTCAATGCCAGGTATTCGGTATCCCAATCCTCATCGATGGCCTGCACGAAGTTCGCGCCATCGATGCCGGCCTTGTCGATCAGGCTGTAGGCCCGTTCGTCGGCATGCATCTCGACCTGCGCCTCGGCGAGCGCCCGTGCGGCCAGTGGAATGAATCGTTCGGCCACGTCGCGGTGTACGAGCAGCTTTTCGGTGGCGTTGCATACGCCGACGCGTTGCGTTTTGGCGTTGAGGAGGATCGGGATGGCCTTGTCGAGGTTTCCGGAACGGTCCACGTAGATGTGTACGTTGCCGGCGCCGGTTTCGATGACTGGCACTTTGGAATTGCGTACGACGGCTTGGATGAGTCCTGCTCCCCCTCGTGGGATGAGCACGTCGATGTGGCCGCGCGCCTCCATCATGGCTGTGGCGCCCGCGCGTCCGAATTCGTCGACGGAGGCGACCAGCGCCGGGGCGAACTCGTGTTCGGCGAGCACGTCGGAGATGATGTTCAGCGTTGCCGCATTCGTGCGTTCGGCGGCGTGTCCGCCACGCAGGAGTACTGCGTTGCCGGATTTGATGCATAGGGAGGCCACGTCGACGGTGACGTTGGGTCGGGCTTCGTAGATCATGCCGAGTACGCCGATCGGCACGCGTACCTGTTCGAGGCGCAGGCCGTTTTCCAGATGGTATCCGCGTACGATTTCGCCGACCGGGTCGGGTAGTGAGGCCACATGACGCACGCCTTGCGCGGCGGCGGCCACTCGCGGCACATCGAATTTGAGCCTGTCGAGTTTACCTGCGCTCATGCCGGATTCGAAGGATTCCTGCATGTCGAGCGTGTTGGCCCCTGCGATTTCGTCGGCGCGTGCGTCGAGTGCGTCGGCGATGGCGAGCAGCAGTTCGTTCTTGGCTTCCGTGTTGGATTGCGCCAGCAGGCCCTGCGCGCGTCGTGCGGCGTCGCCCTTTGCGCAGACCGCCGCGAACGCGTCGGCACCGACTGCGCCTTGTTCCGTCTGTGGATTCGTCATAGTCTCCTACCATAGCGCGAAATCGCGCCATTCCCGGTTCATGGCCCATTTTCGCCGATGAACCGGGAAAGACGCGATTCGTGAATCATATTGGGTTGCGTCGCATGCCTGTCGATCAGTGGATCTGATCGAGGCCCGGGTACAGCGGGAAGTCTTCGGCAAGCTTGTCGACACGGGCCTTCAGTGCGTCTACGTTCGCATCCTTGCCGGCTGCGAGCGCGGTGCCGATGATGTCGGCGACCTCTTCGTATTCCTTGGATCCGAAGCCTCGGGTGGCGAGGGCGCTGGTGCCGATGCGCAGGCCGGATGCCACGGATGCCGGGCGTGGGTCGAACGGCACGGTGTTGCGGTTGATGGTGATGCCGCATTGTGCGAGCAGGTCTTCGCCTTGCTGTCCGTCCATTTCGCTGTTACGCAGGTCGACCATGACTAGGTGTACGTCGGTGCCGCCCGTCAGGACGCTGATGCCATTGTTTTTGACGTCGTCGGCAGTGAGGCGTTCGGCGAGGATCTTGGCGCCGTCGAGGGTACGCTGCATGCGGTCCTTGAATTCTTCGGAGGCCGCGACTTTGAAGGCGACGGCCTTGCCTGCGATCACATGCATGAGTGGGCCGCCCTGCTGTCCGGGGAATACGGCGGAGTTGAGCTTCTTGGCATAGTCCTGCTTGGCGAGGATGAAGCCGGAACGTGGTCCGCCGAGGGTTTTGTGCGCGGTGGAGGAAACGACGTCGGCGTATGGGACCGGGCTTGGGTGCAGCCCGGCGGCGACAAGGCCGGCGAAGTGGGCCATATCAACCCAGAATTTGGCGCCGACCTCGTCGGCGATTTCCTTCATGGCTTTGAAGTCTTCGATGCGCGGGTAGGCGCTCCAGCCGCCGATGATCATGGCGGGGTGGGTTTCGAGTGCGCGCTGACGGATGATTTCCGGATCGATGCGGAAGGTTTCAGGGTTCACACCATAGGCTTCGGCATGGTAGAAACGGCCGGAGAAATTGATTTTCATGCCGTGGGTGAGATGTCCGCCGTGATCGAGGGCCAGACCGAGTACCGTGTCTCCGGGCTTGACGAGCGCCTGGTAGACGGCCGCATTGGCTTGGGCGCCGGAATGGGGCTGGACGTTGACGTATTCGGCACCAAACAGGCTCTTGGCGCGTTCACGTGCGATGGTCTCGATCTTATCGACCTGTTCGCAGCCGCCATAGTAACGACGTCCTGGATAGCCTTCGGCATACTTGTTGGTAAGCACGGAGCCCTGAGCCTGCAGAACCGCACGTGGCACGAAGTTTTCGGAGGCGATCATCTCCAAGCCGTCTTGCTGACGGGACAGTTCGGCGTCGAGCACGGCGGCGATTTCGGGATCGGCCTGGGCGATGGGGGCATTGAACATGTCGTTCGGGGTCTGGGCGAGAGGTGATGCGGTCATGGGCTCTCCTTGGCTGGTACTGGTAGTCCGCGAGGAATGCGGCTTAAGGAAGCAGTCTACGACCCGCAATCGCTTTTGACGAGAGACGTTTCGAAACATGGAGGAAATCATCGTTCCATTTCACGGACTCAAGGCCCCTCGTTGCCCACCTTTACCACTACACTGGTGGTGTATTTACCTCTATCCGCCTTATTGCTAAGGATGTCCAGTGACCACGTTCCACAGCACACGCAGTACCACCGACTCGCTCACCTCCAAGCAGGCCATTCGCAAGGGCATAGCCGATGACGGCGGCCTGTTCGTCACCGACTCCCTGGGCGAAACCCATGTGGACATCGCGTCCCTGGCCGGCAAGTCCTACCAGCAGATCGCGTTTGACGTGTTGTCCGTACTGTTGCCGGATTTCACCGAGGACGAATTGAAGGAATGCATTACGGAGGCGTACGGGCCGCAGTGGTCCGATGAGAGAATCACTCCGGTCAAGCCGCTCGGCGACGATTTCGTGATGGAGCTGTTCAACGGACCGACCTCCGCGTTCAAGGATGTGGCCCTGCAGATCCTGCCGCGCTTCATGGCACGCACCACTCCGGCCGACGATGATAGCCACGAGAAGATCATGATCGTCACCGCCACCTCCGGAGACACCGGCAAGGCGGCCCTCGCCGGCTTCGCCGATGCGGCGGGCACTGGCATCACCGTGTTCTATCCGGAAGGCAAAGTCAGCCAGGTGCAGGAGCTGCAGATGACCACGCAGACCGGTTCCAACGTGAACGTGTGTGCGGTCAAGGGCAATTTCGATGATGCGCAGTCCGCAGTCAAACGCATCTTCGGAGACAAGGAGCTTGCGGAACGTCTGGCCGACGATTCCCATGTGGCGCTCTCCTCCGCGAACTCCATCAACGTGGGTCGTCTGGTGCCGCAGGTCGTCTATTACTTCTCCGCTTATGCGCAGTTGCTGGAGCAGCAGGTGATCAATGTGGGCGACGAAGTCGAGTTCGTGGTACCGACCGGCAACTTCGGTGACATTCTCGCCGGCTACTACGCCAAACTGCTGGGCTTGCCGGTCAAGCATCTGGTAGTCGCCTCAGACAGGAACAACGTGTTGTTCGACTTCCTGACCTCCGGCACATACAATCGTCAGCGTCCGTTCTTCCAGACCATCTCCCCCTCGATGGACATCCTCATCTCCTCGAATCTGGAACGCATGCTGTACTACATGTCCGACAAGGACACCCGTCTGATCGCCATGCTGATGAACGATCTCAACCAGTGGGGAGCCTATGAGGTCCCCGAACCGATGCTCGCCAAGATTCGTTCGATTTTCGGCACCGGTTGGGCCGACGAAGACCAGGTGCGCGAGATGATCGCCGACTGCTGGAACAAGAACCACTACGTGATTGACCCGCACACCGCCTGCGGCTATTACGTGATGCAGCAGATGCCGCGCGATCCGCTCACCCCGCGTGTACTGCTTTCCACGGCCAGCCCGTATAAGTTCCCGCGCGTAGTCAACGAATCCCTCGGCTTGGATGCGTCCGGCACCGATTTCGAATGCATGGACGTGCTCGCCAAGGCCACCGGCACCACTGCTCCAGCCGCACTGCGCGGCCTTGAACACGCTGATGTACGTTTCGATGATGTCGTCGAGATTGACGGTATGGAGCATTTCGTCGAGCAGGCCGCCAAATCGTTGTAAGGTCGCCGTCAATCACGATATCCTATAATCGGCTGTCCGCTTAGGTGGGCAGCCGTTTTTCATATGTTTCGCTAAAGTATCAACACCGGAGGCGAAAATGACGCGATCTACTGCAAGCGATGCAAACGGATCGACCGGCTCCCCGGCCAATCCGTCCGTAACATCCGGAAATTTCAACATGCCGGGCAAGCCGAAGAAGGACCGGCTGATCACCCGTGACGTGGCATTGGTCATGCTGGCGACGTTCTTCTTCATGACCAGCAACATGATCATCACGCCGATCATCGCCGGTTATGGCGAATCCATGGGTGCGGCCGGCACGATGATGGGCATCATCGCCGGCGTGATGAGTTTTGTCTCCCTGTTCTGCAGACCGATTGCGGGCAATCTGTCCGATCTGGTGAGCAAACGTCTGCTGGTGGCCGTCGGCACAAGCCTGTACATCATCGCCGGCATCATGTACTGCCTGGCGAATTCCACGGGGATGCTGATTGCGGCGCGCGTGGTCAACGGTCTGGGATTCGCCTGCGGTTCGGTGTGTCTGGCGACCTGGGTGTCGCTGCTGCTGCCGATCCGCCATATGGGCGCCGGCATGGGATTGTACGGCATCGTCAACGCGCTTGCGATCGCCGTCGGACCGGCACTTGGCATTCGCCTGCAGGCCGTGGTCGGCTACCATCTGACGTTCGTGTCGTCATTGGTGCTGAATGTGTTTACGCTGGTCGTCGTCATGTTGGTCAACAACGGCGGCAATCCGGCTCGAAAGACCGTGATGCCGTCACGGAACAACGCCGGATGGCGCAATATCGCACGTCATCTCCGTTTCAGCAATCTGGTGGAGCCGCGCGCGATTCCGTTGACGATGGTGTTCATGATGTTCGCCATCCCCTATTTCGCGAACCAATCGTTCATCGTGGACTATATTGCAGCACGTCATCTGGCGGTTTCTTCCGACCTGTTCTTCGTGTTCTATGCGGCCGCCCTACTGACTATGCGCATCACCATGAAGGATCTGTTCGATTCCAAAGGATTCAAGTTCTGGCTGACGATCTGCTCGATCGCAATGCTCTCCATGCTGACATTCCTGGCGTTCATGACGAACGACTGGTACCTGTTCGGCGCAGGAGTGGCGATGGCGGCCAGCTACGGTCTGATGAGCTCGGTCACTCAGGCGCAGGCTGTGGTGATTGCCGGCCGAGAGCGCAGCGGACTGGCCAACAGCACGTATTACATGGGTCTCGACCTAGGTATGGCATTGGGCCCGATTCTGGCGGGCATCTTCTATGGACACATGCCGATCAGCTGGTTCTATCCGGCGTTCATGTTGACGATGCCGCTCGCGTGGATCATCTATCTGGTGTTTGCACGCATCATCCATTCCACCGCTCGCACGGATGCTTGATGGCGACATGATGCCCGTCTCTCTTGGACGGCGTTCCAGAATGGCAAAACGTCGTTTCGAATCCGGATATGCCAGCATGACGGGGAAGACTACCGACGCGGCTGCGGTCTTTCACGCACCTTTGCCGTGACATAGTCCGACTCGACCTTCCAGACGGTAACACTGCGGACCTGCTGGTCGGTGAATTCGACATGCTCCATGCCCGCCTGCTGCCTCATCAGCATCTCAAGCGCGAGACGAGATTCGTCCAGATCGCTGACGATGGAGGCGACACCGGTACCGACCACCGATTTGAAGGCCTCACCCCAATTGCACGGCACACGTCCCGCCACCACTTCACAATCGGTTTCCATCTCGAAGGCGACGGACAGCTTGTTGCCGGCGGCCTTGATGGCATCGATCTTACGACCGATCGGCGCACTGTGGAAATAGAATGTCGGTCTGGTCGCATTTCCGATGCCTTCGGAGACATAGCCGAAGTTCATCGGCACTATGGTCAGCCCTTCTGCGTCCATGTAGGCGATGCGAATGATTTTGCAGGACGCGACGATTGCCGCAACCTGTGCCGGATCGGATACTTCGCGATCGGCGCGGCGCATCATTCGGTGCGCTCCCGCGGTTGTCCGCTCATCGTTACGTCGCGCCGTCATGCCGCAATCCTTTCGACTTGATGTTTCATTCCGTCTTGCCCACGTGTTCTTGTTCGGAGCCTGTCGTCAATGTTATCCCAATCGTCATGAAGACCCATGAAGACCTCGGCAGGCTCGTGTGGCGCATGGGAAAGTTCCGGGAATTCACCACGTGCCATGCCGGTGATCAACGTGGAAATGTCGGAGACCGGCAGATTGTCCTGTGCGAAGCGGCGCAGCACATCGCTGTCGGACACGAAACCGACCACGGCACCCGTTTCGTTGACGATCGGCACGACCATGAGGAACTTGACGGTGATGCCCTTCCACACGGCGCGGTCGGTCTGTGCACAGAAGCGATTCATGATGGCGCGTGAGCTTGGCGTGCAGATGCATAGGTCACAGATCATACCGATCACGTAGGCCAGCGGCCAGTTGAAGAATGCGTAGCTCCATGCGGCGGTTCCAACGTCGCCGGTGCGTACGCCGTAGTTGAGTGCCGCCATCACGTAGATCATGATGGCCGACATGATGAAGCTGAAGAGAATGCCTTCCTTGCCGTTGCGGGGCATGACGAGGTTCCTTTCGTTATGTTGTGCGGTTGCGATTGCATCCGGCCCCACTTGTCTGTCCGTTAACTCGGACGGCGAGGGGGCGCATAACGAATGGTTCGAGATGGCGACTTCCTGGCAGGCGGATCGACGTTGTTCACATTGCATCCGTACGTCGGGGGCCACTTGCAGGTTCCGTATTGTTCGCTGGGGGTTGGACAAGATCGACGTGTCAAAACCGCACGGAATGGAAGCATGAGCGCATCACACATGTCCGAACGAGACCATCCCGTCATACCGGCAACCGCTCATAATCGTTGCAAATATTACTATTAAGCGGTTAATCACCATGAATTACAACTGTTATACTACGCACTTCAACAGTTATCATGAGTTGTGATACTGTTATATATAACAGCAGAACGGCAATCCGGTCGTTTGACCCTGTCACCAACAAAAGAGGCGCAGATTGAAACTGATCATCTCATCCACGTCAGGGGAACCGATTTACGAACAAATCAAGAATCAGATCCGCTCGGCGATTCTGTCGGGCGAACTCACGGACGGAGAGACACTCCCCTCCCTGCGCACACTTGCTAGGGAACTGCATGTCAGTGTGCTCACTATCACCAGGTCGTATGGCGAATTGGCCGACGAGGGGCTTGTGGAGAACGTGCAGGGCAAAGGCACTTTTGTAAAGGCCCATGGCAACGAGTTGATCAAGGAACGCGCCCGGGAACGTATCATGCAAGTGCTCCGGCAGACCGTCACCGCCGCCAAAGCCGCGGATATCGAACTGATCGACCTTCTTGGCATGTTCGAGAAGGCTTACAGGGAACAGTCATGAATGACGCCTTGCCTCTAGTCTGGCGCGGACTTCGGATGTTCGGTCCGAGAGGAAGGAACCGCACCTTTTCCGTTCAAAGCCGCCGCGGGGCGTCATGAAAGTCGAACATGACGCCGTCCGCGAGCTCGCAGATCTCGGACCAGTCGAGGTCGGAGGAATCGTCATGCATGGCCCACACCTTCATACCGACCGATTTGGCGGATCGCATGCCGACGAGCAGGTCTTCGAACACCGTGCAGTCCTTCGGCATGATACCAAGACGCGAGGCAGCCAACAGGTAGACGTCCGGCCGATCTTTGCCGACGTCGCCGGCATCGTCCACGCTGACGATCTCATTGAAATAGTCGAAGATTCCAACGTGCCGCATGGCCGGTTCACGCAATGCTGGCGGAAGCGAAGTGGCAACGGCCAGTCGAGCACCGCTATCGCGCAACTGCCGTAGGTATTCGCAGGCGAACGGCTTGGCCTCGACCACGGTGGAATACATGACACGTGCCATGTCATCCCATTCCTGCATCAACTCTTCGGGAGTATCCTGCAGGCCGAAGCGTGCAATGGTGTATTCGGCGATCTGACGAAACTGCATGGCGGCGACTTTGGTCATGTAGTCATCGGGGACTTCAATGCCACGGCGTGACAGGAAGTCGATATCGACCTGATCCCACACACCCATGGAGTCAAGCAACGTGCCGTCAAGATCGAAAATCGCCGCCTTGCCCCGATTGATGCCAGTTTCATCAGTTGCCACCATGTCCGTTCTCCCCTCGATTTCAGTTCCCTACGCGAATTACGATTGCCCGTCTTGCCGCGATGCCGCATGCCTTTTACAGCACCGATGCCCGCAACAGCTCCTCGGCATGGTCGAGCGACGCTTCACTTTCGCTGCCCGACAGCATGCGTGCGATTTCATGCACCCGCTCGTCTCCGCTGACCTGCTTGATGGTGGTGACGACACCGCTCTCCCCTGCCGGCATGCCTTTGGAAACGACGTATTGCTCATCAGCCCAGGATGCCACCTGCGGCAGATGCGTGACGACGATGACCTGCGCGGACTGTGCGAGCTTGGCGAGACGAGCGCCCAGCTCAACGGCCGCCTTGCCGCCGACGCCCGCATCGACTTCGTCGAAGATGAAGGTCATGGGAGGTACGGTCCCGCCAGCCACCACATGTCGTTCGGCGGCAACCAGTTCAAGTGCGAGCATGAGACGGCTCAGCTCACCGCCGGATGCGCTCTTGCCCATCGGCAGCCGCGGGGAACCCGGGAACGGGGTGAACAGGAATTCGATGTCGTCGCAACCGTTGGCATCCAATACGTCCGTCGAATCGGACCCGCCGTCGGCGCGGGAATGCACACAGATTTCCAGCTTCGCGCCTCCCATGGCCAACGACGACAGTTCCTTCGTGACCTTGCCGGCCAGGTTCTCGGCGGCTGCCGCACGCAGTTTCGACAATGTCCGCGCCGCCTTCAACGCCTTACGGAACAGTTGGGCTCGTTCCGTCTGTAGCTGCTCGACTTTTTCAGGAGATGCGTCAAGATCCTCCAAGTCGAATACGGCCTTGTCACGCCATGCGATGACGTCGGCAAGCGTCGGGCCCCAACGGCGAGTCAACTCGTCAAGTTCGTGAATGCGACCGTTGATGGAGTCAAGATCATCCACACTGCTTTCGTTGTCCACCTCACCGGAGAGCGTGAACACCACATCAGACAGGTCGGCGCCGATCGAATCCAACCGTTCGGCCAGATCGGAGAACACACCCTCCACATGAATGGATCGCAATGCCTGCGCCGCACGATCGATCAGTTCGGCGGCACTTGCGGCGTCGACGTCGTCACCGACCTGAGATGCATCCAACGCCGCCAACGCCGTGGCGGCACCCTGTGCGATTTCGGCTGCGTTTTCGATGCGGTCGCGTCGAGCGTGCAGTTCCTCACTTTCCCCCGGTTGTGGGTCGATGCGATTGATGCGTTCGATGGACTCACGAAGATAATCGGCCTGCTGCCTCATTGATGATTCCTGACTGGACAGTCGTTCCAGTCGCTCATCCATGGCGCGCAAGGCCTCCCACGCCCTGCCATAGGCGGCCATCGCCTCGTCGTTACCGGCGTAACGGTCCAAGAATTCACGCTGTCGGGCGGGAGAAGCGATACGCAACTGGTCCGCCTGCCCATGGATGGTCACCAATTCGGACGCGACCGAGTCAAGCACGGACCGTGGTACGCTCCGGCCCGACAGCATGCTGCGGGAGCGTCCGGAAGCCGGCACCTTGCGTGACAGGAACAGTTCACCGTCTTCCGGTTCGAATCCGGCCTCGCGAGCGGCGGCCACGGCCGCAACCGACGCGCCGACCTCGAACACGCCCTGCGCCCACGCCTCCTCGGCACCCACCGACACACGGCCTCCATCGGAAGGGCCGCCGGAAATCAGGCGAATCGCACTGAGCAGCATGGATTTGCCGGCTCCCGTCTCGCCGGTGATGGCCGTCATGCCGCCGGTCGGGGCGATCAATGCGGAGCGGATAGGGCCAAGGTTGCGAATCTCAAGTTCTTCAAGCATGATCCGGTCTCACTCGCCGCCCGTCATATCCGCCATATCGTCAGCATGCTCCGTGCAGGCCGAGCCTTTCGGGAATACATGTCCATGATGAACGTCGCCGGTCTTACGGGCCTGTTCACGCCAGCCGACCACCGGCAGATCGAATTTCGTGACCAGACGGTTGGTAAAAGGCACTCCGGAAAGCCGGGCCAGCCTTAGCGTGCCCTTCGATTCACGCACTTCGATTCGGGTGCCCTTCGGCAGGGCCCGCTGCCGACGGCCGTCACAGCAGATCCAACCGTCCGACATGGAGTCGTCGAGAATGTCAATGGCGAATGTGGAGCCCGAACCGATGATCAAGGGTCTGGCGAACAACGCGTGGGCCGCCAGCGGAATCAACTGCAGTGCCTTGACGTTCGGCCACATCACCGGCCCGCCCGCCGAAAACGCGTAGGCGGTCGACCCCGTCGGTGTGGACACGATCACGCCATCACAGCCGAAAGAGCTCATCTCCACGCCATCCACCCGAATCGACAGCTCCACCATTTTGCCGCGATCGGCACGTTCCAGCGTAATGTCATTCAGCGCCCAGTCCTCGATGGGCGCATCCGATCCCGGCAGCCACACGTCGGCATGCGCGATCATGCGCTCGTCGATGGAATAATCATGATCGGCGATTCTGCGGATCGCCTCACTCATCTGGAAGCTCTCGAATTCCGCGAGAAAACCGACATGTCCCAGATTGACGCCGAGAATCGGCACATCGGTGCAGTGCACCAGTTCGGCCGCACGCAAAATCGTGCCATCGCCACCCAGCACCACCACGATCTCCGTATCATCGGGCACTGCGGGAGGTTGACTACCGAAATCAGGCGCTTCCACGTTGTCGATGATCGACACCCGAAAACCGGCCCGTGCAAGCTGCTCCACCGCCTCCTGCACCACCGTGCCGCTTTCGCGCAGACGACTATGCGTCACCACCACCGCATGCCGGGCATCGACCATCACAGACCCTTTCGACCAGAAGACGTCACCGACTCCAATACTAATCGAACAAATGAACGAAAACGAACGATCCGTGCCTGAAATTCGTGCGAGACCGGTCAGCGGGTCGCCCATTCGTCGCACATATGCCTACAATAGCTGATGAAAAGACGATTCCATATACATGCCGAAGGAGAGAGGAATACATGTCGAACCTCGTCTTTGACGAGTCCTCCTCCAACCGTGAGGCCTCGCATGGCTACGCCTGGTGGTTCTCGGGAGACACCTTCGAGAAAGCCATGGCAGAAGACCGCAAGCCCCGCAAACGCGGTCTCATGCACCGGCTGACCGCGCTTCCGGGACGGTTGACCATCATCTACTTCCTGCTACTGGTGGCAATCTCCACCAGTCTGCTCCTGACTCCGATCTCCACGCCACGGGGCGATACCACCGACTTCACCACCGCATTTTTCACCGCCGTTTCCGCAATCTCCACCTGCGGCATCTCCATCGTCAACTCCACTACGCATTGGACCACCTTCGGCCAGGCGGTGCTGATCTTCTCGGTGCAGATGGGCGGCCTGGGCGTCATGACCTTCGCCTCGCTCATCGCACTGGCGGTGAACCATCATCTCAAGGCTACGCAGCGACTGCTCACCGCCAACGAACTCGGCACCACGAAACTCGGCGAAATCAAGGGCGTACTCACCGTGGTCATCACCACCGCATTCGTCATCGAAGGCATCACGTTCATCGCACTGTTCCCCGGCTTGTACAAAATCAACCATGGCAATGTCCGTCACACATTGTGGGAATCGCTGTTCTTCGCCGTCATGGCATATAACAACGCCGGTTTCACGCCGGACGGCGCCGGTCTGCATGTCAACAACTGGGCCGTGGGACTGCCGATTCTCGCCAGCGCATTCTGCGGTACGCTCGGCTTCCCCGTCTTGCTCAATCTCATGCGTTCCTGGCGCATGCACAGGCCACCCAAGCGCTGGAGCCTGCACACCAAGCTCACCCTGATCACCACCTTCTGCATCGTAACCGCCTCACTCACCTGGTTCCTCATCGTGGAATGGAACAACAAGTCGCTGTTCCCCGGCAACAGTGTGGAACCCCGCTTGTGGCATGCCATGGTGGCGGCCGTCATGCCGCGAAGTTCCGGCTTCGACCTGTCGTGGATGCCACAAGTGAGCGATGCCACGAAAGTGTTCCTGAGCATCGTCATGTTCATCGGAGGTGGCAGTACCTCCACCGCAGGCGGCATCCGCGTAACCACCCTTGCCGTGATTCTGCTGGTATGCCGTGCCGCATTCACCGGCCGGAGGGAAATCAACGCCTTCCACCGCCGTATCCATACCCAGGCCGTCATGACCGCGGTCAGCGTCAGCACCGCCTGCCTCACCTTGGTGACCGTGGTATCAATGACGCTGATGATCATTACCGACTGCTCGCTATGCGACGCGTTATTCGACACATGCTCCGCTTTCGGTCTCGGCGGGTATTCCGTAGGTGTGGCCGACGCCGGCAATCCGGCGGCACTCTATGTGCTCGCCGCCACCATGTTCATCGGCAGACTCGGTCCGATGACCATCGCCTATGCCGTGTCGCGTCCACGCAATTTGGAGGCGGTACGCTACCCCACCGAGCAGATAGTGGTCGGCTGACGCAGACCATCCATATACTTGGACTTTGCAGAACACACAGTGGAAAGGGACACACGAAGAATCATGGCGAACAGCACCAGAAGCGTACTCGTGGTCGGATTGGGCCGTTTCGGCAGCTCCGTGGCCACCACGCTGGACATGATGGGTCAGGATGTGCTTGCCGTCGACAAGGATGGCGAACTGGTGAACCGCTGGTCATCGCAGATTCCCACCGTGCAGGCCGATATGACCGATGTGATGGCGTTGGAACAGATCAACGCCTCAGATTTCGACACGGCAGTCGTGGCCATCGGCGATAGCGTTGAGGCTTCCGTCATCACCGCCGGAAACCTGCTGGATGCCGGCATCTCCGATATCTGGGCGAAGTCCGTGTCGAAGGAGCATGCGCGTATTCTGCAGCGCATCGGCGCACGGCATATCATCAATGCGGAAACCGATGCCGGCAAGCGTGTCGGACATCTGGTCTCCGGCAATTATCTGGATTACATCGAGTTGGAAGGCGCCTACAACGTCGTCAAGATCCATACTCCCCCGCACGTGGTCGGCTATACCATCGGGGACGCACGCGTGCATGAACGTTTCGGCATCACCGTGGTCGGCATCAAATCGCCAGGCAAGGAATTCGAATACGGTTCGAAGGAACTGATCATGCATCGTAACGACGAGCTCATCATCATGGGCAAGCAGGATCAGATCGACCGATTCGCTCGCGGATAGTCTATGCCCGACTTATTTCACGGCATATAGCAGGTATTCGACGTTGCCGTGCATACCTTCGATCGGCGAAGGTCCGGTCGCGCGCACGTCAAGTCCGTTGGATTTCGCACAGGCAATGACATTTCGCAACGCCTGTTCGCGTAGTTCTTCGCTTTCGACGATGCCGTTCTTGCCGAGATTGCCTTTGCCGACCTCGAATTGCGGTTTGACGAGCAGTACGATCTGCGCATCATCGGCCGCGATTCGTGCAATCACCGGAATGACATAGGTCAGTGAGATGAAGGATACGTCGGAAACGATCATTTCCGGACGAAACGGCAGATCACCGACTTCGACGTCCCGTATGTTGACGCCACTCATTTCGATGATTCGGCCGTCGTTCGCGATTTTCGGATCAAGTTGCCCATGCCCGACATCCAATGCGATGACCTGTGCCGCACCATGACGGAGCAGCACGTCGCAGAATCCTCCGGTGGAGGCGCCGATATCAAGGCAACGTAAGCCTTTGGGAGGACGCAGCCCATCCTTGAAAAACAGATCGAAAGCGCCTACCAGCTTGTAGGCGCCACGCGAAACGTAGTCATCTCCCCTATCGGCGGCAATCACATCGTCGTCCGAGACCTTTGCCGATGCCTTGGAAACGACAACGCCGTTCACACTGACCTTGCCCTGGACGATCAGACGCTGAGCTTTCGACCTGCTGTCGGAGAGCCCTCGGTCCAGCAGGGCAAGGTCAAGGCGGACGGCATGTTGCGAATCGTTATGCTGCACTTGCTGCCAATCGTCAGTCGATGTGAAATTCCGGTACGGTGACGGCATTCAAGTCACGGCCATTGTCGGCAGCTTCCCACATGGCGTTGCAGGCTGCACGAAGGCCGTCCACACTGGTGACATCGTCGACTTCAAGTGCATTGCCGGCACATCCGGCCCGTACGCCACCACAAACCCAGGTACCGTCGGCGTTACGTTCCACAGCGGGCGCCGGCTCATTCAGTCCACGCAGGTCCTTGGCGATGAACGTCGGGCGCAGCTGCGCCGGGGCGAACATAAGTTCATGCGGATTGGTGACGCCGGTAAGCACCGCCAATGAATCGTAACCACCCCGATTACCGGCTTCGATATCGGTGTCGAGACGGTCGCCGATGGCGAGGCATAGTTCCTTGGCCACCGGTTCGGCGTCGTCATGCGCGGCGAGCAATCGTGCCTCGTCGTACATGGCGGATTCCGGTTTGCCCGCCGATGACACCGGTTCGATGCCGGTGGCGTTGATCACGGCCCTGATCATGGATCCGCACCCCGGGGCGATGCCGAGCTCACGCGGAATGGTGAGATCACGGTTGGTCACGAAATAGGTGGCGCCGTGTTCGACCGCATATGCGATCTGGGCCATCTCGTTCCATGACATATCCGGATACCAACCCTGAATGGCCGCGACCGGCTTGTCTTCGGCGGAATCGACCACGACAAGACCCTGTTTGGCCACCTCCTCACGCAAGTGCCGTGCGCCGAGCACGAACACTTTGGCACCTGCAGGCACCTCACGGGCCACCATGCGGGCAGCCACCACGGAAGAGGTGATGACCTGCCATGGTTCGACGTCCAAGTCGAACCCTTTGAGCTGGTCGGCTACGACGGACTGCAGTCTGGACGAGTTGTTGGTGGTGTACTCCACCGTCATGCCCAGACGTTCCGCTTTGCGAATGTTCGCCGCCGCGTGCTCCACCGGGTTCTTGCCCCGATACACCACGCCATCAAGGTCAAGCAACGCCAGCTTGTACGCTTCGCTTAGAGGCCGATTCGTGGACTTCAGCATGTGATCAACGTCACCTCACTCGTTGTCGGAGGATTCGTCGGAATCCTCCACATCGGGTTCGTCCGATGCGTCGGAATCCTCGTCGGCTTCCTGCTCACGGGCCGGTTCGATATCCGATTCGGCGCCCTCTACGGCTTCCTGGGCCGGCAGCTCAGTCTCGTCATCGGTTTCACCGTTGGCGTCGATGGCATCATCGGACGCTTCGTCGGAATCCTCATCCTCCGGAGCGTACTGGGCGTCCTCTTCGGTGATGCCCAGTACATCCATAAGTTCGTCGTTCAACTCCTGCATGTCATATTCGATGACCAAATCATCCGAAGTCTCATCCATATCGGATTCGGCATACTGCAGTTCAAGTTTGTCGAGTAGCTGATCCAGCGCGATGGCTTCGTCGGTGCGTCCGGACTCTTCGAGGAAATACTGTTCGGCCTGCACCGCACGCATGCGGTATTCACCCGCCAGACCCTTGGAACGACCCAGCTTGTGAACGATCTCAATGGCCTTGTCCCACATCTTGAGATCACCCAAAGCTCCCGCATACACGAGGAACATCTCAGCCTTGGCTTCGCCGCGCAGATACCTGGCATCATCGCTCATGGCGATTTCGATGGCCTTCTTCGGGTTGCCGAGGCCGCGCTCACAATCGGCGATGAACGGCAGATAATCCAAGAATCCATTCATACGGTAGGCCGTGCGGAACTCTTTCAACGCCAGCTTGTAATTGCCTTGACGGTAGGAGATGAAGGCCAGTGTCTCACGTGCGAAGTCGATACGGGATGCCTGACGGGCCACCCACTTGGCGTGCTCAAGGGCACCTTCCGGATTGCTCTCCTCCAACGTGTAGGCGGCAAGGATGTGCAGACCGATATTCTCCGCGTGCTCCTTGGACAAACCGCGCAGACGTTCACGATCTTCGGCGCTCAGCATGCGCCATTCGATGCTCTTCGGCATCTTGGGCTCATTGGGGCGACGATGCGTGTACGGATTCTGCGAGGGGAAGCTCATCGTGCCGTCGGAGTTACGACGCGGCTTCGACAGGTATTCACCGCGCTTGGCCTCGCGGTATTCCATCTTTTCTTCGCGGGTGAACTGCTTGGGATCTTCACCTGCGTTCCGCTGATCACGGTCCTTGCGGAAGTCTCGATGCTGGTCGTTGCGACGGAAGTCACGACGGCCGCCATCACGACGGTCATCGCGGTGGAAATCACGACGGCCACCGTTGCCGCGACGATCATCACGACGGTCACCATCACGACGGAAGCCACGATCGTTGCGACGCTCACCATCGTCACGACGGAAATCACGACGGTCATCGCGGTGGAAATCACGACGCTCACCATCACGACGATCATCACGACGGAAATCACGACGCTCACCATCACGCTTGCGGAAATCGTGACGCTCACCGTCGCGACGATCATCACGACGGAAGCCACGATGCTCGCCATCACGCTGATAGCGCGGGCCGTCGTTGCCGCGACCGCCGCGGTAACCGCCGGAACGTTCACCGCCATTGCCGAACTTGCGAGGACCGCCGCGGAAGGAGCGACGCTCCTGACCTTCGCCATCACCATCGCGATGGAAGTCACGGTCACGACGGAATCCGCCGCCATTGCCCTTGCGGTAACCACCCTTATGGTCATCGTTACGGAAGCCGCCGGACCTATGCCCATAGGACTTGCCGCCATCGCCACGCGGCTTGAACCCCTTGCCGCTACGGTTACCGGGCCGGCCCGAGCCGTAGGATTTGTGGTTGCCGTAGGACTTGCCGCGATTTGCGCGCTGTTCTTCTGCCATTCTTATCCTTAAATATTGATCTGTGTCGTTGGTTATGTACGTTTGTTTCGACGGATCAGGCGCTTTCGACGGCACCCAACGCCTTCTTGCCGCGGCGAATCAACGCGAAACGGCCATGCAGGAAATCCTCTTCGCCAAGCGTTTGCTCCTGATCATCCACACGCACGTTGTTGAGATATACGCCACCGGATTTGATGGTCTTGCGTGCCTCGGAAATCGACTTGAACAAACCTGCCTTCATACCGGCTTCCGCCACTCGATCGCCCACTGCCGCCGGTGCGAAAATTTTCTCGCCATGCCCGTCTTCGACCTTGAGCCCCTCGATTGCGGCTTCAAGCGTAGCCTCATCGATGCTCGACAAATCCCCGCCGCGCCCGAACAACGCGCCTGCTGCCTCGATGGCCTGATTGGTCGCTTCTTCGCCATGCACAAGGCTGGTGACTTCCCATGCCAAGGTACGCTGCGCCTCACGCGCGCCCGGATTGGTTTCGCTCTCCTTGACCAGTCGCTCGATTTCGGTCTTCGGCAGGAACGTGAACGCCTTAAGCAGGCTTTCCATCTCCACGTCGGGTCGATTGAACCAGAACTGGTAGAACTTGTATGGGCTGAGCATGGTCGCGTCAAGCCATACGGCGTTGCCTTCGGACTTGCCGAACTTCTTGCCTTGCGCATCGGTGATAATCGGGCTGGTGAACACGTTCACATCCACGCCACGCACCTTATGAATCAGGTCAAGGCCGGAAGTGAGGTTACCCCACTGGTCGGAACCACCGATCTCCAGTACGCAATGATATTCGTCGAACAGGTGCAGGAAGTCGTTGCCCTGCAGCACCTGATAGCTGAATTCGGTGAAGGAGATGCCTTCCTCGGAGTTCAGTCGACGGGCCACGGTGTCCTTGGCGAGCATCGTGCCGAGACGGAAATTCTTGCCGACGTCACGCAGGAAGTCGATGACGGTCATGGAAGCGGTCCAATCGTAATTGGACACGAACCGCACCGGATTGTCGCCATCGGTTTCCAGAATGCCGCCGATCTGCTTCTTGAGGCGTTCGGCCCAACCGGCCACGACATCCTTCGGATTAAGCGTACGCTCGCCGGATTGGCGCGGGTCGCCGATTAGACCGGTGGCGCCGCCGACCAACGCGATCGGATGATGACCCGCAGCCTGCAGATGACGCATGTTGATGAGCTGTACCAGATTGCCAATGTGCAGGGAGGCCGCGGTCGGATCGAAACCGCAATAATAGGAAACCGGCTCCCCGTTCAACGCTTCGGCGAGTCGATCCCGGTCGGTGGACTGGGAAATCAACCCGCGCCATTCCAGTTCATCGAGGACGGAATCGAAGCCGGCCTCCTTGAAATCGATGACGTGAGCCATGACTGTTTTTCTCCCTATCGAATTGTGGGTCATTACCGCGCGTTTTGCGCACCCTACAGTTTCGCAGAAGACGACGACAGCCGAATGTGCCGTTTCCACCGGTCATCCCGGCGATTCCCATCCAACCCGCTACAGTGGGTACCAGCCACTCACCGCCGAGAGAGGAGGCCAGTTCATGAACCGTAGGGAAATGAAGGCGCAGGCCAGGCATCAGCTGCGCAGGCAGTATTGGATGATCGTCATAATCTGCCTGTTCGCCGCGTTTTTCGAAGTCGAATACTCTTCATCGATGTGGGGCATCAACTTCGATCTCTCGTCCTTCACCGTCACCCAGCCCGGTAAGGGCTGGACCGATTCGAATCTGTCCGATGTGTTTCGGGATTTCCTGCTCGGCAAGGAGGACGTCGCCCGCAAACGAGTCGAATTCAATCAGGAACAAATCGTCCGCACCGACACCAACGCCATGTTCGGCAGGTCCCGAGGGCTCTTCGCCTCCCTACTCAATTCGTTCTCATCGGGTGCGGTAATCGTATCCATCGCCGACGCGACGCGTTCCATCGTTCATGATGCCAGAATCGCAGTCATCGTACCGGTCATGGTTTCGATGGCCGTATTCTTATTCGTCTGGCTGTTCATCCAACAGACATACCGCATCGTGATGCGTCGCATGCTGCTTGAGGGACGCATCTATGGCAAAATTCCGGCGAGCCGGTTCCTTTACCCTCTGCATACACGACAATGGCCGCGCATGGCGTGGACCATGTTCGTGAAGAATACCGCTCTGCTGTTATGGTCGCTGACCATCATCGGCGGCATCGTCAAATACTATTCGTATTTTCTGGTGCCTTACATAGTCGCCGAAAACCCGACCATCGGCGCGCGCAAGGCCATCGACCTGTCCCGCCGCATGATGAGGGGACATAAGTGGGAATGCTTCGTGGCGCAGCTGACGTTCCTGGGCTGGTATCTGCTTGACATCGCGACCGTCGGTGTGAGCGGCATATTCTATTCCAACGGATATAGCGCGTCGTTCTTCACCGAATATTATGCATACCTGCGCGCACTCTCCAAGGAGCAAGGCATCGAGGGGACCGAACTGCTATGCGACATTCATCTGTTCGCCAAGGCCGATTCCGAGGAGATTCGGTCGTCTTATGCGGACGTGGCCGAAGCCGTCGACCAAGTACGTTCCACCATGGTCGCTGCCGATAAGCCGTGTGGCTTCACAGGCTTTCTTTCCCAGTGGTTGGGTATTCGCATCATGCATTCCGATCAGGTGGCGCGCTATGAGGAATATCGGGAAGATTCCCGCCAGGTCCGCATCGGTCAGGAAATCCTTGACGGCATAGTCTATCCTGGGCGGCTCGCGCCGGCACCGATGCCGTTTACCTTCCGCGAATCACGTACCATCAGCGCCGATCGCAGCTATTCGTTGGTGAATCTGGCCATGATGTTCTTCATCTTCTGTTTCGTTGGCTGGGTGTGGGAGGTAAGTCTCGCGTTCATTACCGAAGGTGCCTTCGTGAACCGAGGCACCCTGCATGGCCCCTGGCTGCCGATTTATGGCACCGGCGGCATCCTCATCCTGACACTGCTCAAGAGACTGCGTGACAGGCCCATGTTCGAATTCACCACCACCGTGGTGCTGTGCGGTGGTCTGGAGTATTTCTCGTCATGGTATCTGGAGATGATGCACGGCGGCCGGCGCTGGTGGGACTATACCGGCTACTTCCTTAATCTCAATGGCAGGATCTGCGCCGAAGGACTGCTCACATTCGGCCTCGGAGGCTTGGCCATCGTATATCTGCTGGCACCGATGCTTGATAATCTGCTCAACCGGGTTGATGCGAAACGACTTGGGGTCATCGCCGTGCTGCTGTTGATCATCTATTGCGCGGACCAGTTGTACTCCGTAGAACATCCGAACATCGGCGCAGGCATCACCGATTATAAGGATTCCTTGACGGCGCAGGTTTCATGACCGGACGCTACGGATGGGACGTTCATTGGCGTCGCCGCAGCATCTCACGCACGGTTTCCATGATTTTGCTGTATTTCGTGGATTCCGTCGATTTCATATGGGGGAAGGCGCTGATCATGCGTCGTTGCTGTCTGTTGAGCATGGACATGGCGCTATTCTGCATCTTGGAGATGACCTCCTGCGATGATTCCGACCAGCCACGTACCTTATCGACGAAGGCGTCCCTACCCCACTGCCAGGAATCACCGGCTTTCTCCGCATAGCTTTGGATGGCATCGCCGAATGCGGACAGACTTTCGCCCAGATCAACGATGCCCATCACGGTGACGCTGGTGTCGATGATGATCAGGATGGTGAATATCGAGCATAGCCAATGTACGACGGGCAACGGAATCATCATCGTCCAAATGGCGACCTGAGGCTGGATGATGTCGATGATGGCCACGCCGGCAATGCCGAATACCAGCGCTCCCGGCAAACAGATACGTCCCTGCAGATTGAAACGGTAGTCACTGTAATCCCACCATCTCGCGTGGAACATCTTCTCCATGGCCCAGGAAGTGACGTATTCGAGTACGCTCGCTCCGATTGCGGAGATCAGGAAAATCATGATCGGATTATGCATATTGTGCAACAATGCGATCGCCAGTGCCGCGCCGGCTCCGTAAATCGGGCACAACGGGCCATTGAGGAAGCCGCGATTCACCAGCCGGCGTTCCATGACGGACACCAGAATCGATTCGTAGATCCAGCCGATGAAACTGTACAGTACGAACCAAAGGAAGAGATGCTCCAGCGCTAACATGCAAAGGTCATTCCCTGCAGTCCGGTTTCCCGGACTTCGGCTTGTTGAATCGTTCCATGGAGAAAGTCTCCCTAGTGGCACTGATCTTGTCGGCCATGGTGACCAGATATCCTTCGATGTATCGTGGCGGCCTCGGGGTCAAGGGGAACATGTGGTTCGCGATGCTGTCGCGTTCGACATGATTGAGACGGAAGTCACGAACGGCGTTGCGTACGGCGGTGTTGCCGTGGGTGAAGCCATGCAGACGATGCTCGCCATTGTCCCAATCATGCCAATCGTAAAGGAAGTAGTCGTGCAGCAGCGCGGCACGGATGAGCGAATGCAGATCGACCCTGTACCACAGGTGCAACCGGTCCGCCATCCACACGGCGAGGCAGGCTACGCGCACCGAATGCGCGAACGTGGTCACCACGCCGTGCTGATAGCAGCTCCTTTCGATCTGCATATGCTCATGTTCGAAAATCTCCCGGCCGTGTCTGTGGACCAGCCGTTGGATCTGTATGCGAGTCAGCATTATTTCAGCAAGGATTCCGGGGTCTTATAAGCCGGGCCATCGCTGACGGAGTTGGCGAAGGCGCGCAGGGATTCCACCGCGGTCTTGGCTGCGACGATCTGCTCGCGTACACGCAACGGAGATGTGCCTCCCTTGCCGTTGCGGGCGGATACGGAACCTTCCGTGGAGAGCACCTCGCGCACCTGCGGTGCCTTGTCTGCCGGCAGGAAATCCTTGAACACCTCAATGAAGTCCTCGTCCGTCAGATCCCATAGTTCCTGACCGCGGTCTTCGGCGATCTTCACACAGGCACCGGAAAGTTCATGCGCGTGGCGGAATGGCACACCGTTCTTGACCAGCCACTCGGCGATGTCGGTGGCAAGGGCGAAACCGGTAGGAGCCTCGGCCTCCAAGCGCTCTGTATTGAAGGTCATGGTACCGATCATGCCGGTGAAGGCAGGTAGCAACACCTCAAGTGTGTCAACCTGGTCGAGCACGGCTTCCTTGTCTTCCTGCAGGTCACGGGCGTAGGCCGTCGGCAGACCTTTCAGGGTGGCAAGCAGACCGGTCAGGTCGCCGATAAGTCGTCCGGACTTACCTCGTGCGAGTTCCGCGATATCAGGATTCTTCTTCTGGGGCATAATCGAGGAACCGGTGGAATAGGCGTCGTCAAGACGGACGAAGGCGAATTCCTGGGTATTCCAGATGATGATTTCTTCGGACAGTCGGCTGATATCGACGCCGGTCATGGCCGCGATGAAAGCGAACTCCGCGACGAGGTCACGACTGGCGGTGCCGTCGATGGAGTTGGCGGTCACCTTGGAGAAACCGAGCTCACGGGCCACCGCCACCGGTTCGAGACCAAGGGTGTTGCCGGCAAGGGCACCGGAACCGTACGGACTGGCATCGATGCGCCCATCCCAATCGGCAAGACGCTCGACATCACGCAGCAACGGCCATACATGCGCCATGAGCTGATGGGCCAGTAGCACCGGCTGGGCATGCTGCATGTGGGTGCGTCCCGGCATGACGGTGCGACCTGCTTTTTCGGACTGCTCGATCAGCGTCGCGGCAAGCCCGAGCAACATCTTGGCGATGACGCGGCTCTGTCGGCGCAGCCACATGCGAATCAGGGCGGCGATCTGGTCGTTCCGCGAACGGCCGGCGCGCAGTTTGCCGCCAAGTTCGTCGCCTGCGATTTCCAGCAGACCGCGCTCCAGTGCGGTGGCCTCGTCCTCGTCATCCTCGATCGGGGCAAAGGCACCGGAGTCGACACGACGCTGCAGCTCATCAAGGGAATCCTCCATGCGCTGCAATTCGTCGGCCGTCAGCAAACCGGCACGGCCGAGGGCACGGGCATGGGCACGCGATCCCGCAATGTCGTCATCGGCCAGACGCCAATCGAACTGCGTGGACTTGCTCAGTCGAGCCAATTCCGGAGATGGGCCGGATGTGAAACGGCCTCCCCACAATGCAAGATGCTCAGTATTGTTTTCAGTCATAGCTACATACCTTACACATAAGGCTCCCACCGATGGAGCTGTCGGCCACAACCGACCGGAGATGACCGCCTTTCGAGGCATTCAGCCATCCTCAGCCACATTGTGCATGACAGCTCCATCGGTGGGAGCCTGAAACCCGATTACTCGACGGTGTTGTCCGGAACTTCGATGCCGTTGCCGAACTTGACATCACGGGCCGCGGCCACACGGCTCGGCAGTCCGTAGATATCGATGAAGCCGTTGGAGGACTTCTGGTCGAAGCTATCGCCGGAATCATAGGTGGCCAGATTGTAGTCATACAGCGAGGTGTCGGAGCGACGACCGGTCACCACTGCACGACCACCATGCAGAATCATGCGAATCTCACCGGAAACGTACTTCTGGGTGTCTTCGATGAAGGCGTTCAGGGACTGCGTCGCCGGGGAGAACCACTGTGCGTCATAGACCAGTTCGGCCCAGCGCTTGTCGATATCGCGCTTGATGCGGTGCTGTTCGCGCTCGAGGCAGCAGTTCTCCAGCTCCTGATGGGCGGTGATCAAGGCCACGGCACCCGGAGCCTCGTATAGCTCGCGGGACTTGATGCCGACCAGACGATCCTCAATCAGGTCGATTCGTCCGATGCCCTGGGCGCCTGCGCGGCGGTTCATCTCTTCGATGGCCTGCAACGGGGTCACATCGTGGCCGTCGATCTTGACCGGCACGCCCTGCTTGAATTCGATGACGACCTCATCCTCGACCGGCGGGAATGCCGGATCGTCGGTGTAGGAGTAGCAATCCTTGGTCGGACCGTTCCACGGATCCTCGAGGAAGCCGGTCTCGATGGCGCGGCCCCATACGTTCTGATCGATGGAGAACGGGCTCTTCTCGGTCTGCACGATAGGCAGCTGGTGCTCCTTGGCGAATGCGATCTCGACATCACGGGTCAGGGACAGATCACGAATCGGGCTGATGGCCTTCAGGGTCGGGTCGATGGAAGCGATGGACACCTCAAAACGCACCTGATCGTTGCCCTTGCCGGTGCAACCATGGGAGATCGTATCGGCTCCGAACTGGTGGGCGGCACGCACAAGATGCTTGGAGATGAGCGGACGGGAGATGGCGGAGACCAGCGGGTACACGCCTTCGTACATGGCGTTGGCCTTCAGGGCCTTCATGCAGTATTCGTCGGCAAACTCGTCACGGGCATCAACCACATAGGCTTCGACGGCGCCACAGGCCAGAGCACGTTGCTTGATGGTTTCAAGGCTTTCGCCGCCCTGACCGACGTCAAGGGACACGGCCACGACATCCTTGCCGGTACGTTCCTTCAGGTATGAAATGGCGACGGAGGTATCCAGACCACCGGAGTACGCCAGTACAAGACGATTCTGATCGCTCATGGTTTCCCTTTCTTGCATCAAATGTTATTCAGCAGTATATGCATTGCTCTGTATATTTATGCATATATGGTGAGTCGTGTCCACTATATGGTTATTCACCCCTTCGACACGACGTCAAGCAGCCATTGCGCACGTTGCTTCGCACCGTGATCATCGGCGCAGATCACCATAACGGTGTCATCTCCGGCGATGGTGCCAAGCACCCCTTCTATCGGTTGCCTGTCGATGACGCTGGCCACATATTGCGCCGCTCCAGAAGGTGTGTGCACTACGACAAGGTTACGTGCGGCCGCCACCGAAGTGACCAAGCCGGATAGCACCCGGCTGATCTGCTGTTCGGCCTTGGCATCCGGATTGGCCGCGGATCCCTCATCGGGCTGCTTCACACCGATGGCATAGGCTACGGTCCCATCGGACAGCCTGGTTTTCGTCGCATGGATCTCGTCCAGATCTCGGCTCAAGGTCGCTTGCGTCACCGCAATCCCCTGATTCGCGAGAATGTCGGACAGTTGGGATTGCGAAGTGACGATACGCGTGAGTAGCGCCTGCTCGATGGCACTCAGTCGAGCGGCACGAGTGGCAGGACGCTGCAACGCGGGGGTGTGATCAGTCATCAGACCAGCAGGCTTTCATCGCCACGGGCCTTGCCGGCCAGCCAAGTCAGCAGCGCCTTCTGCGCGTGCAAACGGTTTCCGGCCTCATCCCAAACCACGGACTGAGCGCCATCGATGACCTCAGCGGTGACTTCCTTGCCTCGGTAAGCCGGCAGGCAGTGCTGGAAGATCGCATCCGGCTTGGCGAAGGCCATGAGCTCAGCGTTCACCTGATAATCCCAGAAGGGCTTGGAACGAATGGCATACTCGGCTTCCTCACCCATGGAAACCCAGGTATCGGTGAACACGCAGTCGGCATCGGCCACGGCTTCCTTCGGATCGGTGGTCACGAGGATGGATCCGCCGGTTTCGGAGGCAATGGCCTGCGCGTCGGCCACGATTCGCGAATCGGGCAGGTACCCATTCGGACCGGCCACGCGCACGTTCATACCCGCCACGGCACCGCCAAGCAGGTAGGAGTTCGCCATGTTGTTGGCGGCATCTCCCAAGTAGGCAATGGTCTGGTTCTTCAGATTGTCAACGCCGCCACGATGTTCGGCGATGGTTTGGAAATCCGCGAGAATCTGGCATGGGTGGAACTCGTCGGTCAGAGCGTTGACCACCGGATGGGTGGAGTATTCGGCCATCTCCTCGACCCTATCCTGCCCAAACGTGCGCCAGACCACGCCATAGGCCATGCGGTCGAGCACGCGTGCGGTATCGGCGACGGGCTCACCTCGGCCCAGCTGGGAACCGGACTTATCGATGACCAGCGGATAACCACCAAGCTCGGCGACGCCGATGGAGAAGCTGGAACGGGTACGCGTGCTGGGTTTATCGAACAGTACGGCGATGCCCTGCGGACCGGCGAACGGCTGGTGGTAGAAACGATTCTTGTGGAACTTGATGGCCAGTTCCAGCACCTGCTTCTGTTCTTCGTGGTTCAAGTCGTCGTCACGTAGCATGTGGCGCAGTTCCGGGGTTGCCATATGGCCTCCTTTCAAATATTAATCGTTGGGTAGATCGGCGGGAATCCGGGCGAGGATGGATATGGCCCGGTCGACGTCCCGTTCGGTGACGACCAGCGGCGGAGCGAAGCGCAGTGCATTCGGAGCCACGGCATTCACGATGAGACCGTGCTCAAGCGCCCAGTTCATGGCGGCATGGGAACATGGGTGAGACAGTTCCGCCGCATCCAGCAGGCCACGGCCACGCACCGATACGAACAGCGGATTACCGCAGGACATGATGCCGTTGCGCAACTGCTCACCTCGCGCTTCGGCATTCGCCACCAAATGTTCTTGTTCAATGACGTCCAATGTGGCTAAGGCCGCGGAGGCGCCCAAGGGATTGCCCGCAAATGTGGAGCCATGCGAACCGGGGGTGAACAATGCCGAAAGCTTGGCGCCGAAGGCGATCATGCCACCCATCGGGAAGCCGCCGCCCACGCCCTTGGCGAAGGTGACGATATCAGGAATAACTCCGCCGGAAAGATCCTCACGTTGGAAGGCGAACCAGGAGCCGGTACGGCCGATGCCGGTCTGCACCTCATCGATGATGAGCAGGGCACCGTGGTCATCGCACAGTTGGCGTGCCCTCTTCACATAATCGGATCCGACCGGACGCACGCCGGCCTCACCTTGGATTAGTTCCATGATGACCGCCGCGACCGGGCCCTTGCCATGGTGTCCCTGTCCTGTTTCGGCGAAGGCATCCTGCAATGCGCAGGGATCGCCGGCCTCAACGAATTCGATATTCGGGATAAGCGGCTCAAAAGGGGTACGAATGGCCGGTTTCCAGGTTGCGGAAAGCGCGCCCAAAGTACGGCCGTGGAAACCATGGGTCAGGGCGATGATACGTGCCGGCTTTCCTCCGATCGACGGCGATGCGCCCGGCAGGGTGCGACCATACAGTTTGGCAAGCTTCAAAGCCGCCTCATTGCCTTCGGCTCCGGAATTTCCGAAGTACACGTGGGAGCCATCCGGGGCTCCGGCCAGCTCAACGAGCTTGGCCGCAAGCCTGATCTGCGGTTCGGTGGCGAAGTAGTTGCTCACATGCGCGGCCTTGGCCGCCTGTTCGCTGACTGCCTTGACCCACTTCGGGTGGGCGTAGCCGAGCGCATTCACGGCGATGCCCGCCAGAAAATCGAGATACTCATTGCCGTCGACGTCCCAGATGCGGGCGCCTTCGCCATGATCCATCACGCGTAACGGAGTACCGAACACGTTCATATGCACCTGGGAGTATTCCCCCAGCCATTTCGCGTCTTCACTTCCCAACGCTTCCAGTTGTTCAGTTGCCATAAGAGCTCCTCATTTCGACGCCGTCCTCGGGGACGACCATGGTTCCGATGCCGGCGGAGGTAAAAATCTCATTCAGTATAGAATGCGGCTTACGACCATCGATGATGTGGGCACGTGGGACGCCACCATCGAGGGCACGCACGCAGGCCTCCATCTTCGGACGCATACCGCTTTCCAAATCGGGCAGCATATCGCGCAGGTTCTCCACACCGATGCGCCCGATCAGGGAATCACGATCGGGCCAGTCGGCATACAGTCCATCAACATCGGTGAGAATCACCAGCTTGCTGGCACCCAATGCCGCGGCCAACGCGGCTGCTGCGGAATCGGCATTCACATTCAGCACTTCAGTGGCATCATCCTCATTCGGGGCCACCGAGGAAACCACCGGAATGCGTCCGGCGTTGATCAGATCCTCCACGGCGGAGGCATCGACGCTCACCACATCGCCGACCAGCCCGATATCGGTAGGTTCACCGTCGATCATGGGCTTACGTTGCATGGCGGAGAACAAGGCACCATCCTCACCGGACAGGCCAACCGCGAACGGACCGTGCGAGTTGATCAGTCCGACGAGATCGCGGGAAACCTTGCCCGTCAACACCATGCGTACCACATCCATGGCTTCCGGAGTGGTGACGCGCAGACCACCCTTGAATTCCGATTTGATGCCCAACGCCTTGAGCATCTGGGAAATCTGCGGACCGCCTCCATGCACCACGATCGGATGTAATCCCACCTGACGCAGGAATACCATGTCCTCTGCGAAACACTGTTTGAGGTGGTCATCGATCATTGCGTTGCCGCCATACTTGACGACGATGCGCTGTCCGGCGAATTCCTCGAGCCACGGCAACGCTTCGATCAGCACTTCGGCCTTCTGGTCGGCGCGCAAATCGGTATGCACATCGAAATGGAAACCGGGTCCCTTGAGTTCTGTTGTCATTGCCTGTGTTCAGCTTTCATAGTCAGCATTGATATGCACGTATTCGTGGGTCAGATCGTCGGTCCAGACGCTCGCTTCGGCATCGCCCTCGTTGAGGTCAATGTCAATATGCACCTCACGCGGCGTCATATCGACCTCGGAACGATCACGTCCGGCCCCACCGTTTTCGCAAATACGTACGCCATTGACGTCCACCGTGACCTTTTCGGCATCAAATGGCGCATCCTCCGGGGAAACCGTGCCCAGAGAACTCAGGATTCGTCCCCAGTTCGGATCGTTGCCCGCGATGGCGCACTTCAGCAGATTGGAGGCCGCTACGGCACGGCCGCATGCCAATGCCGCGTCCTCGGTGGTGGCTCCGGTGACCTTGACGCGAATGTCATGGCTCGCACCTTCACCGTCGCCGACGATCTGGCGCGCCAACGATGCGGTGGCCTTGGCCACGAGATCGTTGAACTCGTCCGGATCCGGCTCCACGCCGGAAGCACCAGAGGCCAGCAGCAGCACGGTGTCATTGGTGGACATGCAGCCATCCACGTCAATACGGTTGAACGACATCTCCACGCCTGCGTTCAGTGCAGCCTGAAGCTGACCTGCATTCACCACGGCATCGGTGGTGATGACGCACAGCATCGTGGCCAGCTGCGGAGCGATCATGCCCGATCCTTTGACCATGCCTCCGACGCGAAAACCGGTGGAGCCTTCCAGCTCGACGGTCTTCGGCTTGGTGTCGGTGGTCATGATCGCATAAGAGGCGTTCTCTCCGGCCTCGACGCTATCGGACAGTGCGGCGAATGCGGCCTCCGTACCGGAAAGTACGTGGTCGAGAGGCAACAGTTCGCCGATAAGGCCGGTGGAGCATACCGCGACATCGTTTGCGGATGCGCCCAGCAGCTCGGCGACCTTTTCAGCAGTGGCTTGGGACTGCTCATAGCCCGGCTTGCCGGTGCAGGCATTGGCTCCGCCCGAATTGAGAATCACCGCTTTGACATGGCCATCGGCAACGACCTTGCGGGACCACTGCACCGGAGCCGCACAGAAACGGTTCGTCGTGAATACGGCAGCCGCCGCATCCAACGGACCGTTGTTGACCACCAAGGCCATATCCTTCTTACCCTCGACGGCGGAAATGCCAGCAGCCACACCGGCCGCGGAGAATCCTTGTGCAAACGTTACACTCATGGTGCCACTCCAATCTTCGTAAGTCCTGCGTCTTCAGGAAGTCCCAATGCCACATTCAACGACTGCACGGCCTGTCCGGCAGTGCCTCGGTTGAGGTTGTCAATGGCCGCAAACGCCAGCAGACGACCGGCATTATGATCGACGGCCACTTGGATGTGGGCCGCATTCGAGCCAATGATGTTGGCAGTGGCCGGCATCACGCCTTCCGGCAACACCACCATGAAATCCTGCCCTGCATAGGCGTCGAGCCATACCTGTCGGATTTCGGCATCGCTCATGCCCAACGCCTTGTCGGTGAGCCTGGCGGAAACGGATGCGAGGATGCCTCGTGCCATCGGCACCAGAATCGGCGTGAATCCAAGCGTGAACCCTTCAGCCGCGGAAGCTTGCTTACCGGCAGCATGAGCAAAGTTCTGCAGAATCTCGGGAATGTGACGATGCGTGCCGCCCACGGAATACGGCAGAGCCGATCCGAACGCCTCGGCGGCCAGCAGATTGGTGCGCTTGAGATTCTTGCCGGCACCGGAGTAGCCGACCACCAGATCGGCCACGATGTCTTTCGGCTCGATCAGGCCCTGGGCCACGCCCGGCTGCAGAGCCAATGTGGTGGCGGTCACGTTACAACCCGGCCCCGCGATGCGTTTGGATCCCGGGAGGGCCTCGCGCTGACGAACGTACGAGCCATCGGCCGAAGTACCGGTGATGAGTTCCGGCATGCCATAGGTCCAATGCTCGTAGAAATCACCGCCATAGAACTCGTCCCACGCCGAGTGCTCCTCGAGTCGGTGATCGGCGCCCAGATCCACCACCACGGCATTCGCGTCAAGCTTGGAGGCCAATGCCCCGGAAGCGCCATGCGGCAATGCGAGAATGATTACATCATGCCCATTAAGCACTTCGGGGGTGGTGTCCTCCACCACCAGATCGGCCAATTGCGGAATATGGGGCATGTGCTTGCCGAGCTTGTCCCCCACCGAGGAATGTCCGGCGACGCATGTCACCTCGAAATTCGGATGGGCGGCGAGTATACGGAGCGCCTCACCCCCCGCATACCCGGTCGCACCGGCCACGGCTACCGTATATTTGGCCATGTCACGTCTCTTTTCCTTGACTCACTGAAACACCCCCAGCATACACTTTATGCAGTACATTGCATAATTATGCATCCGAAATGTGTCGGATAGTGGTCATCGTGATGTGCCAGCATGGACGGCACGGCAACGGTCAGGCAGACAGCGAACCGGATTCCGACGAGCCTGAACCGCCGCCAAGCATATGCTGCAGCAGCTGATCATAAAGCTCGGTGGAAGAGATGCCGTGCACAGCCATCCAGATCACGCCGATGGTGTAGAGCACGTTGATTACCAATGCGGCTACGCCCAGCCAGAATCCTTTCATGTGGAAGGTCTTGGTACGCCACATGGCCACGCCGCCCATCAGTGCGGGCACCACCGGTACCGGCAGAAGGATGGTGAACACCAGCGAAAGAATCGCATAGGAATCCCAATGCCCATACAGCGGGTTCTGATTGGGATCGTTCAGATCGATGTTGCCCCGCATTCGCGGCTGCCGTCCGCTCGGCGCCTGTTGATCGTACTGCTGCTGCGGGTTACCGTTCCAGCCATAGGGATTGTTCTGATACGGATTCTGGTTCTGGTACGGATTGCCCGGCTGGCCGCCATACTGCTGCGAATACGGATAGCCTGCGGGAGTAGGTTGTTGAGGCTGCCGAGCCTCGGCGCCCTGCTGGTTGGAGGAATTCGTCTCGATTTCCGGCGCACCATAGACGTAGGGATTGTATCCGGAAGGGTATTGGTTGGCCATTGCACCATATTCCGGCTGGGCATACTGTCCGTATTGAGGCGTGTTCGAACCTTCGGAAGACGACGAAACCGGAGCGGCACCGGCCGTCCCCTGACGTTCATCGGGATTGTTCGGCTGATATTGCTCCGGTTCGTTCATCGTTATCCTCTTATCTATCGTTGCTCGAAACGTCAGGCGCGCAACTGTGCGCCCAATTTGCTTGCCTCGTCAACAATACGCTTGCGAATCGCCTCACTGTCTTCGGAAGTCAGCGTCTTATCCGGAGCGCGGAATGTGACTGCATAGGCCAGGGACTTCACGCCTTCGCCCAGTTGGTCGCCGGTAAACACGTCGAACAGCTTGATGTCTTCAAGACTATCGCCTGCGGCCTCGGCGATGACCTGCTGCAACGCGGCGGCGGTGACATCGTTCGGCACGGTGAAGGCCAGATCCTGCTTGACCGGAGGGAAGGTGGAAATCGGCTTGGCCTGCACCGGCTTGCCACTTAGGGTGGCGAACAACGCAGTCAGGTCAAGTTCGAAAGCCGCGGAATGCGCAGGCAAGCCCAGCGCTTCGTTCACATGCGGATGCAGTTCGCCGACCATACCGACAAAAGCATCGCCGGCCATCACGCGAGCGGCACGGCCCGGATGCCATTGCGCCGGAACATCCTCGGCCTTCGGCTGATCCAACGTAAGGCCAGCGCCAATACGATCGGAAATACGGTGCACGGCTTCAACGGCATCGCTCCAATCCACCGCACGACGTTCACCCAACCAACCGGCGTCGACGGCATTGCCGGTCAGGATGCCCGCGACATGCATCGGCTGATCCGGTAGGCCTGCATCGAGCGCCGCCAACTGTTCGTCGGTCGGACGCACCGCGCCGGGCAACGCCGGGATGGCCGGCGCGTTCGGATCCCACAGATACACATGGCCGATTTCATACAGCGACACGTTCTCCACACCACGACGCAGATTGCGCTGTACGGTCTGGGCCAAAGTCGGCATGATGGCGCGGCGCAGGAACGGGCGGTCGCCGGCAAGCGGATTGGCGATCTCGACGCTGACCTTCTTGATCTCATCCTTGTCGTAGGCGAAGTACTTGTAGTCTTCGTCGCCCACGAACGGGTAGCTCAACGTCTCGACCATGCCGTATTCCGCAAGCTCGTCGGCAATCTGGCGCTTACGCAGCTGTTCGGCAGTCAGTCCGACCTTACCTTCGACGGGAGCCGGCGGCACGGTGACAGGAATTTCATCGTAGCCAACCAGACGCGCCACTTCCTCCACCAGGTCGCACGGCTCATTGAGATCCGGACGCCAACTCGGCGCGGTTACGGAAAATTCGCCATTGCCGCCACCTGCGACGGAGCAGCCAATGTCGGTCAGAATGCCGCTGATGGTGTTCACGTCAGTGTCGAGACCCGCCACGCGAGCCACCTCGGTGGCTTTGAAATGGATGGTGCGCGCAGGGGTGACGGTGTTGACATCGGTGGGATGTTCGCTCGGCTCACCATTGCCGTACTTGACCATGAGCTCGGCGGCCATCTGTGCGGCTGCCGGTTGCAGCTGATCGTCCACGCCACGTTCAAAACGGCGGGACGCCTCGGATGGAATCTTGTGGCGACGTGCGGAACGTGCGATCGACACCTGATCGAAATGCGCGGATTCAAGCAGGATGTTCTTGGTCTCGGCGGTCACCTCACCGTATAGGCCACCCATCACGCCGGCGATGCCGAGGATGCGTGAGCCATGCTCGCCATTGGGCGAATCGGTGATAAGCAGATCTTCCACGCTCAGGTCATGCTTCTTGCCGTCCAGCGTGGTCAGGGTCTCACCCTCGACAGCACGCCGAACCACGATCGGGCCTTCGATTTTGTCGAGATCGTAGGCGTGCATCGGCTGACCGAGGTCGAGCATCACGTAGTTGGTGACGTCCACAGCCAAGGAGATGGAGCGCATGCCCGCACGGGTCAGGCGACGGCGCATCCAATTCGGAGTGTGGCTTGCAGGGTCGAAGCCATGCACCGCACGAGCGTAGTATCGGTCGCAACCAATTACGCCGTGAATCGGGTTGTTGTCTTCGACGATCACCTCGATGTCGGTCTTCGTGCCCTCCGGCAGGCCTTGGGTGACCGGCGCCTTTCCGTTCAATGCCACTGCCGGATCGACATAGGCCGCTCCGGTGGAGTGGTGATATTCACGGGCCACGCCGCGGTAGGAGAACGCATAACCGCGATCCGGGGTGATGTTGATCTCCAGCAACGGCTCGTCCAAGTGCAGCAGGTGCATGGCGTCGTCGCCCGGCTTGAGTGCCTCGTACTCCTCCGGGGTGAAGCCGTACTTGCGAAGCAGGATGATACCGTCATGATTGTCGCCGAGGCCCAGTTCTCGCTCGGAGGCGCACATGCCGTTGGAGATGTGGCCGTAAGTCTTGCGCGGTTCGATCTTGAAATCGCCCGGCAGCACTGCACCCGGCAGAGTCACGACGACCTTCTCGCCCGCGGCCATGTTCGGCGCACCGCAGATGATGCCGCGCGGCACTTTGTTGCCGTTCTCGTCGGTCTCGTTATATTCGTCGCCGACGTCGACGTGGCACCAGTTGATGATCTTGCCGTTCTTCTGTGGTTCCGGAGTGGCGTCAACCACGTAGCCGACCACGATGGGCCCGACGAGCTGGGATGTATGAATCTCCTCCTCTTCGAGACCGACCTTCACCAGATCCTTGGCAAGCTGTTCATAGGTAAGGCCTTCCGGAACCTCGACGTGGTCCTTAAGCCAATCAATATCTACCATTGGCATGGGTCAATCACTCCCCCATCACAAACTGTTCGCTGAATCGCACGTCACCTTCGACCAGGTCGTGCATGTCATTGATGTCATGGCGCAGCAGCAACGTACGCTCCACGCCGACGCCGAAGGCAAAGCCCGTATAGACTTCCGGGTCGAAGCCGGCGGACTTGAGCACGTTCGGGTTGACCATACCGCAGCCACCCCATTCGAGCCAGCCCGCGCCACCCTTCTTGTCGGGGAACCACAGGTCGAGTTCGGCGCTCGGCTCGGTGAATGGGAAGTAGCTCGGACGCAGGCGGGTCTTGGCTTCGGGACCGAACATGGCCACGGCAAGCTTGTCAAGCACGCCCTTCAAATCAGCCATCGTCAGATGCTTGTCAACGGCGAGGGCCTCGACCTGATGGAACACAGGGGTGTGGGTGGCGTCAAGCTCATCGGTGCGGAACACACGGCCCGGGCAAGCGATGTACAGCGGCACGCCGCGGGTGAGAAGACCTCGTACCTGGTCGGAGGAGGTCTGAGTGCGCAGCACCATGTTGGAACCGACGAATCCAGCGGCATCCTTGGCCTGGTTGCCCTTGACATAGAAGGTATCCTGCATCTGGCGCGCCGGATGGTCCGGACCAAAATTCAGGGCGTCGAAGTCATACCACTCGGTCTCAACCTCCGGACCGTCGGAAATCTGCCAGCCCATGGAGATGAAGAAGTCCTCGACGTCTTCCATCAGCTTCGGCAACGGATGACGCGCGCCAAGCGGCTTGCGGTTGACGGGCAGGGTCATATCCACGGTTTCGGAAGCCAGCGCACGGGCCTCCTCCTCGGCCTTGACCTGCTGCTCCTTGGTGCCGTACGCACGACCGAAGTCAGCGCGCAGTTTACCCATGACCTTGCCGGCTTCCTTCTTCTGATCCTTCGGTAGCGCACCGATGGCCTTGCTGGCCTGCGTCATCGCGGAATCCGCGCCGGCGTATTGCGTCTTGATGGCTTTCAATTCCTCCATACTGGAGGCGTTTTCGATTTTCGCGATGCCCTCGGCAACCGCATCGGTCACCGCTTGGGCGTCGAACACCGCACCTTCTGCCACGAGATACCTTTCTAATTTCCCGTTTGTTTTACGCGAAAAACGCGCAATTTCAACGTTTTCCGACTTCACATTCTTTCAACATGACTCGACATAGCCAAGCTCAGCAGCATCACCGCCGCGCTGGTGCCGAGGTTCAGGGACTCCGCCTTGCCGTAAATCGGAATCGACACGATTCGGTCGGTCCGATCCAGCACTTCGCGAGTAAGTCCTCGCGCCTCATTGCCGAAGATCATCGTCTTGGCACCGGCCAGCGTGGATGGCTCGGCAAGCACATCGGTCAGCGGTTCCGGGGGCCTGGAGTCCGTGCCGTACACATCCGCCGCGTATATGGCGAGATTCCGCTCGTCGCACCAAGCGAAAAACGCCTCCGTACCCATGGTGAGTACCGGCAGATGGAACAATGAGCCCGCAGTGGAGCGAATCACCTTCGGGTTGAAGATGTCCACGCATTCGTCGACGAACACCACGGCCGCACAGCCGGCGGCATCCGCAGAACGGATCACGGTTCCTGCGTTGCCCGGATCGCGAACCTGCCAGAACGCAGCGACCATGGCATTGTCGCCAAAGGATTCCACGTTTCCGGCGGCGTCCAGAAATCCTTGCATGTCGGCCACGGCGAGCACGCCTTGCGCATCGGAGCTCATATGCCGCATCACCGCATGCGTCACCTTGTGGACATAGGCACCGGCCTGCATGGCCTTGCCTGCCATCTGCGCCACCGTATCGGTCAGGAACGGAGCGTCGGGTTCGGTGCCGATCGCCTCCACATACAGATCCCGCACGATGTCGGGATGCCAGGTCAGCAGCTCGCGTACCGATTGAGGCCCCTCCACCAGGAAGCGGCCGGCACGTTTTCGCCCCTTGCGCTCCGCAAGTTCGGCGACGCGTCGGATGCGTTCCGCCTTGGGATTCGCGATGACTTCGGTTTTAATAGGCATACGCGTTAGCCTAACACCATTGTTCCGCCGTACACCCCGTCATGTCGTATTGAGATTCAGTAAACATTCAGATTCGTTTCAGATTGCACCAAGTGTTCTTTACGCCATACGCCAAGATACGGTTTTTATCATCGGTTCATCGCCGATCGCGACGGCGTATCGTACAGCATCTTCGGCATCAAGGGATCATCATGTTCGTCGTAAAGAACGCATGGCAAAGCGTGACCAGAAACAAAGGCCGCAACATACTGATCATTGTGATCGTAACCATCATCGCCGCCGCGGCGACCATCGGCCTGTCCATTCGGCAGGCGGCGACGACCGCCCGCAACAGCGGGTTGGAGAACACGACCATCACCGCACAGATCAGTCTTGACCGCAATAAGCTCATCAGTGAATCGAAGTCCGACTCCAGCAGTTCCGACGGCAAGCCGGACTTTGACGCGATGCGTAGCGCATTGGCCGACAAGCAACTCTCGCTCAGCGACTATCAGAAATACGCCAAGGCCTCATCTTCCGTGAAATCCACGTACTATACCGAAACCGTGGGGCTTGCCGCAACCGATGATTTCCAGCCGGTCACCGATTCGACCAGTTCATCGAATTCCTCCGATTCGAGCGATTCCAGCTCATCTTCCAGCGATAGCAGCCAACCCCAAGGCAACGGCGGCCCCGGTGGAGGTGACCAGCCGGGTGGCGGAGACAGCAACGGCACCACTGCCGTCAGCGGCGATTTCTCGCTGGTCGGCTTCTCCTCCGACGAAGCGGTCTCCAATGCGTCGAACGGTAGTTTCACCATGGTTGACGGTAAGGTCTTCGGTTACGACGAAAGCAGCGACGGGAACGTGATCATCTCCAAGTCGTTCGCGGATTTCAACAATCTTTCCGTGGGCGATACCATCAGCGTGACCAACCCCAACGATTCGAGCACCACCTACAAGCTGACCATCGTCGGCATCTACAAGAACTCCACCGATTCCAATCAGGCCATGGGCGGTCCGATGGCCTCCACCGCCTCCGATCCGGCGAACGCCATCTACACTTCGGTCTCCACGCTCAAGTCGCTCGGCCTCGATGCGGATTCCAACGCGTCGAGTGATTCCGATACGTCCACGTCCACGACCCAGCTGAACTATACCTACGTCTTCGCCAGCAAATCCGATTACGAGACCTTTGCCAAGGATGCGAAGAAGGCCGGGCTGAGCAGTGACTACACCGTATCGTCCGCCGACGTGGAGAACTATGAATCCAGCTTGGTACCGCTCGACAACCTATCGAAGTTCGCACTGACGTTGCTCATCGTGGTGCTTGCCGTCGGTGGTGTGGTACTGGTGGTCATCACCTTGCTGAACGTCCGTGAACGCAAATATGAGATCGGCGTGCTGACGGCCATCGGCGTGAACAAGGTCAAAGTGGCCGCACAGTTCACCTTGGAGCTGCTGATCGTCACGATGATCGGTCTTGCCTTGGGCGCTGGCATCGGCGCGGCAGCCTCCGTACCGGTCTCCAACCAGCTGCTGTCGAGTCAGATCGCGCAACAGCAGTCGCAGCAGGCCAGCCAACGTGAGCAGTTCGGACGCGACATGCAGGGTACGGACCCCAACGGCGCCGGATCCTCCTCGGATTCCACGGACGGGAATTCCTCCGCCTCGACCGATTCCTCCAGCAAGTCGGGCTCTGGCGACACCAGTTCCTCCGGTGCCACCAATGACGCCAAACAACCGCAGGGCGGTCCGGGCGGCATGATGAACCAGGCCGCGAACTACGTCTCCTCCATCAACGCCACCGCCAATCTGGCCGTGGTCGGGCAATTGCTGTTGGTCGGCATCGGCCTGACATTGGTCGCCGCGCTCGTGGCAGTCATCTTCGTCCTGCGCTACGAACCGCTGCAGATCCTCGCCGACCGTTCCTGAAAGGACCCATCATGACTGACAATACGACGACCACGGCAATCCTCAAGCTCGATGACGTCAGCTACGCCTATACCAAAGGCGGCAAAAAGGTGCTGAAGAACATCAGCCACGAGTTTCGTGCAGGTACGGTGCACGCCATCACCGGGCCATCCGGCGCCGGCAAGACCACGATGCTGTCGTTGATCTCGGGACTGACCAATCCCACGGAGGGCCAGGTCCTCTACAACGGTAACGACCTGGCGAAACAGGACCGTTACCGCTACCGCAGCCACGACATCGGCGTGATTTTCCAAAGCTTCAATCTGCTGCCGAATCTCACCGTCGCCGAGAACATCATCCTGTCATTGGACGCTTCCGGCAAAACCTTCGACAAATCAAAGAAGGAGATGGTGCTTGATTTGCTTAAGCAGGTGCATCTGCCTAAGGAGTACGCGAACGAACGGATTCTGCACCTGTCGGGTGGCGAACAACAGCGCGTCGCCATCGCTAGGGCGCTAAGCTACAATCCCTCCATCATCGTGGCGGATGAGCCGACCGGTAATCTCGACCTCGCCACGCAGGATGACATCATGGGCATCTTCCGCGCACTGGCCCATGACGATGGCCGTTGCGTGATCATCGTGACGCACAGCCCTGAAGTGTCCACGGCCTCCGACGAGGTTTTCGAACTCGCCCCGATTCGTCGGAGGCCGTGACCGTCGCTATCTGGAGAGTTTGTCGAGCAGCAGGGCCTCGGTGATCACGTTGTTCTTCAGACCCGGCAGGCTGATGGACTCGTTCGGGCTGTGCGCATTGGCCTTCGGATCCTCCGGTCCGGTGACGAGCACCTGGGCGTTCGGGAAGATGCGCTGCAATTCCGGAATGAACGGGATGGAACCGCCCTCGCCCTTGTTGACCGGCGCCACACCGAAGGCCTGTTCCATGGCTTCCATGGCATCCTTGGTGGCTTCGGCATCGGGGTCCATGGCCCATCCCATGCCGTTGTCAAGTCTGTCGACCCACACTTCGGCACCGAACGGGGCATGTTCGACCATGAATTCGGCAAGTGCCTCCTGGGCCTCCTGAGGACGCTGGTTCGGTGCGGTGCGCAGACTCAGACGGAACGTGGTCTCCGGGGAAATCACATTGAAGGACCCTTCGACCGGGTGAGCGTCGAAGCCAATCACGGTGACGCTCGGCTTGGTCCACAGACGTGCCGCAAGCGAACCGGTTCCGGCCAGACGGTAGGAATCGACGATACCGGCATCCGCGCGTACGGTGGTCTCGTCAAGGTCGCGCTGCAAGCCTCCGATCGGCTCTTCCGCGGCGACGCCCGGCACCGCGAGATCGCCATGTTCGTCATACATGGAGGCGATCAGCATGGCCGCAAGCGTGTTCGCATCCAGAATCGGTCCACCATACTGGCCGGAGTGCACCGGATGCTCAAGGGCCTTGACGTGCACGTCGATATCGGTGTTGCCACGCAACGAGGTGGTCAGCGACGGGATTTCGGCGGACCAGTTGCCTGAATCGGCCACGATGATCACATCGGACCTGAATTCGTCACGATGCTCTTCGATGAATGGGATGAAACTCGGCGAGCCCATCTCCTCCTCGCCTTCGATGAACACCTTGACATTGACCTTCAGATCGTCGCCGAGCGCCTTGAGCGCACCGGAATGAATGGCTATGCCACCGCCATCATCGGCGGCTCCACGGCCATACAGTCGCGTACCAATCTGCGTGCCGACGAATGGATCGGTATCCCAAGCACCTTCGTCGGGCACCGGTTGTACGTCATGATGTGCATACAGCAACACGGTCGGAGCATGCTCGTCAACGATCTTCGAGCCGATGACCTCCCACGCACCTGGTGTGCCATCGGGATTATGGGACTGCACCACCTTTGCGTCAACGCCGACCTTTTTCAGCTCCTCGGCCACGAATTCGGCGGAACGCCTCATATGTTCGGCGGTGATGCCTTTCGCGGAGATCGACTGCAATGCGATCTTCCGATTGAGCACGTCGACGATGCGATCCCAATCACCCTCCACACGTGCACGGATGTCATCGGCAAGTAATGCTGCCATGATTCTCCTTAATATTGATCGAGTACGGCCAATGCAAGCCATTGTATCCACAATCCCATTCGGCGTTCCGCGGCTTCGAGGCATACCGCCGAGGCGTCGATACGTCACCCTACCCTCATAGACATGAGTTTGTTTAAGAAGGAAGACAAGGCCCAAGAGCCTGTCGAACAGAAGGCGCAGGAGCCTACCGCCGGCAAAGGCCGCCCGACTCCGAAACGCAAGGATGCCCAGGCGCAGAATCTCCGCCCGCTGGTTCCCAAGGATCGCGATGCCAGCCGCAAGGCCGCAAAGGCACGTATGCGCGAACGTGAGAACGCCGAATACGAGGCCATGCAGACCGGTGACGTGAATCACATGCCGAAGGCCGAGCGTCTGCCATGGCGTATCTACATTCGCGATTATGTCGACGCCCGATTCAACCTCGGCGAGTTCTTCATCCCGGTCGCCTTCGTTATTCTGGTCGTCTCCATCTTCGTGACCTACAAGTGGCCTACCCTAGCTTTGCCGCTGATGGTGCTGATGTACGTGTATCTGTTCGCCGTAATCATCGACATTGCGATCATGTGGCGCAAGCTCAAGAAGAAACTCATCGAAAAGTACGGTGAGAAATCCGTGGCCAGGGGCATGCGTTCCGCCTCCTATGCGTGGAGCCGTGCCATCCAGATACGTCGTTGGCGTCTGCCGAAGCCGCGTTATGCCAAGCGTGGCCATTGGCCGGAATGATGCCTCACATGCATATGTATTGCCGTCAGCTAAGCTGACGGCTTTTTATTAGCATAGGATCAGTTGTTTTTCCACGGCTTTCGAGCCATGACATCAAGGATTGATATGGCACAGGAACATTTCGATATCGCGATTATCGGCGGCGGTCCGGGCGGCTATTCCACGGCGTTACGTGCCGCGGAGCTCGGCAAATCGGTGGTGCTGATCGAACGCGACGCCACACTGGGCGGCACCTGCCTGAATCGAGGTTGCATTCCTTCGAAGACGCTACTCACCGCCACGCATGCCGTGGAGAATATGCGTCACGCCAAGGCGATGGGTATCAACGTGTCAGTGGAGAGCATTGATTTCGGCAAACTGCGCACGTTCCGCACGCAGACCGTGGACACCATGACCAAGGGATTGGCGGGATTGCTGGCACATCGCGGCGTCACCATCGTACGCGGAGAGGCCGTAATGCAGCCTTGCGGAAGCGTACATGTCACGCCGGTCGAAGGTCTTGGCCACATATTGCGATTCGTGAAGGCAGGCGTCGGCGAACCTATCGATGGCGAACTGGAGATCGTTGCCGAAGACATCGTGATCGCCACCGGTTCACGGCCGTCGCCGCTGCCGGACAATCCATTCGCCGGCGCATTGATAGATTCCACACAGGCATTGGAACTGGATACCTTCCCCTCAAGCGCTGTGATCATCGGTGCCGGAGCCGTGGCGCTGGAATTCGCCTCCATGTGGCGTACGGCCGGCTGCGACGTGACGTTGCTGATTCGCAAAGACCGGGTGCTCTCCGCATGGGAGCGCCGCACATCGGCGACGTTGACTCGCGAGCTGAAGCGGCGTGGCGTGAACATCATCACGCACAGCCATGTGACCCATGTGGAAACCGGTGCCAATCTGGGCGCGACCGTGCACTATACGAGGGAAGGATCCGAAGCGGACATGAGCGCCTACGGCGAGGTCGTACTCGCCGCCATTGGACGCATACCGAATACCGACGCAGACTGGTTCGAGGCCTGCAAGCTGGAACGTGACGCCCGGGGATTTATCGGCATCGATGCATTTGGCCGCACCAATCTCGACCATGTGTGGGCTTTGGGTGACATCACCTCCGGCCATTCCTTAGCGCACCGTGCCTTTGAGCAGGGCATCGTCATCGCGGAGAAGATCGCCGGGCTCGATCCGAAACCGGTTGACGACGACACGATTCCGCAAGTCGTATTCTCCTTCCCCGAAGCGGCATGCGTGGGCTTGAGCCTTGATGAGGCACGGGCACGGAAGGACGTGGTCAATGCCCAGGAAACCGTGTATCCGATGCTGTCGAATTCACGTATGCTGATGAGCGGCTCGGGCGGGTCGCTATCCATTGTCAGCGGTGCCTATGCGGACAATCCCGAGGTGCCGCTGGTGCTGGGCGCACATATCGTAAGTCCCATCGCCAGCGATCTGATCGCGGAGGCCGAGCAGTTGGTGGGCAATCATGTGCCATTGCATGATGCGGCCCGCCTGATTCACCCTCATCCGACATTCAGCGAAACGTTTGGCGAAGCGTTGCTCAAGGCGGATGGCAGGCCTCTTCATACCCGTTGACCGGCGTGGGAGGGCCGGCGGCCCCGCAGCCGATGCTTACACTACGGCATAGCACCTGATAGACTACTGTTCCAGTGTGTTCAACCACGTAACCAAGTGAGGAAATTGATGGCAGACAAAGAAGAGCCAAAGAAGAAGCAGAACACAATCAAACAGATCATTCAGATCTTCAAATACACCTACTCGGAAGACAAGACACTCCCCTGGCTGTGCGGAAGCGTGTTCGTGGCACCGGTCATCGTGTTCATCGTGCTTGGCATCGTGTTCAAATGGTCGGTTATCGGCTGGATCACCTCAATGATCCTTGCCATCATGATCGGCCTGCTGTTCGCCACCATGATGCTCACCAATCGTGCCGACAAGGTCGGCTATGCCAAGCTCGAAGGGCGTCCCGGCGCCGCCATCAGCGTTCTCGGCAACGTCAGCAAGGCGGGTTTCAACTTCCCGCAGGAGCCGGTGTGGGTCGATCCGAAGACCAAGGATGCCATTTGGCGTGGCACCGGCTATAACGGCATCTACCTGCTTGGCGAAGGCGATTACGGCCGTGTGACGCGCGCCATGGATCGCCAGGAGCACAACATCAAGGGCGTGACCGCCGGTTCCGAAATCCCGGTCTATCGAATCTGCGTAGGCAAGGGGCCGAAGCAGGTCAGCCTGAAGAATCTGCGCAAGACCGTGCTCAAGTGCAAGTCCTATGAGCCGACGCATCACAAGAACAAGCTGATTGCGGCCATCCATCCGAGGCGTCGCTTCATGCTCACCAGGACCGAATTGAATGTTCTGAACGAACGTCTGCGTACTTTGCAGATGAAGAACGGCATGAACATCCCGAAGGGCATCGATCCGACGCGCCCACAGAGGATCAGCCGTCGCGCCATGCGTGGCCGCTGACGGTACATGCATGCGAACGCACTAGGAATCCCCGATCTGATTCGTCAGATCGGGGATTTTCAATTGTTGCGTCGATTCATCGTCCCAGACGTTCGATCCGTCCATAACATGAACGGATCCCCACCGTTGCATTTCGTCCCGCGAAACGTCGCAACCCCTATTTTTCGCGCAATCATGGAGGGAATACGTCATCTCGAAACATTCTCGTAACCCAAGTGGCGAGTGTGTGAAACGCGTTTTTCTAGACTAATAGCCTGTAAGTTACTTATTCGAAAGGAGCGGTCCCGTGACTGCACTCGAAACCAAGGCTGATGCTGAGGCCCTTATCAATAAGGAAGGCGTTGAATACGTCTCCGTTCGCTTCACCGATCTGATCGGCGTTCAGCAGCACTTCACTGTGCCGGCAAGCGAGTTCCTGAAGGATGCCTTCACCGACGGCATGCCGTTCGATGGTTCCTCCGTGGAAGGCTTCCAGGCCATCAACGAGTCCGACATGAAGCTGGTGCCGGATGTTTCCACCGCATTCATCGACCCGTTCCGCAAGCACAAGACCCTCGACGTGGCCTTCTCCATCGTCGATCCGCTGACCGATGAGCCGTACTCCCGCGACCCGCGTCAGGTCGCCGGCAAGGCCGAGGCTTACCTGAAGTCCACCGGCATCGCCGATACCGCCTCCTTCGCTCCGGAAGCCGAGTTCTTCATCTTCGACAAGGTGCGCTTCGAGAACAGCATGCAGCGCTCCTTCTACGAGGTGGACTCCGTTGAGGCTCCGTGGAACACCGGTGTTGACACCGAAGACGACGGCACCCCGAACATTGCGTTCAAGAACCGCGTCAAGCGCGGCTACTTCCCGGTTCCGCCGATCGACCACACCCAGGATCTGCGCGACGACATGGTCGCCAACCTGCAGAAGGTCGGTCTGATCCTCGAGCGTTCCCATCACGAGGTCGCCGGCGCAGGCCAGCAGGAGATCAACTACCGCTTCAACTCCCTGCAGCACGCAGGCGATGACCTGATGAAGTACAAGTACGTCGTTCACGAGACCGCCGCTCTGGCAGGCAAGGCCGCAACCTTCATGCCGAAGCCGATCGCAGGCGACAACGGTACCGGCATGCACTGCCACCAGTCCCTGTGGAAGGACGGCAAGCCGCTGTTCTACGATGAGAAGAACTATGGTGGCCTGTCTGACATCGCCCGCTGGTACATCGGCGGCCTGATCAAGCACTCCTCCTCCGTGCTGGCCTTCACCAACCCGTCCCTGAACTCCTACCACCGTCTGGTGCCGGGCTTCGAGGCGCCGGTCAACCTGGTGTACTCCGCTCGTAACCGTTCCGCCGCCATCCGTATCCCGCTGGCCGGCACCTCCCCGGCTGCGAAGCGTATCGAGTTCCGCGCTCCGGATCCGTCCTGCAACCCGTTCCTCGCCTTCTCCGCTCAGCTGATGGCAGGCCTGGACGGCATCCTGAACCACATCGAGCCGCCGGAGCCGGTCGACAAGGATCTGTACGAGCTGCCGCCGGAAGAGCACGCTGGCATCAAGCAGGTGCCGAGCTCCCTGGCCGAGGCCATGGACGCTCTGGAAGAGGATCACGACTTCCTCACCGCCGGCGACGTCTTCACCGATGATCTGATCGAGACCTGGCTGGGCATCAAGCGTGGCGAGATCGATCAGGCTCGTCTGGCCCCGACTCCGCTGGAGTACGAGCTGTACTTCCACATCTGATAGTCATTAGGGCAAAACGTAGTCGGCAGTAGGCTTTTCGCACTGTTCAGAGTGACCTACTGCACCTATACTGCACCTATCGGAACACGAGAAACCCCACTTCGTTCACAATTGGACGCGAGTGGGGTTTTCTCATGCCTGCCATGCAGGCAGCGAGATGAGCCATTCATCCAAATCCGCGCCGTCGGATGCGCACGGTCGGCGTGTAGGCGTAGCAGGCGATGAGGTCGCCGCGGCGCACGGCCTGACGGATGGTCTTCTCCGTCAAACCGCACAAGGCGGCCGCCTCCGGCATCCCCAACGATACCAGTGTCACTATTGCATGGAAGAATTTAGATTCAACAGAATCATCAATTCTGAATAACAGTTCATCACCTCGAGAAGCTGTCACAAAATTAGTCACAATCGTTCCCTTGCAAAAAGCAAATTCTCAATCGTCGTATCAGCCGTTTATAAGATGATTGGAACGTTGAATGATTTCGGCTTCACTATTACCAGAAATGAGGAATTTCCTGTCAGAATCAACAGAATTATGAGCGATACCTTTTTTCCTCCCCACAGATTCTAAAACTGCCCAATCCGGAATTTCTTTTGGCCTTTGGCCAGTTCAATCCAGCAGTTTCTAGTAGCATGCCATATTGGGATGATCGTGTAATATTTGTATTCGCATCGACAAGGCCAAGTTCCAATAAAAAGTTAGCTTTACTCTGATCTACGCCATAGGCGGCTATCAGCTCTTGCTTAATTAGCCCTCCTCCCCTACGTGCCGCCATTTCCCCAAATATGAAATCACCAGTTTCATTCTTATAGAATTCAATATGCATCACATTTGGGACCGTCTGATCTTTGAAAGATTTAATTAATTGCTTTGTCAGTCGGAGCAGTTCAGAATAGTCAGCGCTGTTCTCGTCTAACATTACGGAACCAGTATTTTGTTTCTCGAAATCTAGCGGTGGGACAAAATATCGTGATGGCGAAATCAGGATCAGACCAGAATTGATATAGACCACATCCACATGGTAGACAGAACCAGAGCAGTATTCTTCTAGATAATACTGGTTTGAATGTACGCTTCTGACAATTTCCGGCTTAGCGGCTAAAGCAGATAAGTCGTCTTTCGAATGCAGTATCGTAATGCCTGCAGATCCTGCACCCCATCGAGGCTTGAGAACAACCGTCTCCCAACGATCGAACGCCGAAATAATATCTCCAAAGCATTTGCAAGAGGTATAGGGAATAATCTTTAACCCAGCGTTAAGGGCTGACTGCTTCATCGTAACTTTATCTCGACAGCTCAACGCTAATTCATACTTTAAACCGGGAATTTCAAATAAACTTCTCGCCTCCGCAACCCTCAGCACATCTTCTTCCGAGCCAGAAATTATCCTATCTGGTCTAAATTTCTTAACAACATCAAAGAATTCTGCAGTAGCGCTATCAGAGGAATAATTAGAAACTTCAATTTCTTTGATGACGGAATTCGGCCAACTATGGCGTATGGCTCGATCGTTCGATGTTAAGACTATAACTTCTAAACAATCAAAGCATTCTTGGACTTCTTCAATCCATTTTGGATAATTCGAGAAAGATTTGGGTTGTTGTAACAATAGTACTTTCATATCATTTCCCCCTGTTGTATTCGCCAAAGCATGAGACATTAACTTTGACCTCATCATTAAAATATTGCGCCTTCACTTCAATTGGACAGCCATATGAATACGGATACGTGCTTCCCTCGGGTTAAATCCGCTAAAAGTGAAGACACTTCATTCCTATGGGAAGAACGAGTTGCATTCAGAAAGTATGCGGGACAAGCTTCTGGACATGCATGCGGAGAGTTTGCTCGAAATGAGTTCCAAACGGTCTCTTGCCGTAACATTTTTTCATATTCCGCACTAATAGCAAGTAATTCTTCATCAACTGCATTAAATCTGCCGTGATAGTGGAAAGCGGAATCGAACTGCTAATCCAACCCGTCATTGAAGAGAAAAACAAGGCAGCCAACTTGTTCGCGTCCATTTCGAGTTACATCGATAACAATGTTGTCAAGGTTGAGGCATTTCGAAGCTGCTTTAGTCAACGCCGCTAAGGAAAGTTTATCCAATAGGCCATATTGTCCTCCATCCCTTTCTTGCAGCGAACAGATGGAGTTATCGCTGATACCACATAGCGGTGATGAAACTGCGGAGTCACTTCCACCGCTTTCAGAACACCAGGAAGCAGAGAGAGACTGTCATTTCTCTTAATATCGGGAAGCCGCTCTACCGCTTTTCTTCCTTTTTTATCCTTAGCAGCCCCGCTATTGGGATGTTCGAGGGCATTTGTCAATATCTTCTCAAGTATGAATATTTTTTGTGGGTGCATGTGACTCCTCTTTCAGTGGCAGATAGCCCTTTTTCCATGTTTGTCAATTTGGTTAGCAGCGATTGCCGGCATTATTCCCACCAACGCTAATGTGCACCAGTACCAAGGTGTCATTCCTGCAGGGCGTAGTGCCGGAACAATCCAACCGCCAAGGAATGAACCTACTGATTCACCAATAGCTGCAATTATCAGCCGATAATTCAGAATGTCCACCAAAGGTTTATCTGGCTGTACTTCTACTAGAGCAATATTGATTAATGGTGCGTAGATACATTCTGCAATGGAAATAACAATCAATGATACAATGCATATCCACCAGTAGGACGAAACTCCACAGGCAAATATCGCAAAGGAAATGCCATAGATCCCCAAGCTTTTGATTATGAATGAGGTAGCATTATGCCCATTAGTCATACCTCGTGAAATAAATTTACTTACTGGCATTTGCAGTGCTATGACTGACAAGGCATCAATAGAATAGAACAATCCTCTTATGACCGGGCTATCGGATAACGAATAGAATTCCAATGCCATTCCTGCAAAAAGCTGACCGTTCATTATACTGCCCACAAACACCGCCAGGATAGCAAGAATAGTGCCAGAACTTTTCACTGAGTCTTTAATGGTCTTCACGATAGAAGAGGTATTTTGCTTACTACTTTCTTCACTGCGTATAAAGACATGATGAGCTAGCACAATCGGAGCTAGTAAAGCAGAAAAAACATAGAGTCCAATAATGACTATAAAAAAGAGTGTCTGCCCGAAAGATTTATATATATAATTCGAGGCCAGAGGACCAATTGCGGATCCAAGATTGGCAGTCATTGTCACTAAAGAAAATAAAGTAGCCTGAGATTTTTTATCCTTTACCGTAGCAAGTATATGCCCTCTTAGGGCAAAATTAACCAGTGAGAGTCCAAGTCCCAGCAAAGCTAAATCCAGAAAAAGGAAGCCGACAAAACTCTTCATTGCCGACTGTAGTAGCAAAAGCGAAAAAACTATGAATCCGAAACCAGTCTCAGTGAGGGATAAGGTTGATGAGCGTTCAATCAAATTGCCTATAAAAATAGTACTACCTCTAGAAAAAAGAGATAAAATTCCAAGTGCTAATCCAACATATAGTGATGACGTTGCAGAAACCTGACCAGTAAGGATAACCGAAAAGAGGGAAAAAAGCCCGCTATATGCAGCACTATTTAAAAAATAATTAACTGATATGGAGTCATTCTTGATATTGCTCAGCTTTTCCACATGAACAGACTTTCTTTTATGCTTTACAAATAATGTTCTTTCATGCTAGTCGTTATATGGAAATCGTTCGTTATTGCGTCCAGATATGGTAGTGAGTGCCCGGTTTCTTGCACACTTGGGGTTTTGCCTGTTTGTGACACGGTTGTCAGTTCACTGTGTCCCATGATGGCTGTGCTGGTCACGTCGTCCAGTCGGCCACAGTCCATGCGTAGTTCGTCCCAGATGCGGGACTTGAGCTTCGACTTGCAGATGTCATCCAGCCAATGATCGAGCCATTCGGCCACGGTGGGCGGCTTCACGTAGCCGACGCGGTGGGTGCAGTCGAACTCGGCGAGCTTGTCCTTCAACCGGTTTTCGGCCAATGTGCGTGTGCGTCCGAAACCGGATACGCGGTGGTCCCCGCCGGTCAGCGGGTCGGTTACCGTCGCATATGCCCGGAATCCCTTTGGCGTGGCCGATATGCTATCCGTGCCGCGCGGTCGGCGTCCATGAGTATCGATAGTTTCATGTCGCCGGCCGAGTCGACCAGTGTGAGTGTGCATCTGGGCATGCGTTCCGTTTCGTTCATGCCCATGGGACTATGCCAGCCGAACGTAGGTGTACTTATCTCTGCCTTTCATAGCCGAAAATAGTCAAAAATGGCAATCTATCCAACAACATGAAACGGAATCTAAAACGTTGAAATGCAGCCATCTTCGGCATTTCCCCAACGTTTTTCTGCGGTACCTAGGAGGTATTTCGACTTCGTTTCTGGATTATGGCAGATCCATCCGTTCCGCGAGGGGAACACCAGAACGACCGCGGTGTTCACAATCATATATCTCAGACGTCTCGGATTCACGGTCGTCAACAAGCCGTTCGCCTCGAACGCCCGGCTTTTCCGCGACGCCCTCGCGTTGGACAACACCTCCGACCCCGATTTCAAGGATCCGGCACCTTTGAACCGGTTCATAGAGAAGACGCTTTTCGACTCGTCCATTACGTTGGAAAGACTGAGGGACTCCGCCCCACCCAATCAGACACGGACGGCTCTCCCCTGTTTTGATCCGAACCAGTCGGAGGACAACGGCCGGTGTCAGATATGAACAGGTAGTCGATAACGCCCTGAACCTCTCATTCAGTCCGTCGATGATTTCGTCTACCCAAAGCAGCCGCCAATCGTTGTTGTGCGTGTTGATGCCCTGCTCGATTTCAGCCAGATCGGACACGAAATAGATACCCTGCCGACGTTCGGCCATGGAAAAGCCGACTCGACCATGCGTTGCAGGAACATTTTCATATCGTCGTAGAAACCGTTGAGACTATAGAAAACGCATGGCCCTTTCAACTGATTAAGACAGATTTTCGACACCACCTCGCTGATTTCCTACAGCGTGCCTGTGCCACCTGTTGGCATGAAATAAATGCGCTAAAGTCTTATATTCCATACCTATGAGGACTTTAAACTATCTGTTGACTGCATCTGTGTTAGAGATAGTATCAAAATATGAAAGCAATCAAAGACTAACTCTAAGTACCATTGAAGATGCACTTACCTTCTGCGGAGACGGGCTCAGCCCCAGAATAGCGAAACCCATATAAAGTCAAGACGACCTCATCAAAAGGAACACCAAATGAAGCTTACGTATCCGATAGTTCTCATCCCATTCAGAGACGGCAGTGGCGGCTATACTGTCGAGATTCCGGATCTTCCCGGGTGCGTCACCGAAGGACGCGACATGGCCGAAGCGTTGTTCATGGCCCAGGACGCAGCCAGCGGATGGGTACTCACGGAACTCAAAGACGGCAAACCAATCCCGACAACCAGCAACCTGACTGAGATCAAACCCGATAATCCGGACGCGATGGTGTGCATCGTCACGCTCGACATGGACGCATACGCAGCCAAATACGGCAGGGAATAATCCACTTGATAGTGGATCCACAAAGACATCGCCGAAACTCGCCATCATAGTGTTTCCTCAAGTTTCCTTACATGCGAAAGGCCTATACTGTCCGTCAAGCGCAATGCGATGAACGATTCGGTAACTACGGAACAGCGATTCCCGTAGCGCGAGTAATCAAGCCGACCACATGCGGCATAAGTCCACGAAAGCAGACAGTCGCTCCCGTCCAGCCATGGAAGTAATCGAACCGGGAGCACTGCGAGACGACCGAGCCTCAGCCCCGACACACTCGCATGCAAGTCCCACCGGCAAGGATGGGAGCGTGATTTCATCTCCAACCGCAACAGATGACGCCACGGACGAAGCCCAGTCGAATAACGCGCATGATGGCGAGACACACGCTGCATAAAGAAGCGTTCCGATAATGCGTGCCATAGCGATGAAGTCGAGTCGCTCCGCAGCATATGCGTATTCATAACTAGCATAGAGATATGTGACGCATTCCGAGGAATCCCAGTCGGGCTCGTAGGCATCGAACAGCCTTTGCATGGAATCATCGTCAGCCGACTGCGCGATGAACAGACGTGGACACGAGGAATCTGGGTCGGAGGTGATGAGTCAAGAAGAAACTCACCGGTACACGGTGTGCACTTTGTCCGGTGGGAGGTTCTTGTGCAACATGGTTTTGCTACCGGCCATGGTTTCAACGTCATGCGAAACCGCATTGCCATGAAAGTCGCTGTGATTCACCCTTGTGATGAAACCCGCACCATCGCATTCGACTACCACACGCGCAAACCTGCGAAATTCCGGATTGTCAACATCTTCAATATCGATCTCGCTCACACCACCATGATTGCATCCCCATCACAAATCTTCCCAATAAACAGCTCAATGAGTAGAAACTCTTGCGATACGAAAAGTGGCGTGGGATTCCATTCGTCAGAATCTCACGCCACATTATTCGAGCCGTCAATCCAGCCGTTGCAAAGCGGTCATGAATCAACGGATCACAGGAAGCCATTGCTCTCCGTCCACTTGATTCAGATCCGCGCGTATGCGAAGTCGTGGATCATGCGGAGCGTTTCGCGGCTTTCGTCGAGCCAGGACATGCACACCGGGAATACGTGTCCGAGTGATTGGCCTTTGTGGGTATACCAGTCATGCAGTTCCACATCGTGCCCTGCGGCAACGAGCGCGGTAGCCAGTTTCAATGATTCGACGTGGATGAAGTCGTCACTGCTGGTGTTGATGAGGATCGGCGGGAATTCCACTTCCTCAGCCATGGTCGCAAGATTCGTCAGCTCTGTTTTTTGGCGTGTAACTTCGCGAAGAACGTTGGCGCGATATGTTCGACGATTGAAGTTTCCTTGGATTCTTCAATAGTCTTTCGCGTCCCCGGCTCGCACAGCGCCAGATAGGGCGTCAGATCAGCCAATGGCGAAACGAACGCGCTACCAGCAACGGTAAGCCCCGACTGGCCGACACCCATTGCTTTGGCAAATTTGCCGGATCGTTCGATTGCCGTCATATAGAGCGCGAGCGTGCCGCCCGCCGAATCTCCCGTCAGGAACACGTTGTTCTGGTCGATGGGATATTCGTGTCGATGTATCCGGATCCAACGAAATGCCGCCGCGACGTCCTCCAATTGTCCGAGAAAATCGGTTTCCGGTGCGGGCCGGTAGTTCACGGAGAACACTGCGAATCCCAGTTTGGCGAGGTTTGTGCAGAAATTGCGGTTGAGCTCCTTGTATGCGTAGACGAATCCGCCTCCGTGGATGTCGATGTACACAGGAGTGGTCTTGCCTCCCCTGACTACACTGTCGTGGGGCAGGTACAGGTCAAGTCTGTGTGCACGGGTTCCGTCATCAACGTATGGCACGTCTTCGAAGACGTCGATTCCTTCGGGATCATGCCAGTAGTCGGTTCGCGATAGGTCCCCCCTGGCAAAGTCGAGACGTGAACGCAATACTGCTTCGGCAAGGTCGGGCTCGACTTCGGCAAGGTCCTCGTCGAGCGCGGTCCAGCTGAGGAACAGCTTACGCTCCTCGTCGGTGATCACAATGTTGTTGAGCACGTCATTCCGCCTTCATGTCTTCGAGCGCTACGCCAGCGGTCTCCGGCAGACCTTTGGTGACGAACAGGAAACTGATGGCCGCGAACACGCCGTACATCAAATACGCGCCGCTGAGTCCGACGCCGTGCTGCAGGGATGGGAACGAAGTGGATACGATGAAGTTGCCGATCCAGTTGAATGCGGTAGCCACCGCCATACCCATGGCACGGATGCTGTTCGGGAAGATCTCTCCAAGCACGACCCACATGGCGGGCCCCCATGTACCGCAGAACGTCAGGTAGAACAGGTAGACGGCAATGAGCGTGATCGGAGCCCACGCATCGTTGAGATGCAGGCCGGAGGCATCCATCGTGGCGTGGGCGAAGCCGAATGCTGCGACGAACAGGAATATTGCCATTCCTGCAGAACCGAAGGCGAGAAGCTTACGGCGTCCGATACGGTCGATGAGAACCATGGAGATGACCATCGGAATGAACGCTGCGAACGTGCGGATCATGGCGATGTCAAGCGCCTGCTGTTCCGAGAATCCCATGGAACGCCACAGGCTGGAATCGTAGTAGAGAATCACGTTGACGCCGCAGAATTGCTGGAAGAGAGCCACGAGGACGCCAATCCAGACAACCTTCTTCAAACCGAAAGTGCGTCCGAGCAGATCGGAAAGCTTCGGAGAGGTCTCGTTGCCGATGGATTCGCGGATCTGACGTACCTTATCTTGCGGATTCTGCGTGCCATTGATGCGCTTGAGTAGTTCGGCGGCCTCGTCGTAATGGCCTTTCATGACCATGTAGCGCGGGGTTTCCGGCAGTCGGAGTGCAGCCACCAGCATGATGATGGCGGGAACGAACATGACCATCAGCATCCAACGCCATGTGGAGAGGCCGAACCAGAGCGTATTGTCGGCGCCGCCTGAGCTTTTGGCGAGCAGGTTGTTGGCGATGGTGGATCCCAACATGCCGATACCGACCGCGAACTGCTGGAAGCTGGCAAGGAAACCGCGCATCTTGGTTGGCGATACTTCCGCGATGTAGGTAGGGCTGACGACCGATGCGAGGCCCACACCGAGACCGCCAATGAGTCGGAAGGCTATGAAGGGCCAGACGGCAGGGGCCAGAGCGGAACCGAGGGAGCTGATAATGAACAGGATAGCCGCTGTGAGCAGCGCTTTGACACGACCGTAGCGGTCAGCGAATTTTCCGGCGAACCATGCACCCAATACGCATCCGGCCAATGCACCGGAAACGGATAGGCCGCTCATGAAATCGTTGAGGCCGAATCCGGACTTGCTGCCTGCGATGGAATCGACCGCGCCGTTGATTACGGACGTGTCGTAGCCGAACAGCAGTCCGCCCGTAGCTCCTGCGAGGCATACGAGGATGATACGGCGTTTAATGGTCGGGGCGATGACTTCAACTGCTCCGCCTGCCTGCTCTGGCAGATTCGAAGATGACATGTTGACTCCTTCGTCTTATCTTGTAAGCGATGACAACATCAACGATATGGCCACACGAATCTAATGATCACACAATATGTGATATTTAGTCATATAATTGTGACCTACTGTCAATCCCTGTATAATTAAACATCACATTTTGCCATACTGAAGTCACAGGCCGCCGGCAAATATCCGTTGACGATGAAGTGGAGGGACTCATGGCCGTCGCATCTATGCCAATGACGTACAACACCCTGATAGGCCCTGATTACCGTGAGGAGAATGTCTATCCGGAAGGATTTCCCGGATTGGTGATCGTCCATGATTCGTTGGACGAAAGAGCGAAGCCTCACTGGCATCCGGGAATGGAATTCGTCTACTCGGCCCATGGCAGTTGCCCATTCATCGTGGACGGGCGGGAAATGGCACTCAACACCGGAGATCTTCTGCTCATCAACCCGTATTCGATTCACTATGGCATACCGGAGAGTACGGATGGAACATCTCCAGTGATACTGTCCGTAACGTTCAACGACGAGGTTCTAGAGCGTCTCTATCCCTTCGCCGACAGATACGAATTCTCCCTGCACTCCCCTCGCGTCACCAGGGACGATCAAGCCCGACTCATGCAACTAGCGGAAAACATCATCCGCTGGCAACGATCCGACGAAAGCATCCGAGGATTCAAACTCAACATGCTGCTGTATGAGCTGTTGTCCCTGCTGTATTCGAAATTCGTTTCCGGAACACGCAGTCCGGAACTGACACGCTCTGGACGCAATATCACCATGCAGATCATCGGATATGTAACCTCGCATCACAGGCAAAGAATTGACGCGGCCGACGTAGCCCGGGAATTCGGCTACAGCAGGGAGCATTTCTGCCGCATGTTCCGTAAGGCGACCGGAACGACATTCAAGGAGTTCCTGACCGAATTGAGGCTGGACGACGCCTGCAGAAAACTGTTGAATTCATCATCTTCCGTGGCCGCCATCGCAAAGGAATGTGGATTTCCCGACACCAGAGCCTTGCAGAACACCATGCAACGCAAGCGCGCGATGAGCGCGCAGGAATACCGTAACCGGAACAATGAACGGGACTGACGTGCGACGGACAGAATAACCCAATTTCGCCGCCGCGTTGAAAACTCAGCTTCCCGAACGCATTCCCTTCGAGACATTACGCGGTAGGAACCAATGCATTATGGTTCAATCGATCGATACCTACCTTCAGGTCCTTCAATCCCTTGCCAAACACCAAAATCAAGGATTTCAGCCCATCAAATGGCGGCTGAGTCAGCTGCTCGAACTGAATATATCCGTTCTGTTCAACATAACTAATGATCCTGTTCAGCGTGGCATTCTGCGACGGACTGAGCGAATGGTTGTTGATGAACTCGCCAAACGCATCCATGGTATCTTGATGGTCAAGCTTAACGATGCGTCGCACCAACAATCCGAGCGGAACGTCGTCAAACGCGTTCTGATATTCCTCCTCGGAACCGAGTTCATAAATCAGAGTGTTCTCCAGATTCGAGAAGTCCTCGCCGAATAGAGGCTCGTTGTAGGGAAGCTTTCGGATATCATCATCGTCGCTATGCTCATTGATGTACCGATTGACTTTCTGTTTGCAATCCTCGTAATGTTCGGTGATGTCGAAATCCTGCCCCTCCACTCGAGCAATGATTGGATCCTTCAAATCCGTGATAATCGTCCTTCTAGTGTTGGAATCCGCGATGAAACGAATCAGCCCACGCAACGTAACTCGAATCCGTTCCAACTCTTCAAGTGAAGCACCATCGAGGTATTCCGAATCATCGGCAATCCGTTTAACCATCCTCTCCTGTGCCTTGACCTGAAGAATGGTCTTGCCGATTTGTTCGCCGCCCTTGGTCTTGATGCCGCGCTCCATGAGTTCTTGCAACACTATGTCCACTGTGTCGGAGTTCATGATAAATCCGTTCAACAATTCAGCATTGATATGGTCAGGTACCTCGATGCTTCCTCTCCATCATCCTTACCGAAATCGTTCTCATAGCGTTCCTTGTCGGCTTCAGACAGATCATCGTATGTGATTGCCTTCGTTTGCGAACTTGGTCTTGGTCTCGATATTGTAGAACGGTACGAGGTAGCGGTCCGGCTCCACAACCGTCTTGTACTCGTAAAGGTGCGTCTGCCCGTTTTATGTGGTGGCGAATCTCATCATCGATGGATTCATAAACAATCATGCGGCATCATTCGGATTGGAATCTGTCTGAACCTTTATGGATTTTCTGTTCGTCAGTTTCCTTGCGGATACTCCTTGCTTTTCGCGAAGGTTCTTGACAGCTGGCTCCCGCGAGCGGTCCCGTTTCGCCGTGGACCTTCGGATTGCCGCGACGACGCCCGGGACCACTAGAAACGCCGCCCGGATGCCGATGGACTTCGCGTAATCGGATATCCAGGTCCCCGCGACCACGGTCTTCTTGGCTGTGCTCTTCTCTCGTTCGGCAACGTATTTCGTTCGAGTTTCCCTTACCAGCAGTCTGTAGTCGTTGATTCCGTAGGGCGTGTAGGTGGCCAAGGTCACGTAGTCCTTGTCACGTTCGATGGACAGCGATGAAACGTCTTCGGGAAGCACGGTGCGAACGTCGTCCACCTTGTAGGCGAGCGTCTTGTTCGACACGCGAATATAGAACTCGTCGGACGTCAATTCGACGGTCTTCACCACAGCACCGGTCTGCTTGTTCTTGATACCGACAGTGAGCCTAGGAGCGCTTGCCCTCGCACCCCGCGTCTCCCTGCCATTTCTTGTTGATCGTTATGGAAACGGTCTGGCCAGTATCGGAAGATGAGTTCCATCCACGGCTTGAGCGACCGAAGACGCCAGTAGTATGGATGCGCACAAGGCAATCACCGGCACGATCCCCAGCAGATGCCGCATGCGCCCTCCGAATTTTGCTTTCATTTCTCTCCTCGCCACGGTATGCGTGTCTAGGCTTCTTTCATAATCCAGAACCTCCACAAGATCGCGCAAATCCTTTTCGAGAACTCGGACTAACATGATGAAACCGTTGAAGTTTCAACGATCTTTGACTTATCCACTTTGTTACCGGAGGTAAAAGTGAGATTTGTTGGAAACCTACCCCACCTTCACCTCCACCCTTGCAACCGTCTTCCGACACGCCGATATGATGTGGACTGCAGCACAGCGGAGGAAGAACAAAGCGTTTGGAGACACTTCGGACGCTCCGCCATAGCAGTCATTCGAAACATGATGTCAACCGGAGCCAACGGCAACCCGGGCGCACAAAAAGCCGGTCCTTCCCTGCTGATTTGCGATTGCCTCGAATCAGTCGGAAAGGACCGGCTTGATGACGGATCGCCCGCGCCGGCTACTGACTCACGTTAGAGAAGGCCCAATGCCGGTAACCGGTGAAGTACGCCGTGGAAAGCGCTACCCCAGCATGAGCACGCAACTCGTGGCGATCCATACCGGCCATGTTTTGCGCGATACGATCCACCGTGATGGTTTCCAACCGTTTCTCCATCGTCATTCTCCCCCTCTTACGTTGATGCTTCGTGCGTCGAGCGCCTTCACCAACGCCTCGTCGTGAGTGACCATGATCACCGCGGAACCCTCGTCGCGCGCCATGACGATCAGTTTCACCATCTGGATTCGTACCGATCAGTTCCGGATTCGAGAGGCACCGACACACGCCAAGCATAACGGGCAGTGCGCCGTCACAAATCCTCAAGGTCGTCCGGAATCGGACTGTCGTCAAGATTGATGGTGAAGAGACGGTATTTGCCGGCATACAGACCGGCCTCGTACTCGGTGGTGAAGCCCATTTTGCGGAACAATTCGACTGTTCGTTCGTCGCGATAGTCGGAATACGCCGTCACCAACGGACTACGCTTGTTCCGCAAGGCGTTACTCTTGATACATATCAGCGCATCACGCAATGCGAAAAACCCCATTCGGATTCCCCTGCAGTCCACCGAGCGGGCGAGTGCCGAAATATGGTAGTGTCCCCTGTCATTGAACCACGTACCGCCATCCACGAGACGAATCCAGCAAACGGACGTCACCTCATCCGTTTTCCAATCCACCATGCGCATGGAAAGCCGGACTCGGTCCTTCTCGCCGCTCACCGTATATGGAAGCGCCGAGATCATGCATTCGACCTCGTACTCCCACGGTTGAAGGAACCGATCGCCGACCTTGATGGCTGTCGCCATTGCCCCTGACCCTCTTTCCACCGGAATGGCGCATCGCATGGGGGCGATGTCATCCCAATGATCCAGGCTCAGGTCAACCCATCGTAATTCGCGTGCGACGTTCAGCATCAAGACGTTCCATATAGCAGCGGAGAGCCATGCATGACATGCGCTCGTCTCGTTCCACCCAGCGACGGTACTCCTTCCGTATTATTCTCAGCTCCTCCTCAGTGGGTCTTCCCCGCATGTCGGATTATCCTTTCTTACGGTTTCATATACCTACAGCCTAGGCCATTCGTCATACAAAACAGGATTCTGCGCAAAACATTTTACAGCCATATCCCAATATTAGAAGTAATTCTTCCCGTAAGAATCGGTTTAAATCGTGCTTTCTGCATTTCTCCGTGATTAGCAAAACAGCCGCCCCACCTAATGGCGGGACGGCTGCATGTCATGCGCCGCGGCATTCCTCATGCCATCGGCATCGACTTATGGACGCTCCTCGATGATGCGCCGGATTTCCTTGAGATCATCGGCGAAATAGATGCCGCGCTGACGTTCGGGAGTGGAGAATCCTGCAGTGATCATGCGATCGAGCAGCGACTTCATATCGTCATAGAAACCATTGAGATTGTAGAAGATGCAAGGTTGGGTCAGTTGGTTGAGGCAGATCTTCGAAACGACCTCGCTAACCTCCTCAAGCGTACCGGTGCCGCCGGGAAAGGCGATGAACACGTCGCCAAGTTCGATCATCTTGGTGCGACGTTCCGTGATATTCGATACGACATGCAATTCGGTGAGACCGTTATGTTCAACGCCTCGGTCCACGAACATCTGCGCCTCGATGCCGGTCACTTCGCCACCGGTCGCCATGACCGTATCGGCGAGCACACCCATCAGCCCCTCATCGGAACCGCCGTAAACCAGCCTGTTGCCGCTTTCGGATATCCACGTCGCCAGTTCCACGACGGCTTCCTTGAACGCAGGGTCATTGCCTTCGTGTGCCCCCAGGTACACCGTAATGTTCATGCATGTCTCGCTTTCCGTCCGCCGACCAGTCTACAAGAAGGGGTGTCTTCCATGCGGGCCGACCAAACCGTTTCGGCATCAATTACGGAAGGACCAATGCCAGTATCCGGTACGGTATGCGAGCAGCAACGCCGCGGTCGGTATCGCCATGCAGATCAGATAGAACAGCCAGTCGACCCCATGCAAGCGCGACGTACGCGCCTGACTGCGCGGAACGTCGCCGCCGAATCCACGTGCCTCCATGGCGGTGGCAAGCTTGGTTCCGCGACGAATCGACACGACCAGCAGGCTAAAGGCCTGCAGGAACACGCGTCTGATGGCGCTTCCGTCGCCCAGACCTCGCGAACGGCGGGACAGACCCAACGCACGCCAGTCATCCTGCAACAATGTAACCATGCGCATGCCGGCCAGACCGCCGTACACGAATCTCGACGGCAAATGCAGAATCTGCACCAGACCATCCGCCAGATCGGTCGGATCGAGCCCAAGCGCGAAAATCACGCCGGGCACCGCGATGGCGGCGACACGCAGGAACGTCGCAGCACCCGCATACAACGAGCCTTCCGACACCGCCATAAGACCGAATGTGAACAGCGTCGCCCCGGAAGCGGTGCCATACAGGGTCACGGAAACGAAACTTCCTACCGCGGCAATCCATACCATCCAGGTTTTCCGCAGTACCGTCAATGGATTCACGCCACCGATCCACAGCAGCATGAGGTCGATCAGCAGTGCCGCAGAGGCGGAGACGACGTCCAATGATAGGAACATCGGCACGCATAGCAGAATGGCTCCGATGAAACGACTGACCGGATTCAGTTTCGCGATGAACCATGACGGCGACGTCGCCTGCGGCTCATCATGACGTTCCTCATGGGCCACAACGCCAATGGTTTCCATCATCGTCCCTCCTCACTTACCACGATGCGGCGCGCATCCAACGCTTTGACCAAGGGCTCGTCATGCGTGACCATGATGACCGCGGAACCCGCGTCACGCGCACCGGCGATAAGACGTACCATTTCCATCCATGTGGTGAAATCCTGTCCGAACGTCGGTTCGTCCATGATGATCACCTTCGGCGCCGCCGCCAGCATGGACGCCACCGAAAGCCGCCTCTTCTCACCCCCCGACAACGTGAACGGATTGGCCGGTGCGAACCGTTTGAGATTCATGCGTTCCAGCATCTCGTCGGCGATGGCATAGGCCTCCTCATCGGATTTGCCCATGGATTTCGGCCCGATCGCCACTTCATCCCGTACGCTGGATGCCACGAACTGATGCTCCGGCTCCTGGAACACCATGCCAATACGCCCAAGCAGATCGCGGCTTTTCCATGTGAACGGATCATTCTCACGATGCGCGGGCATCATGGAATCAGCCACGCGCACATGGCCGGCAATCGGCTTGAGCAGACCGGCCAAGGTCAGGGCCAAGGTGGACTTGCCCACGCCGTTCCTGCCGGTAAGCGCGGTGACCTCCCCCGCATGGAAACGCACATCGATGTGCTTTCCCAAAGGAAAGCTGCGACCGAAACTCAAATCATCGGTATACAGCACCACATCACGATCATGCCCGGTTTGAGTCGGAGCATAGCTTGCGATGTCACGTCCCGGCACCCACGCCCCGCCTTCGGCGAGGACATCGCCCATGGCGTTGAACACCTCTGCAGGCGAGCCATCCGCAATGACGCCGCCCTCATACGAATCATCATTCGGCCTGCCCAGTACGATCACACGGTCCACAAGGTCAAGCCACACATCGATATGGTGCTCCACCACCACCATCGTCTCATGGCCGCGCTCAAGCACCTGTCTGACCGCGTCATGCACCTCCTGCACGCCTTCCGGATCCAGGTTCGCAGTCGGTTCGTCGAGCAACAGCAGTCCGGGATGCATGGCAAGCACGCCAGCCAATGCCAACCGCTGACGCTGGCCGCCGGACAGCCGACGTGTGGAATGATCCGTGCGCATGTAGTCCAGGCCCACGATGTCAAGGGCCTCACGCACCCGCTTCCAGATGGTGTCTCGTCCGAGGCCGAGATTCTCGCAGCCGAAAGCGGTATCGTCACCTGCACGTTCAAGAATCGTCTGGGCGTCCGGATCCTGCATCACCAGGCCGCTCCTGCCGCGTGCCGTACGTGAATCGATGCCGTCGATCAGCAGGCTGCCTTCCTGTTCGCCCTCATCATCGCCGCCGAGCACGCCGGCCAATCCAGCCATCAACGTACTTTTGCCGGCACCGGATGCGCCAAGCAGCAGTACGCGCTCCCCCGGCTTGATTTCAAAATCGACATGTCGCAACGCGAAATCCTTACGCGAAGCATGTCTCCATCCCCAGTCAACCGCCTTCACACCGGCTGCGACCACGGTTCCGACTTCATCCGTCGTCATCTATAGGTTCTCCAATCCGCGGTATCCCCGACCATATGAAGAGGGTTTGCGGCGTACGCGGCATGTACGTCGCAAACCCTCGCCCGTCTTGAGCGCGACGGCGCTCAGACCAGTTCCTGCATACGTCCGGATTCGAAGCGGTCAAGCACGCCGGTCTTCGCCAAAGCGAACTGCACCACCCACATGAAGGCACCTCCCATCACCGCGCCGGAAATCACGCAGCAGATGGTGAACGTGCTACCCTGCAACACGGTCCAGCCGGAATGGGTGAGCCAATCATAGCCGCCGTTGAACAGGCCGGTCAGCGCGCCGGCCAGGGTGACGGAGGCAATGTTCCACTTCTTGTAGGCGAACACGGCGAAGCCGATTTCCGCACCGAGACCTTGGAACATGCCTATGATCAGGGAGCCTCCGATGCCGAACGGATTACCCATGAGCGCCTCGATGAGCGCTGCCACGGTCTCCGCGAAGAACGCGGCGCCAGGCTTGCGCACGATGATGGCCGCCAGAGGACCTGCGAACAGCCACATGAAGTTGAACAGACCGCCCAAGCCAGGTGTCAGACTGTCGAAAGCGCCGATCGGAACGGCGTAGATGATATCCCAAGCCCAGAAGATCACGCCGGACGCGACGGCGATGATGGCCGCCACGACGATATCGACCACGCGCCACTTGTTGGAGTGCTTCTTTACTGCGGAAGACTGAATGCCAGTCATGAATTGTGCCTTTCTATTCCATCAAGGCACGGGAAAAGAGAGACGTCCGTGCGCCGGCATTACCCGGTATACGTTCATACGGTCGAAGCGCGTTCGCTTCCTCTCAGCCTTAACGGCCCCCGTGTCTGTGACAGATACTACACAAGGCACACGATTTTCGCCACCGCCTTACCGTAGCGGGACACGCATCAGCGATTCCGCGAGTTGCCTGAAGGTCGCGCCGAGACCGTCGGTACGCAATGCGCCTTCTTCGGTCAGCACCGCAGGACGTCCCGCCTCGCCGGTCTCGCGCAGTTCAGGTTCCAGCGGCAACTGTGCGAGCAATGGCACCTCGTATCCCAGATTCTGGGATAGCTGGAGGGAGACACGTTCGCCTCCGCCTTCTCCGAAGATCTTCAGCCGTTCGCCCTTATGCTCGAAATAGCTCATGTTTTCGACCACGCCCCGCACCTTCATCGGCACCTGCAGCGCCACCAGACCGGAGCGAACCGCAATGTCGGAGGCGGATGGCTGCGGAGTGGTGACTACCACGAGTTCGGCGTTCGGCAGGGCTTGCGCCACGGAAATCGCCATGTCTCCGGTGCCTGGCGCCAAGTCGAGCAGCAGCACGTCGGGCTCCCCCCACCACACGTCCGACAGGAATTGTTCCAGTGAACGCTGCAAGCGTGGGCCACGCCAGAGAATCGCACGGTCGGCTCCGGCGAACATGCCGATGGAGATCATCTTCACGCCCCAGGCGGTCACCGGCATAAGCATGCCGTTGAGGTTGGTGGGTTGCGTATGCACGCCGAACAATCGCGGCAGCGAGAAGCCGTAGATGTCGGCGTCGATGGCCGCGGTGTCGTAGCCCAATGCGGCAAAGGTCGCGGCAAGGTTGGCGGTGACCGACGATTTGCCGACGCCTCCTTTGCCCGATGCGATAGCGAAGATACGGGTCTTGATGCCTGGCTTGTTGAACGGGTTCTGTTTGCGTTCCGCCTTGAGACCAGCCACCAGTTGGGTGAGCTTGTCATGGCTCATGGAACCGACCTCGATATGAGGCTGCAACGTGGCATCCGGATATGAGGCCACTGCACCATTGATCTGATTCGTGATGGTCTGCGAAAGCGGACAACCTTCCACGGTGAGTTCGACGGCGACGGTCACGTCGTATGTGTTGTCCTCCCCTGTGACCGGCGTCGCGTCGATGGAAGCGATCATGCCCAAGTCGGTTACGGAACGACCCAATTCCGGGTCGATCACCTTGCTGAGACGTTCGTAGATTTGCGCTTCGATCATGCGCTCGTCTGTCATGGTTCCTCCTTGTTGCCGCGTACCAGCCTAGCGGTCATGCATGCGGCATGCCAGAGCTTCGTAGGTTTTGCTCACGAGAACTGCATCACACCGTACCGCTGCTCAGCAGTTGTTTGAACTGGTCCTCATTGAGCATGGGAATGCCCAATTCCTCGGCTTTTGCGGCTTTGGATCCGGCGTTCTCTCCGACCACCACCCAGTCGGTTTTCCTGCTGACCGAGCCGGCCGCCTTTCCGCCATGGGAGATAATGGCTTCTTTGGCGGAGTCGCGGGAGAAATCGACCAATGACCCGGTGACCACCACCGTTTTGCCTGCCAAGGTCTGCGGCAGATCGTTGGTTTCGGCCACCACACCCACGCCGGCGGTCTTCCACGCATCCAACACCGTGCCACGCCAGTTGCCTGGTTCGTGTGCGGCAGTGAACCATGTGACCACGGATTCGGCGATTTCCGGTCCGATACCGTCGATTGCCGAAAGTTCCTCGACGCTCGCGTGTTCGATTGCGTCGAGTGAGCCAAAGGCCGTGGCGATGGTGCGCGCGGTCGGCGGACCGAGGCGGCGGATCGACAGTGCCACGAGCACACGCCATAAATCCACGTGCCTCGCCTTTTCCATTTCGTCGAGCATCTTGCGCGTATTCTCAGCAGGGCGAACGTACACCGGCTGCACGCTGGTCACGCCGGTGCGCGACACCTTGGTATCCTCACGGATCACTACGGCGTCGGCCGGCACATTGTACTCTGGGTATTCCGAAACGGCGGCGCCGTTCACCTCCAGTTCGGCAAGTTTCTTGGCGGAGAGTTTCCTGGCCGAGGTCGGAGCGGTCCAGAATGCAGGCACCTGATGCCACAGTCCGGATCCTCCCACACGCTTGCGCGTCTTCTTGGTCTTGCCTGTATTGACGTCGACGGTTTCATGGATTTCGATGATCGGTGCCTCGCGCCATACGCGCACATCCTTCAGATCGGCGGCGGTCAGTGAGAACAGGCCCGCCTCGCTGGAGAGCACCGGCGTCTGCGCATCCGGCAACCGCAGTCCGGCAACCGGCTCGTAGGGTTCGGGCTCTTCGCCGGGTTGGACGAGTATTTCAGTGATCTCCGGCGCATACGTGTCAACGGAATCGGGGCGGTCCTCCTCCGGATTGGTCAGCGCGATCGCCGATTGATCGCCCAAATGTTCGATATCGAACGCCTTGCGGGAAGCCAAGTTGATGATGCGCTCGGTCAACTGCGCAGGGCATGATTCCACATTCGGGCAGCGAATGTCCTTGTCGCCCTTTTTGGCCGGAGCCAGTTCGGCACCGCAGCTCGGGCAGTGCGTTGGCATGACGAACGCGTGCAGACTCTCCTCCCGCCCCTTGCGGCGCTCGAGCACCGGGCCCACGAGCTCGGGGATCACGTCACCGGCCTTGCGTACCACCACGGTGTCGCCAATGAGCACGCCCTTGCGCTCCACTTCGAAAGGATTATGCAACGTGGTACGTGACACGGTGGAACCGGCCACATATACGGGCTTCAGGATGGCGACCGGGGTTACGCGGCCGGTTCGGCCGACCTGCACGGTGATGTCGAGCAGATCGGTGTTGACCTCTTCCGGCGGGTATTTGTAGGCGATGGCCCAGCGCGGCGCACGTGAGGTGGCACCGAGCGCGCGCTGCAATCCAAGATCGTCGACCTTCACGACGATGCCGTCGAGCGCGTGTTCGATATCGCCGCGATGTTCGCCGTAGTAGTCGATCATGTCAAGAATGTCGGTGAACGACGTGATTTCGCGATTATGCGGCGAAACCGGCACGCCCCACTTTTCATACAGCGCATATGCCTCGGATTGATGGTTGATCACGTCATGTCTGTCGGCACGTCCCGCGCCCCAGCGTAGTGAGCCGATGCCGTGCGCGTAGAAGCTCAGACGGCGCGTGGCGGTGATGCGCGGGTCCTTCTGTCTGAGGCTTCCGGCGGCGGCATTGCGCGGATTGGCGAATGGGGCTCGGCCGGCGTCCTCGTTCTCGCCGTTCAATGCGGCGAAGTCGTCCCAGCGCATGAACACCTCGCCGCGGATTTCCACGAATTCGGGAATATCGTCTTCCGGGCCGGCCAGATTCTGCGGAATGGTCGAAATCGTCCGCACGTTGAGCGTGATATCCTCGCCGGTCACGCCGTCGCCTCGCGTCAGTCCCTGTTCGAGCACGCCGTTACGGTACACGAGATTCAATGCCAGACCGTCGATCTTGACTTCACAGGTCATCGGCAGCGGTTTGGATTCCGGCCAGTCGAGATCGCGGATCACACTGTCGTACCAGTCACGCAGCTCTTCGATGGAAAACACGTCATCGAGGCTCATCATGCGCGAAGGGTGACGTACGGAGGCAAAATCGTTGGAAAAGGTACCGCCTACGCGATGGGTCGGCGATTGCGGGGTGTCCAAGGACGGGAATTGCGATTCCAATGCCTGTAGGCAGCGAAGCCGCGCATCATAGGCCGCATCGGACGATATGGGGGCATCGTCGATATAGTAGGCGATCTGATCGGATTCCACCCAGGCCGCGACCTTCGCCCACAGCCGGGCCGCCGCTTCGGCACTCAGCGAAGAGACGTCAAGCCGGTCGAGTCGCATGGCATCGGCGTCAGTGGACTGCAATGCCGCAATCCACCGTTCGGAACCGGGGACCAGTCGGGAGGCGTCGCCGTCGGCATCCACCGTAATCTCGGGTTCGGCGGTGCCATCGACCGAAACGTCGAAATCCCAAGCAAGCTGTTCGGAATCGTCATGCTGTGTCATGAATGTTATTCTCCGCTAATTGTTGAGCGAACGCAGGAACTGCATCTGTACCACGTCGGCACCGTCGCGCTCGGCGTCATCCATGCGCGAGGCAGCCACGGACAGCGTGCGTGCAGGTACGAACATGCCCTCATCCACGCATACGCGCGCCGCCCTGCGTACCAGCGAGGCGACCTCGGTTTTCGGCCATACCGGCAGACCGGCCTGTTCCAACACCTGCATGGCTTCCGGCACGGTGGTCGGCACGGGAATGCATTGCGATTGCGCTCGTGCGATCAGTTCCCGCAGTTCGCCTTCCAACGAGCCGATGCGGCCCGAGGCGATGTCATCGCTCATAATATAGGCTGCCGCCGCGATGTCGAAACGGTCGCACATCCATTCGGCATAGGCCAGCCGATAGTAGGCGAATGAGGCGTCGTCACGGTCCAAGGCCACATGCAAGGCGTTGAGGCAAGCCGCACGGGCCGGATCCCAATCCTCTTCGCGAGCCAGCTGGACGGCGAGTTTCAGATGCGACAACGGATAGGCGGGCGCGTACCGCACCATGGCGTTCAGATGAGGCAGTGCGGCCTTCGCGCCCTTGATCTGGGCAAGTATGTCGGCCAGTTCCATGTGGGCGTAGAACAGATTGTCGGGAATCAGCACGGTGCGCTCACCCTCGGTGGCGAACATGCGGTTGTAGATCACCCGTTCCGCATAGGAGTTGAAGTAGCGAGACACGCCCGGATTGGACTCGAACAGCTGGTCCATGCGACGCAATGCCGCTTCGATCATCTCTACGGCCTGATCGATCTGGCCGCTGAACAGCAGATCACGGGCCTTCATACGTTCGGCGTCAAGATCGTCGGCCAAAGTGAACGAGAAGTCCGGTGTATCGTTGCCGTCGATCAGCGCACTGGTCACCTGTGTGGCGAGTCCCGTCAGTTCCGGGTCGCCTATGGCGTTGATGATGTCCATCGCACGCTGTGCCTTGGCCACGGAGGGCATGCCATCGTCGGCGGCCAACTGGTGGAACTCCCCCACGGCGCGCTGCAGCAGATCGACGCGTTGGATCGACAGTCCGGATACGTCCCCGCAACCAAACAGTTCGGCGCTTTCCCTGCCGAATCTTTTGTCGGAAAGCTCCGGCTCTTCCTGCGATCCGGTCGGGGAGAATCGACTGTCGCGCAGGTCGAACGTGGCATCGACCGGTTTCAGCGCGCCCATGCCGTCCACATCCATTTCCGCATCGAACATGCGATACGTGGGCACGGGGTTGGCCAATCCGTCCGTATGCAGACGTTTCAGGAATTCTTCACGTGTGAAGGTGACCGTCACCAGATTGCGCACGGTCGGGTTCTTACGCAGCTGGCTCATCGGATCGTCATCATCGCCGTTGCCGTCGATATCCGCATCCGTGAAGGCGATCATGCCTGCGTCGCCGATGTCGCCCGTACCTTGCACATCATCCTCGCTGTCGGATTGCGGCATGCTGAAGGTCATGTCATCGAAGTCGATGTCCTTCATCAGGTCTTCGAACTGGTCATCGAGCGCCGCATCATGGTCATCGGAGGAAGAAGTCGAATCCGCGGAGGTTTCGGAAGGGCGTGTGGGAGCCGTCCTGGCCGGATCCCCGTGGAAGTCGCCGTCCTTCGGAGCCGCCTTGGAACGCGATGGGCCCATTTCACCGGTACGGATGCGTTCGAAGGCGCTCAATGCTTCGCTCATCAGCTCGCTGATGGCGGAGTCCTGCTCGGCGACGGCTTCTTCCAGACCGATGGAGTCGATGTGCATCGATACACGTCGCACATGCGGATCGGCACCGAAGCTCAATGCCGCCATGAGCAGACCGATGCGCAGATTGTAGTCGGCGCTCATGCGGGCGCGCTCCGCATCCCCCAGTTTCACCCATGCATGATGTTCCGGGTCGTATCGGGTGGAAGGCATCATGGACACTCCGGCCGAAGTGAAGCCGATTGCCACGTTGCCGTCTTCGAGGCTGCAACGGAATTCCACGTCGAAACGGTATGGCAGGCGCAGGCTTCGCAGCAGACGCGCCATGGCTTGGCGATACACCCATTCCGAGCCGCCTTCGGTGAGACATGCTTCGCTCGGCGATTCATCCTTGGTGTCTTCGGCAATGTGTCGTCGGGTCTCGTCGGCGATGTCGACGAGTCTGGCGACGGCCTGGATGCCGCTATCCTGATGTGAATCGAGGATGGCCCCGAATTCATCGTCGGGTTTCAAAGCGATCAATGCTGGATTCTCCAGCAATGCCAGATCGATCTGCGCGGCTTCGGCACGAGTGACCGTGTCTTCCGTGGGCAGGCATCCGATGCGCGCATTGCGTTCCAGCCAGGAGCTTACGGCGGCGAAACGGTTGAGATTGCCTTCGATGTTGAGCGCACGCAGGGCGGCACCGAACGGCAGGGTGGAATCCCATGCGAAGAAATAGCAGTTCGAATAGCTGGACGTATACAGGTGCAACGGTTCGGCACCATGTACCGCCTCCAGCATCTGGTTCTGCTCAAGCGCACCGGCCTCACGCATCAGATCGGCGAAATAGTCCTCCAAGCCGGAAGCGCGCATGCCATGTGAACGGGCGCTCATCGTATCGCGTATGGAACGTCGAATGGCCCCCATCGGGGCTTCGCGGTTGAGGCGGCGGAAGATGTTGCCCGAGCCGAAACCGATCAGCAGGCCATTCATCTGCGGCAGCATGTATGCGGCGAAGAATGCGATGGTCAGCGCATCGCGGAACTCCAGATCGTAACGCATCGCCTCCGGCAGTTTGGCACGTAGTTGTTCCAACGTGTACCGATTGCCGACCTTCAGCCATGAGGCGAGCCACATCATGCGCCCTCCTTCGGCTCGACCGACCACACCGCCCTGCGAAGCCTTCACCATTTTCGGCGGATTGGACGGCGCATGGCCGAAACGCATGCCGTCGGGCAGGGTCAGCTCCTCCTCTTTGACGAAGACGAACCGGGGCTCCATGCCCTGAACGTCCATGGACGGATCGGTTCCTGCGAATACACGCGCCTTGCTGTCGGCCAGAGCGATCTGCGCGAAATGGTCCTTATCGGTGAACAGGCCGATGGAGAACGCCTGTCCCTTGGTCTGAGGCAGCTGAGCCCAGCCCAGCCTCAATCGTCCGGGAACGCCTTCAAAACCGTCGAACACGCGCCTTTTGGTCAGAGGCCCCAATCGAACGGCATTGCGGGTCAGCTCGCCGACCACATCCTGCGGGGCGTTCAGGGCCGCGCCGAACGGATTGCCGAAGGTGGTATCGGACGCGCCGGCGTCAACGTGATCGCCCCGCAAACGTCCCAAGGTTTTGTGCACCCCGCGCATAAGGCGATCCAGCATATCCCGGTTCGCGCCCGGCTCATCCGCTGAAGGCGATGATGATGTGAGGTGAGACATGGTAGCCATTCTTTCAATCCAACCCGACATGCAGCCATTAGAATAATGACGTGATCTCTTCGAAGCAGCGTATTCAGACACGTCACCGCATGTGCGCAGCCATTCTATCCGCTCTTGCCATCATGGTGCTGATTGAGTGCGTGTTGTGCAACCTGCCGTTCTGGAGAACGCTTGCCGCCAGCGGTGATTCCGCCGCCGCAAGCAACACGTTGGGGCCGGGTCTGGAACGCACCGCCGACGGCATGCTCACCGTCACCGACCCCACGCAGGCCTATCTGCAAGTGGTCGCCGACGGTACGTCAGCCTACATACGCATCGATCCCGTATCGGGACGGACGATCGACAAAGCGCGCCAGGATGCCGAAAACAAGGGCAGCGAACCACCGCTCACCACCATTCGGGTACGGCCGGACGCCGATCGGGTCGCCTGCACGATTCGCTCCGTGTCACTGTCCCTGCCCCGCTCGCTGTATGTGAAGGCGGAGGCCGGCAGAACGGTGCGCGTGCAGATTCTGGAACCGAAGGGTTCACGGATTCCGATTCAAGCCGTACGCGCCAATGTGCGCGTGCCTTTCGAAATCAGTCCGCTTCGTATCGGCCTTATGGTCATCGTGTTCGCCTTGCTGCTGCTATGGAGACCGAATTCGCGTCTGTGGAAGGTGCCGCTTGATACGTCCGCCGTTCGCCAGCGCACGGCCTTCGCCCTGCTCATGGCCATTCCCGCCATCATCACCATCTGGAACGTCGTATGGCAGATTCGTTCCGCCGTCCCCCTGCAGTTCCATGCCGACGGCATGTACACCTACGATTTCGACCAGTACGACCATATGGCGCAGGCGCTGCGCAACGGCCACACCTGGCTTGACCTGGAAGTGCCGGACGAGCTCCGCGACGCCGACAATCCGTACAGCGCCGAAACCCGGCAGCGTCTTCTTGACGACGGTGTCAGTCCGATCTATTGGGATTACGCCTACTATCAGGGTCATTGGTACTCCTATTTCGGCGTGCTTCCGGCGATCATGCTGTTCCTGCCGTTTCGTGCGGTCACATCGCTATGGGTCGAAGGCGGGCTCATGTTGCCTTCCAGCGCGGCGGTGCTTCTGCTCATGTTCGGTTTTCTGGTGTTTGCCTGCCTGCTTACGGTGCGGCTGATCGAACGCATCCGCCCCGGTTCCTCCCTCGCGGCGGCCAGTCTGCTGTGCGTGTTCATGTTGTTGGCATCCAACAGCGTCTATCTGTGGTATCGCACGAATTTCTATTCGGTGCCGATCGCCGCCTCCCTGTTCCTGAGCACACTGGGGTTGTGGCTATGGTTGGGAGCCGCGAAGCCATTGCCTTCCGCATCCCATGATGACATGCCTGCGGTGGAGGATCCGCCGGCGTTGTCACTGCCGCACTTGGCGGCCGGCTCGGTATGCATCGCCGCGAACCTCGGCTGTCGGCCCACGTTCACGGTGGTGGCACTGCTGGCGTTCGCGATTTTCCGGCCGCAGATTCATGCCATCATCCGTCAATGCAAAGTGCGGCGTGACGGTGGATCCGTCAGCCACGGTACGGGCGTATTGCGGCTGCTACGCGCACCATTCGCCGTGCTGGTTCCCGCACTGGTCGTGGTCGTTCCACTGCTTGCCTACAATGTGGCACGATTCGGATCCGTCCTTGATTTCGGCAGCAGCTATCAGATGACCGTCACCGATATGACGAATTACCATCAGCCATTTGCCAACTTTCTGCTTACCTGCGGATATTATCTGTTTCTGCCGTTACGATTCACCGATCAGTTCCCGTTCCTAGCGGTCTCTCCGACGCCTTTGCCGTCGTGGGGCTTCACCGAGGCGATGCCCGGTGGCTTGTTCACAACGGTGCCGCTTGCCATCGCCGCACTCGCGCAGCCATTCCTGCGGCGTCGCATGCACCGATCTGGCCGAGCGAATATGTGGGGTATGCTGACGGCATGTTTGATTCTGGGACTGCTGACCATAGCGCTTGACTCGCGCCTCGGAGGTCTCGGATGGCGATACATCGCCGATTTCGGCTGGTTGTTCGCGTTGGCCGCCCTGCCGGCATGGCTGTTCGCGCTCGATTGTTCCCGTCCACGACTGAGATGGCTGATGCGCGCGGGTGTTCTCGCGCTGCTGATGTTCTCGATTACGATCACCGTGCTGTCGCTGTTCATGCCGGGGCGCGAGGATGAGTTGATTCGCGCCAATTCGGTATTGTTCCTTGAAGTACAGTCATGGTTCGCACTGCCCTGATTCGTTGCGCATATGCCATTTACAGCGAATATTCAGCCTATTCTCATGATTCAACGAGCGAATTTACCTGTTGTCTTTGAGGTACGGCGATAATAGTGGCGGATATCCCCCTTTCGCCTTGAGATGAATATCGTCGGAGTCATATGTTTATGAAAAAGCTCGCCATATTGCCGAACCACCCTCGGGCCAGACGCTGGTCCGCCGCACTCATCGCCTCCGCCATCGCGCTGGGCGCATGCCTGTTGAGCTACGACAATGTAGAGGCGCAGATACGTCAAAACCGTATCGAACGGCTCAACGCCCGAATAGAAAACGTATACACCGCCGACTATCAGGACATGGCCGACGACAATCTCAAGGCCGAGAAAAGCCAGGCCGCGGCCACGGAAGACGACATCTTCGTCAAAGAGAACCCTTACGGCACCAACACCACGTCGCTGTACGTGTATTTCACCACCGATGACGCCGTCTCCGTCAGCTATACCGTGCACGCGGACGGATATGCCGACTTCACACGCACCGCATATCAGGAATCGCAATACCAGCGCACGCACGAATTCCAACTGCTGGGACTCATACCCGGCAAGACCAACACCATCACCCTCACACTGACCAACGCAGACGGCGACGCACGTACGCATACGATCACCCATAGGGGCGCCTCACTGCTCGGCAACGAGGAAGTGCAGCTCGAATCGACCAAGACCGCGGAAACCGGGGAGAATCTCGGTGATGGCCTGTATGCGATTCTCGGCAACGACAGCGACGAGCAGGACTTCATGTTCTACTACGACACGAACGGCGTGCTGCGCGGCGAGATCCCCGTGCTCTACTACCGTTCGCACCGTCTGCTGTTCGATGACGACGGACTCATGTGGTTCTCCGCCTCCACCAAGCACATGGTCGGCATGAACCGGCTCGGCAAGCTGGAGAAAATCTACAATCTGGGATCCGACTACATCCTGCACCACGACTACGCCCTGGACGATGATGGCAACATCGTGATGCTCGCCACCGAGCTGAACCGCAGCGACAACGCCGTACAGGATCAGGTCATCAAACTCGACACCACCACCGGCGAAGTGACCGGCCTGCTCGATTTCGGCGAGATGTTCGCCGACTACAAGGCCTCCTCCACGCATGCGGGCACCGACGAATCGGATTCCAACGCGAAGAACCGCTGGGACTGGCTGCACTGCAATACCATCCAACTGCTGGAAGACGGCTCCGCCCTGTTCTCCGCACGAGAGACGTCGACCATCATCAAAGTGAACGACTTGGAATCGAAACCGACGCTCGCCTACATGATCGGCGAAGCATCCGTGTGGGCCGGTACCGACGAAGCCGACTCGTTCCTCACCAAATCCGGCTCGTTCCCCGACACCGGCGGACAGCATTCGATCACCTACGTAACCGATGATTCACTGTCGGACGGCCAGTACTATCTGTACATGTTCAACAACAACTTCGGCACCGCCCTGACCCGACCCGAGTTCGACTGGTCCGTGATCGACGGCATTTCGACGGAGTTCTCCTCCGACACGGCGCGCTCGCAGTACCGCAAGTATCTGGTCGATGAGAACGCCGGCACGTACAGTGAAGTGTCGTCGTTTGACGTGCCCTATTCGCCGTACGTCTCCTCCGCGCAGGAGCTCGACAACGGCAACATCCTCATCGATTCGGGCATGAAGGGCCTGTTCGGGCAATACTCGTCCGATGGCACGCTGCTGTCCGAGTTCAGGATGACGCTCAACACCAGCTATATCTACCGCGTCTACTCCTACGATTTCCAAGGTTTCTATTTCGCCTGACCACACCCACCGACGACTCACGCCGATTGAGGATGGTCACTATACAATGATTCCCATGGGATTCTTCGATACGCTCTTCACCGCCAAACACGACACCCCCATCTCGACCGTGACCTTCACGCTCGACAACGCCGCACATACCTATGAGGACGGCAATATCGGCCTGGATGCCACAACGCTGACCATCACGCCCTCCGATAGGCGGGTGGCGGTGATCGGCCTGAATGGTTCCGGCAAGACCACGTTGCTGAAACTGCTTGACGGGGCATTGCCAGCCACCGCAGGCTCGGTCCGGATCACGGCCGACGGCACGGATTACGATCCATCCGTAAAGCGTGACCTGAAGCATGTCGAGGATTGTATCGGACGCGTACGCCGCGAGGAGATTCCGAACGGCTATTACCAGGCCTCCTCGATACGCGAGGCGATCGACCAGCCGTTGAAAAAACATAAGGTTCCGGAAAGCGAACGTCAGGCGATCATCGGCAATCTGTTCGCTCATTTCGACCTGGCATCGGTCGCGAAGGAACCCGCTTCCGCCTTGGATGGCGAGAAACGGCATCTGCTGGCGATCGCTTCCGCGCTGAGCTTCTCCCCTGCCGCAATCGTAGCCGATGAACCGACCAAGGGATTGGATGAGGTCGCTTCGGCCAACGTGGCCAAGGCGCTGTTCAGCTATGACAGGCAGGTGATCTTCGCCACGCACGACACGGCACTCATCACCCGCCCCGAATATGCCATCGACCGTACGCTCGTGGTCGACGAGCACAACGTGGTCTTCGATGGCACGCCCCATGACGCCGTCGCCTTCTACACCGACCTCATCCGAGCCAAGTATGAGGCATCCAGATTCCCTCAATCTGCCGACGCTGACGGCCGCTCAGCGTCGGCAGATTGAGAAGGACTAGCCGATCAGTTCGTTGACGGTGTCAAGCACGATTTGAACGTTACGCCGAAAATCCTCCGGCTCCGGCAGCAGGGAAATCGCCAGATAGCCGTTTGACGTCATGTCGAAGAAGTAACCGGGCTGTCCGGAAACGCCATGCCGCTCGATCATGGCAAGCACCAGCTCGTTTTCGTCAAGCACGCTTGGCACGCGCAGAAGCACATTCCAGCCGCCTTCCGCCCGCAGCACGCTGACCAGACCATTCGGGTCCGTCTTCAGCATGGCGTGCAATGTCTGGAGATTGCTGCGCACACGCGCCCGTACACGTGTGGTTTGCTCCGGTGCGGCCTGAAGCATCGACGGAATCCGTTGGGCGATGATCTCACTCATCGGCAGATAGTCGTCGGCGATCACGTCCAGCCTGCGTTTGGCCTCGGCCACGTCCTCGACGGGTCCGGAGACCTGGATCCAACCGACTTTGGCGTGCGGTGCGGCGAGCATCTTCGAAAACCCGTCCAGCGCGAACGTAAGCACGCCATGCTCACCCGCCAATCGTGCGTTGCCTTCGAACGGTTCGAGATCGTAATCATAGAACACTTCGTCGGCGATGATGGCCACCCCATGCTCACGGCACAGTTGCACTATCGCCTCGCGTTCCGGCGTCTTGACATACGAGCCGGTGGGATTGTTGGGGTTGATGAGTATCAGCGCACGGATACGTCCACCATGTTCACCTTCCAATGCCTCGCGGAGCTCGGCGACATCAATGTACCAGGAGCCGTCGAATCGTTGCTGGTATTCAATCGTATCGACGCATTCGAGACGTGCGATGGATTCGATGAGCGGATAGCCCGGCTTCGGCGCGAGCACGGCATCGCCGGCATCGCATAGCAGCTTGATCAGCCAGGAATACGCTTCCGACGTGGAGCTCAGGATATAGAGGTCATCCGCTTCGCAGCGTCCGTTCCCCCGCCCGTTAAGGAACGTCGCCAATGCCTCGCGCGCATACCGTTGTCCTTTCGGTTCGGCGGAATAGACCTCCGGCACCGATGCCGGGGCAAGACCATGTCGGGTCGGATTGGAATCGTTCAGTTTGCCGAGGGTCACGCCTTGGCGTTTGGCCGCGGCCTCCTCCACCGCGATCGGATTGGGCTCACTGATATCGACTCGAGAAGAAAAACGCATGACTCCACCCTACTCCCCGGACGTACGGAAAAGGCCGCCTGACGAATCAGACGGCCTTGAACGATCGATGCTACGGAATCACTTCATCTTGGTGCTTGCATAGTACGCAGCGCCGATGATGCCGGCCTCGTTGTGCAGCTTGGCCGCGACGATCGGGGTCTTGATGTCGATGTACGGCAGGAACTTCTCGGACACGCGGGACACACCGCCGCCGACGACGAACAGCTGCGGATCCAGATAGAACTCCATGAGGGAGTAGTACTTGGTCAGACGCTTGGCCCACTTCTTGTAGCCCATGTCGAGCTTCTCACGGACGGATGAGGCGGCGTACTTCTCGGCATCGCCCTTGCCCTTGAGCAGTTCCAGATGGCCGAGCTCCGTGTTCGGGATGAGTTCACCGTTGAAAATCAGGGCGGTGCCGATGCCGGTACCCAAAGTGGTGGCCACGACCAGGCCGTTCTGCCCCTTGGCGGCGCCGAACTGCTGTTCGGCAAGGCCCGCGGCGTCGGCGTCGTTCACCACGGTGACCGGACGACCGCATGCCTCGGAGAATACCTCGGTGACGTCCACGCCAACCCAAGACTGATCCAGATTGGCCATGTAGCCGAGCTTCTCTCCCACATGAATCGGAGCCGGGAAAGCGATGCCGACCGGAGCGGTCTCCGGAACCTCAAAATGCTCGAGCTGCTGGCGAACGATTTCACCGACGGCCTTCGGAGTGGACACCTCCGGAGTAAGAATCTTCAGACGAGGCTCAGCAAATTCGCCCTTCTCCAGGTTAACCGGGGCGGCCTTAATGCCGGAGCCGCCGATGTCAACGCCGAAGGCTTGTGCAGTCTCAATCATCTCTGACCTCTCTATGCAGGTAATGGTGGGTGTAATCGAACCGGTATCCGCCATAGTAACTCGTGCCATACCCACTACACGCGCGGAACGCACAAATAGTGAATACGATTGCATGATTTGCCATACTTAACCGACTCAACATTCCGCTCCCCCGAGATGGATAACGATTGCGCCCCCGACCGGCCGCCTGAAACCGTAACCGGACCTCACCTATATCCATACCGGCGCGTATATATGGTTCCGCAAGTTTCAGGGAAGGTGAAAACCCTTACTGGCGGTAACGGTGAAACCGATGACCATAACGGCCCACCACCGAAGCCCGCGACCCGCGAATGCGGCTGATCCGGTGAGAATCCGGGGCCAACGGTCAAAGTCCGGATGGAAGAAACGGAGCTCACCATGAGTGTATCTTCGCATAGCGCGCAGCAGTCCAACAACCAGTCCCGACCGGACAACGAGCATTCCACGGGAGTGGCCGATTCCGGTCGCTGGTCCACCAAACGCATCGCCATGTACGCGTTGTTCGTGGCATTGGCCATGGCCGTCAGTCTCATAGAATTCCCGATCATCCCGGGCGTGCAGTGGCTCAAGTACGATCCGTCGGGCATCGTCTGCCTCGTGGCGGGCTTCGCATTCGGCCCTTCGGCGGCCGTGATCGTGAGCGTACTCGGCTTCGTCCCTCATCTGTTTACCAATCCGTGGGGTACGCTGATGGCGGTGCTCGTGGCGTTGGCGCTATCGGTGCCGGCCTCGCTCATCTACCGCAGGAACAAGACCCGCAAAGGCGCGTTGCTCGGCATCGTCGTCGGCGCGATCATCGCGCTCGCGGCGGCGATCGTAGGTAACATCATCGTCACGCCGTTCTATGCGCACATGACCACCGCGCAGGTCGTGGCACTGATCATTCCGGCACTCCTGCCGTTCAACGCATTGAAGTTCACGATCCACGGCGTAGTCACTTTCCTGGTCTACAAGCCGATTTCCAACCTGCTGAACCATTGATGTCGAACACTCCCGTCATCGAGCTGCATGACGTTCGCTTCAGCTATGACCACGGCGCCACCTGGGCGTTGGATGGCATCGACCTGACCATCCTGCAAGGCGAACGCATCTGTCTGACCGGCGCGAACGGTTCCGGCAAATCCACGTTGTCCCGTGTGATCGCCGGGCTGGTCGCGCCCGATTCGGGAACCGTCACGCTGCTCGGCAATGTCGCCTTCGATGATTCCGGCGCCCATGCCGACGCATACCGCACGGCCCGTCACGGCATCGGCGCCGTCTTCCAGCATCCGGAAGATCAGATCGTCACCACGATCACCGAGGATGATGTCGCCTTCGGTCCGGAGAATCTTGCAATCGCACATGATGATATCGGGACCAGGATCACCGCTTCTCTGAAAGCCGTCGGCATGCAGAACTACCGCAAGGCCGATCCGACCAGGCTGAGTGGCGGCCAACAACAACGCGTCGCGATTGCAGGCATGCTCGCTATGGATTCGCAAGTGCTGGTATTGGACGAGCCGACCGCCATGCTCGACCCGCAGGCACGCGCCGACATCATGCGGGTGCTCGACGATCTGCAGGAACGCGGCACCACCATCATCCTGGTCACGCATCACATGGACGAGCTCGTGCACGCCGATCGTGTGGTCCGGCTGGAGCGGGGACGCGTGACGGACACCGGTTCCAAGGGAAACCGTCCTACACCCCCGTCGCTTTCGACCGGCACTCGCCGACGGATTGGGAATCCGGCCGAAAGCGCTTCGTCGCAATCCGCTCCCATCATCAAGGTACGTGATCTCGCCTATCGTTATCCGAACGCCGACCCATCCGTCTTCGAGCATCTTTCGCTGACCATCAACCGGGGCGAGACGATAGCGCTTATGGGGCGCAACGGTGCAGGCAAAACCACCTTGGCCCGCATGCTTTGCGCATTGGAGACCCCACAATCCGGCTCCATCATCATCGACGGCATCACCGTTGCGCAAGCCGTCGACTCCGGCGCATCGAAGCCGCTCAACCGCAAAGCCCGCGAAAAGCTCCGTGCCACCGTTGGCTTCGTCATGCAGCATCCGGAACGGCAGCTATTCGCCGAAACCGTTGCCGATGACATCGCCTACGGCCCACGCAATCAGCACCTGAGCGAGGCACAGGTTCAGGAGCGGGTCGAGCAGTCCCTGCGGCTCTTGCATATCGAACATCTGAAGGATCGCTCCCCGTTCGATCTGTCCGGAGGCCAGCAGCGTCTCGTGGCCATCGCCGGTGTGATCGCCCGCAATCCACGCATACTCATCATGGACGAGCCAACCGCCGGACTCGACGAACAGGCGACCGCACGCGTGCACGAACTCATCCGCACGTTGCACGACGATGGCGTGACCACGCTCATCATCTCGCATTCGCAAGCGGAGGTCGACGCCATCGCCGATCGCACCATCACGCTTGAACCACAAGCGTCATCGACGACGCGGTCTGATGACGGCGAGCAGGATCCGTCCGCGGCCGCACCCATGAAATCGGGGCGGAGCGACGGCCGCAAGCCGTCCTTCATCGACGGTCTCGACCCACGTGTGAAGATGATATCCGCACTCGCACTGATGTTCTCCGCCTTCGCCATCAACTCCGGCCGGCAGTTGCTACTGTCCGCAATCTTCACCGGCATGATTATCGGCGCCGCCCGACTCAATCCATGGCGATTGCTCAGATCCGTGCACATGTTCCTGATGTTGTTTGCATGCTGTGGCCTGCTCAATGTCTTCTTCGTACGTTCCGGTACGACTGTGGCTCAGCTGGGACCGATCCCGATCACCGACGACGGCATCACCATCGCGCTGTTGTACGCCTGCCGGTTCGCCGTAGTCATCGTGCTGGGAGCGACATTCCTGAACACGACCACACCGACGGCAATGACCGACGCCTTCGAATCGTTACTGTCGCCTTGGAAGCGTTTCGGTATGCATACGCAGGAGACTGCGCTCGTCATGAGCCTGGCTCTACGCTTCCTGCCGACGCTCGGCACCGAGGCGAAATCCATTGTCGACGCTCAGGCGGCGCGTGGCGGCGTCATAGAGACCGGTTCGCCCGCACAACGCATCAAGGCGATGACGGCCATCATCATACCGGTGTTCGCGGGCACGATCCGGCACGCCGACAATCTGAGTCTCGCTCTTGATGCACGCTGCTATGAGGAAGGCGTGGAACGCACTCACTGGCGCGTCATGCGCGTCACCGCACGTGACATCGCTGCGGCCGCCGCAGTCATCGCCTATCTTGCGGCGTTGATCGCCTTGCCGGCGTTATGCTAGTGATTGTTCCGTCTGCGGTATCGCGACGATTAAGGAGCAGTGATGACGATGAAGTCAGGAATATCGAAGATTATCGAGCCGTTCGCCCTGGCTCACGTACGTCTGATTGTTGGAGATGCCAAGGGAACCGTATTGCCCGATATGACGGTTCTGGTCGGTGCGCATGGCCGGATCGAACGGGTCTCGCCAAGCTTCGACACCCCCGTTCCGGACGAATACCATTATCTTGACGGTACCGGAAAATATGCGATGCCAGGCCTGATTAACGCGCATACGCACCTGTTCTCGCAAGGACGCCCGTTGAATCCGAAGATGGCCACGCCGAAAGGCCAGCGCATCATCGCGGCCATGGTGCATTCGCCGTTCGGCAGACCATATGTCAACGCCATGGCGAAGGCGAGCATACGTACGCTGCTGGAGTCGGGCGTCACTACGATCCGTACGCTGGGCGATATCGGTTATGAGGCCGTGACGTTGCGCGATGAGATCGCCGCAAACGAAATGGTAGGCCCTCGTGTTCTGGCATCGGGACCGTTGCTGGCGATTCCTGACGGCCATGGCGCTCCCCTGATCGCGTTGGAAAGCGAAACCCCGCAAGAGGCACGTCTGCATACGCGCATGAACATCGAACATGGCGTCAATGCCATCAAGATCGCCGCAACCGGTGGCGTCACCGACTCCCAGGTGCTCGGAGAGGCCGGTTCCCCTCAGATGACCATCGAACAGATGCGCGCCATCTGCGACGAGGCCCACAACGCAGGCATCATCGTCGCCGCGCATGCGCAAGGCGCGGAGGGGGTTCGCAGAGCGTTGCAGGCTGGCGTGGATACCATCGAACATGGCAGCCGCCTTGATGATGAACTGATCGAACTGTTCACGCACAATCCGAATGCGTTGCGCGGCCATTCCGCACTGGTGCCGACGCTTTCCGCAGGATTCCCGCTGTGCGCATTCGGCCGCGACGTAACCGGCATCACCGAGATTCAGGCCGAGAATTCGAAACTCGTGGTCGACGGCATGATCGCCGGCGCCCGGGCCGCACATGACGTGGGCATTCCGGTCGGCGTCGGCACCGACACCGCCATGACTTTCGTAACGCAATACAATACGTGGCGCGAACTGGCGCTACTGGTGAAATTCGCCGGATTCACACCGGCCGAGGCCATCCATGCGGCCACCGCCGTGAATGCACGGATTCTCAACGTGTGCGCATCCACCGGTTCATTGGAGGATGGCAAGGTCTCCGACATGGTGGTGCTGGATGCCAATCCGCTGGAGTCTCTCGCCGCACTTGCCCGTCCGGCGCTGGTGATCGCCGCCGGTCATCCCGTATGGCATCCGCATGCCAAGCGGTTCGATGACATCGACCGCCTGCTTGATGAGGCGATGGAACGTACATGATATGCAGGGTTTTACCGACCTCACGCTATGGTAGAGCGAGCGTTATCGAAAGACTTTGATGCCGCGGACAGCACGCGGAAAGTTACCCAGAGAAAGCGAAACATATATGGCACTTACCAAAAAGCAGATCAAGCAGTTGCGAGGCATGGCCAACAAGCTCAACCCGATCGTTCAGGTCGGCAAGAATGATTTGAGCGAGAACGCCATCAAGCAGGCGGATGACATCATCGAACGACGCGAGCTCATCAAGGGCTCCGTGCTCGACGGTTCCGGTCTGACCGCAAAGGAGGCCGGCGAAGGCTTGGCCGAGCAGCTCGATGCGGAGCTTGTGCAGGTGATCGGCAACCGGTTCGTGATCTACCGCCGTTCCCAACGCGATGACGTGGAGCATATCCGGCTCGTTCGCGAGTAAGCGACTTCTCCTGATGGAGATCCGCGGGAAGGAAACTCCCGAGAAGACAAAGGTGGGTTGGCATCCGGGAATGGATGCCAACCCACCTTTGCAATGAAAACAAACAATCGAAAGTCAGCGGGCCCTGCACCGCAGCGGCGTCAGCGCCCCCGATCCCATTCGGGCTTCCACGTGTACTGCATGTCGTAGGCGCTGGACCAGAACATGTACTCGTTTTCGACACCGGTTACGAAAATGTCGATTAGTTCCCGTTTGCGTTTTTCGGACAGCCCTTCGGCCAACCGTTCGATATGTTCGATCAACCATGCGGAGCCTTCCCAGAACTCCTCGGTCTTATACATGTCGACCCAGCTCTTGTAAGGGTTGGCGTCCAGCGTGTCCGCGAATTCACGGGCGAGACGCTGGCCATAGTCGGCATATACCCACGCACACGGCAGCACGGCCACAAGAATGTCGACCAATTCCTTGCCATAGGCGATGGAAAGAATGTTCGACGTGTATGCGCGTGCGAATGCGGATTGCCGCACGCCGGCCATCTCCTCCTCACTCACGCCGTAGCCGGCCATATACTTGCGATGCACGTTGGTCTCCACGTTGAAGATCGCGCTTTGCACGCCGACCATGAACTGCATGACCTCGGTATCGTCGGTCTTGGTCAGGGCCAACGCGTGCACCTTGGCGTAATCGGAGAGATAGCGGTAATCCTGCAGCAAATAGAAGGCGAACTTCTCACGTTGCAGCGTACCCTCGCCAAGCTCACGCAGGAATGGCTGACGGTAGCCTTGCTCCCATACCAGATCGGCCGCCTCGCGCATGCGCTGCGCGAATGGGGGAAGATTGTCGAGCCGAACACCGCGTGCCGGATCATATGGTTTGTTGATTGCAGACATCATATCGCTCAAAGATATGCCTCCCTACGCTGGTATTAACCATCAGGTTCAAAGGGTCAGGCCTTACGCCTATCTCAACCCGGTTGTACGGGTTCCCCTGCATTACGCCGTTCATTATGGCAATACCGGCAGACACCCCATCTCGCTCCCGTGACGTGCCGCCGAACGCGGAACGTCGCCTCCTATGTCAGCTCAGCAGATCAAGCAGATCGTCCTTGGTGAGCGAGCCGACGCCGCCCGAAGCGCCACCGTCGGTGAATTGCCGTGCCAGCCGGCTCTTGTCCCGCTGTAACTTCAGCATGCGCTCCTCAATGGTGTCTTTCGCCACAATCCGGTACACGTTCACGTCCTGTGTCTGCCCGATGCGGTGTGCGCGGTCAGTGGCTTGGTTCTGCGCAGCCTCATTCCACCAAGGATCGGCATGAATCACCACGGATGCACCGACCAAGTTCAGGCCGGTATTGCCGGCTTTGAGCGAGATCAGGAACACAGGCGCATCATCGCCATTGAACTCATCCACCAACTCCACGCGCTTCCTCTTCGGCGTCTCACCGGTAATCACATGGAACGCAACGCCGTGTTCGGCGAGTCGCACGCCAATCAGGTCAAGGAACGACGTGAACTGCGAGAAGATGAGCACCTTCTTGCCCTCATCCATGCAGTTGGCCACCAAATCGTCGATGGCTTCAAGCTTGGCCGAGCCGTTTTTCGCGTCCGCATACACCAACCGAGGATCGCAGCAAAGCTCGCGCAGCAACGTGAATTCCGCAAGAATGCGAACCCTGCTCGTGTTGAAATCGGCATCCCGTGTTTTGGTGAGTGCGGCGCGCAGCCGCTGTTCGTGCGCCGCATACAGTTTGCGTTGCTCCCCCGCCAGCTTCACGGTCACGACGTTCTCGAACTTGTCGGGCAGATCGGTAAGCACGTCCTTTTTCAACCGTCGTTTGATGAACAGGCCGACCAACGCCCGCAACTTGTCAGCCATGACGGACTGTTCCGGACCGGGCGCCAGAATCGGCTGCTCGTACCGTTCGCGAAATCGCGTATAAGTGCCCAGCAGCCCCGGCATAAGAAAATCGAAGATGCTCCACAGTTCGCTCAGACGGTTCTCGATTGGCGTGCCGGTCAATGCGAAGCGATGCGCGGCGTTCACCTGCTTGACCACTTTCGCTACCTTGGTGGCGTGGTTCTTGATGTATTGCGCCTCGTCGAGCACCATGCATGCGAACCTGCAGCCGGCGTATTCGTCGATATCGCGACGCAACAAATCGTAGGATGTAATGAGTATGTCCGGACCGTCCTCGCTTTCGGAGGATGCCTCGGAAACGGAGGATGACGAGGACTCCGATTTCGCCATTGCCCGTAGCCGCCGCAGCACGTTGCGGCGTTCCGTCTTGGTGCCAGCCACGACCTCCACGGTAAGATCGGCAGTGAATTTCTCGCATTCCGCGGCCCAGTTGTAGACGAGCGATGCCGGGCAGACGATGAGCGTCGGGCCATTCCCCTTACGTGCCTCGACAAGGGCAAGCAGTTGCACGGATTTGCCCAGGCCCATCTCATCGGCGAGAATGCCACCGAATCCCTTGTCCCATAATGTGGAAAGCCAACGGAATCCCTCCGCCTGATATGGCCGCAGCACGTTGCGCAACGCTTGCGGTACCTCATAGCGACTCGGATCGATGATCTTCACATCGTTGACATACGAGGTGAAGGATGCGTTTTTGCGTTCATCCGGCACCTGTGCGTCCAGTAGAAACGCCTGATAGCCCGGAATGGCGATGGTTCCGCCGTCAAGTTGCGTTCCGGTCAGGTCAAGATCCGAGGCAATACGATCGAGTTCACCCAAATCGGCATCCCGCAGATCCACGAAGGTGCCGTCGTGCAGCCGATGGTAGCGACGTCTGCGCCGATAACTGTCAAGCAGTGCACCGACCTCGTTCATCGGTACTTCGTCGGCGATCGGCGAAATCTCGACAAGGTTCGATTCGACCGACAACCCGACCTTGACGCTCGGCTTCGACGGAGACATCAAGCCGTCGAAGGCGGCAGTGGAGAACACCTGACCCATCGATTTGAGAATCTCCACACCTTCGGTGATCAGCAGCAGAATGGCGTCTTCATCCTCTTCCCTGACACGCGCCGGATTGGTAGCGCTCCATGTCGGAAACAGCTGACGCGCCACTTGCACAGCGAGCGTCTCACATTCCTGATCGCGCTTGACCAGCGAAGCCTTGGATGTGGAATCGGGGTTGACGACGCCACGCAACTCCTTGGCTGCGGGGACCAGCTGAAATACGAAGTCCCCATATCGTGCCACGACTTCACAGGTCACTCCGTACAGGTCACGGTCCAGATAATATTCAATCCGGCATTCCGCACCGATCGCATAGGCGACTTCCTGCGGCACATGCAAGCCGATGCCGGCGTCGGCGAGCGCGGGAAGTATGGTGCGTGCGAACATGGGCCAGTCCTCTTCGGCGATGAATACGCCGTCCGGATCGCCTACGCATAGTGAGGAGAGCGGGCCGAATGCCGGTTCCATTGCGGCGGAGCAACGGTAGAGTGCGGTATCTGCGTAGCCATTGGTCTGGGCGCAGATCATATAACGGCTGTGTTGGCCCGTTACCGTGCCCATGATCACCTTGTCGGCGATGATGCGTATGCCGCGATCTTCACCGTGACGTTCGTACGATACGTTGAAGCCGAACGCCGGATTTCCTTCGATGATGTTGAGTTCGCCGGCATGGCTCAGTCCGGAGGCGACCATGATGGACGTGGGCTTGTGTTGCGCCAGCCCGGCGATGTCGTCAGTCTCCATGGCATGCGTGTTCTCCGATGCCTCTCCGTTTGGGAGGGGTAATGGCAATGCGTCATGCAGGTCGAGCAGGTCACAGACCTCCCAATCGGTGAGGAGCAGGTCTCTTTGCACGGTTACGGCATCACCGTAGGAGTATCGGTTTTGCATCTGTGAGATGGCACGTGTAGCGAGTACTCGGTTGAGCGATGTCAGGACGCTTTGCGAGAACTGGTCGAGCATATCCGGCGTATGGGTGAAGGCCAGCTTACGCCCATATGATTCATAGGCTCCCGTTCGCATGTTGGATACGAATCTCGAGATGTTTTTCAGAACGTACGAGGTGTTGTCGTGGCCGATGCGCAGGCTCAGCGACCAGGTCGTTCCTTCGGTGAGCGTGATCGTCGGTTCAAGATGCACGCTGCCCGGCAGCACGATGGCCGGGCCGTCGTTGTGGGAGCCGCCCGCTTTGCCATGGTGGTCGGGCGCCAGCCATCCTTGTTCTTCGCCCAATCGCTGTTTCGCATTGGCGATGCGTTTAAGCAGGCTGAGCTGGGAGTCCTTGTTCGACGTATGTCGTTCGGCATCGATTCGCCTCATGTAGTCGGCGATGTATCGTGGGGTGGCATTGCCCGGCTGGTAGCCGTGGAAACGTTCCGGGGTTTGCACGAACAGCATGATCATTGCGGCGAGGTGCTTGCACATGCCGGTATAGCGGAATCCGGTTCCGGCGGAACGTCCGTCGGTGCTTCGACGGGATCTCCGGCCGAAGCCGTGTGGGCTTTGGTAGGCGTTGGCATCATCGTTGCCCTCATCCACGTGACCGAATGCGGGTTCCCTGCCAAAATCGTCGTAATCGTCGTAATCGGCATCCTCGTAATCGTAGATTTCGTCGTCATCGGAGAAACTACGATAGCCGAAGCTGTCGCGGTATCCTCTGTCGTGAGCGGAATCGGCGCCTGCGAAGGCAGGGCAGCTGCAGTAGCGTGCGAGCAGTAGCTGGTCGCCCATATCGACGGTGGCTTGCACCGTATAGTTGCTGGAAGGCGAAGTGGTGCCACGTACGGAGGCGCTCAGTGTGATACGGTCCGCTTCGGGGTCGTTCAGACAGTACAGATCCCGCATCTTGGCGCGCCATTGGTTGGTGATGCCGCGGGCACGCTGAAGCACCGCCGTGTTGCATTCGCTATGCAGTTCGTCGGAAAGCCACGTGAGTTTGCCTGGCACTTTTCGCCTTTCGCCTCGCTCTGCCATTATGTTGTCGACGGTGCTGCCGTTATCTGGAGCGCTTGGTCAGCGGCTCCCATGGGTCAAGTTCCACCGGCTCCGCGGTAAGCAGCGAACGGGTGGCTTCATCGAGGTATTCCTTGCAGATGATGATCTCAGTCACATAGCGGTCGAACCATGCGTCGGACGCCACGTAGTATCCGTCGTCGCCGTTGTCTTTGCCCCAGCTGTTTTCGACCTTCCAACGGTTCGGTCTGCCGTCGCCGTCAAGGTTCACGCCGGTGAAGGTCATGGCGTGGTTGCTCGGAGAATCGCCGTATTCAAGGCCTTGCGCCTTATCGAAGGTGAATTCGGTGCCGAACAGTTGGTCCACGCGCACACTGTCGCGGTCGAAGTATCCCGCGGAACGCAGGGAAAACTGCATGCAGTCGCAGGCGAACCAGATCGGATGCCCGGCGCTGATCTGATCGATGGCCGCCTTCTTGAACGCGTCGAGCGGCACGTTGATGAATTCCATGTCACCCGCCTCAGCGACGTTCGCGGTGAAACGGATGCGGTAGCGCGTATTGAATGGGCGGGATTCCATCGGAACGTTGCATAGGGTGACCAAGTCGTTCACGTCGAGCGGCACGTACTTCCTATAGAATTCGATCGGAGTGATGCCGAATTCGCGAATCTGCCTGCGCTCGTCCTTGCCGGATTTCGGTTTGTCAGCCTTCTTGTCGGAACCTATCCCGTCGGAACCGGCGTCCTTCTTATCGTCGTCACTGGTGCGCACCAGAAAATCGAATGTCTCCGGCGGCTCGCCCAACGCAATCGCGCACATGCGGTATACGGTCGACATGTCCTCGTTTTTCAGCGTACGAAGCTCGTCGATCGGCGTACCGGCCGCATGCCTATCACGCAGATCGGCCGCGAACTCACGTAGCTTGGAGTTGAGATACTGTTTGAAGGCATCGGAATCCTTGGAATTCGCGGACTCCGGGTATGCGCTCTTCGGAACGAGCCCGTACTTGTTCACCAAGGCGGCGAACATTTGCCACCAGCCGCCATCATCGGCCGGACCATCGTTGATCTCCTGAAAGATACGGCTATCGGTCGGCTCATCGAGTGTGGCGAGCACGTTTTCCAGATACGTGTTGGATTTCTCCATCGCATCCCAGAAGAACAGGTATGTTTCCGAGAATTCGAAGTCGTCGAGGTTCCACGTATGCATGAGCTCGTAGCGCAGCGTGTTGAGCGAGGCGAACATCCAGCAACGGCCGGAACGACGCTGGTTGGTGATTGACCCCTGTTTCAGCTCGATGGAAAAGTCACACGGCAGCGAGCGCTGTCCCTTGTAGTCGGTGGCCGCTTCGAGTACGCCGGCGGAGACGGCCGCATTGGCGGCCACGAGGTTGGCCCGATCGGAGTTGAAGTCTTCGGCGTACCGTTTGAGCAGTTGTCTGTCGATTGCCTTTTCGTTGGTGTCATTGGATTCGATCATGCCGTTGATTGTCGTCGTATGCCCCGACTTGCGGCGGGCGGCGGCCACATGAATGTGACCTTCGCACCTGTAGTCGTCGGAGGAGCTCAGGATTCTCCGCTGGTAGGCAGTCGCGGAACGTGCCACGGAATTTCAGGTCATGCCAGACTGCGGGGTCTGCGGTCATCGATTTTCGCTTTCGATTCGTTCGATGGCGCATTCCAGATCGCGCAATCTGCAGCGTAGCTCTGATTCCACGTCGACGCCATTGCGCTGGGCGTCACGCAGTATCGCGATGATCCGATCGGCGTACTGGTGGTCGTGGCCGGTATCGGACGGCTGCGACTCGGCGGTGTATGCCTGTTCGAGTTGGGCCCGGTTCGCTGATTTGGCGACGCGTGAAACGACTTTGGCGGCTCTTGGCAGTGCGCCTTGGGCGTGTGAGATACCTTCGAGCACCGACTTGCGTTGCTTCTCCTTCTGTTTCATCCTCTCCCATAATTGCAGCGTCTCTTCAGCGGACTTCGGAGCATCCGATTCCGTTGCAACCGCATCATCGGGCATGAATACGTGCGGATGGCGGGTGATGAGCTTGTCGACCAAGCGGTCGCATACCTCATCGATGCCGAATGGATCGGTCTCGTCATGCGCGCACACCTGTGCCTGGAACACGGATTGCAGGAGCATATCGCCCAGTTCCTCGCGCATGTTCTCGCGGTCGTCGGTTTCGACCGCGTCGATGTACTCATAGGTTTCCTCGAGCAGAGGTTTGAGCAGGGATCGGTTCGTCTGCGAACCGTCCCACGGGCAGCCGCCCGGCTCGTGCAGTATTCGCACCACGGCCTTGACACGATCCAAGGCGGAGACCGCTTCGATTACCGGATTCAGCTTTGAGCAATACTCGAATCCTTCGGGAAGTTCGTACGCGTCACATGCAGCTTGAGTCATAACGCCGATTCTTGCCGCACGTCCCGACCGAATCATCACTGCCGCCGCTTTCATGCCGATGCGTGCCTTCATGCGGAATCAGTCTACGATGACTTCAGGGACCATGAGATGAGAAAGAGGAACCCGTGCGTTATCACAATGCAGTAATACGTCGTCTGATTGCCGTGAGCATGGCTTGTCTGCTGTCGATCGGCTTCGCCGCAGGCTATCATGCCGACTACTCCATGGCCGCAGAGGCTACCGATGATACCGGCGCCGGCGAGCTCGCCACCGATGTACTTGACACACTTACCGTCAAGGGTCGTGCGCCGAAGACCGGGTACAAGCGGGCACAGTTCGGTGACGCCTGGAAGGATGTCGACCATAACGGATGCGATACACGCAATGACATTCTTAACCGTGATTTGACGAACGTAAAGCATAAATCGCATACGCAGGATTGCGTGGTCAAATCCGGCAAGCTGCAGGACCCGTATACCGGTAAGGAAATCAAGTTTAAGAAAGGCGCGAAAACCTCTACCGCCGTGCAAATCGACCATGTGGTTTCCTTAAGCGACGCCTGGCAGAAGGGCGCACAAAAGCTTAGTAAGAGCAAGCGAACCGAACTCGCCAACGACCCGTATAATCTGCTAGCTGTAGACGGATCCGCCAATCAGAAAAAATCCGATGGTGATGCGGCTACGTGGCTGCCCTCCAACACAAGCTTCCGCTGCGAGTACGTGGCACGCCAGATCGGCGTGAAGCATAAGTATTCATTGTGGGTCACTCAGGCGGAGAAGGAAGCGATGAATAAGGTGCTGGGCTCCTGTCCGACGCAGGCCGTTCCCGACTATACCGGTACGAACGCCGGTGAACAGCCTCAGACCGCAACCGCCGAACCGACTCAGGAACCTTCCTCCGAGCCTACTCAAACCGAGCAGCCCTCCACCGAGCAGACGGAGCAGTCTCAGACGCAAACCGAACAACCCGCTCCGGCTCCTCAAGTACAGCAAAACGACAGTTCCAATGTCTACTACCAGAATTGCTCCGCCGCGCGTGCCGCCGGGGCGGCACCGATCTATCAAGGTCAGCCGGGCTATCGTTCCGCATTGGACCGTGACCATGATGGGGTTGCCTGCGAATAGCGAACAACCGATTCACTCGTAAGTGATGCCGGACGGAAGTTGGACTCCGTCCGGCATCACTTGTTATCGCCTGTCATCTGCTGTTGGGGATTCGCGCAGTTTCGCGATATCGTCACGCAGTCGGTTGACGGCGTCGGTCAGTTCGGCGACGTTGCTGCTCAGCCGCGTGGTTTCCGATTCCGTCTCATTGGCACGCTTATCGGCTTCATCGCTCACCCGGTCGACGATCCATGACGCGAGCGTTGCGGTGATGACGCTGATCAGGGCGATGCCGGCGATCATAAGACCCACGGCGATGCACTTGCCTTGCCATGTCACCGGAGACATGTCGCCATAGCCGACCGTCGTGGTGGTGACGAACGCCCACCATATGGCCTTGCCGAAATCGGTGATGGTAGTGCCCGGAGCATTACGTTCCACATCCAATTCCGCAAGCGAACCGACGTAGATCAGCAATATCACGCTGGAACATACGTAGAGTGTGATGCGACCACGTACCGCCATGCCGCTGGTGCGATTGAGCACATTCAACACAGCCACCAGTCGCAGCAGTCTCAGCGGTCTGAAAATCGGCAGCATGATCGAGATGAGCAACAGCAGGTTGTTCTTGAACCAGGTCTTCCTATCGTGCGCCAGCGAAATCGAAACGACGTAGTCGACGATGAACACGATCCAGATGACGTTGATCGTGGTTTCGCACAGGGAGACATGCGTCCGTGCCAGCACCTCCCATGAATACGCGAGCAGGAACACCAATGCCAGTACGGTCAGCGGCCATTCGGTCATTCGTTGCCATTTGTTCAACGTCACAGCTCCCGCCTTTCCTCCCTAATGCCATCATACGGGCATTCTTTCGGCGTCGAGCCCGGCCTGAGCCTTACGCATGGCTGGCATCATTCATCGACGAGGGCGATCTTCCGGCTTTCGGCCTTTCGGCCACGCAACTCAGGCAGAAGAATCACAGCCAATACGACGGCAAGGACCGCAGTGAGCAGGTCGGCGAAGGCCTGCGCGGCAATGACCCCATGATATCCGGCGAGTCCGCTGCCTGCGAACAAGGTGATGGCGAGCATCACGCCCTGACGGCTGACGGACAGTAGCAGTGCGCCCAGGGCCTTGCCCGCGGATTGGAACGTACAGGTGGTCACGAGCACCACCGACACGCATACGGTGCTCAGCAGCTGCACACGTAGCATGCCGGTGTCGGTGCTGAAGAATCCCATCAACGGGCGAGCGCAGGCGATCAGCACCGCGGTCATGACCAATGCGAGCATGCCGAGGAACGAGTATGCGAATTTCAGCAATGCCTTCAACCGACTCATGTTTCCGGCACCATAGTTATAGCCGATGAGCGGCTGGCCGCCGAAGGCGAACGCCACGAGAATCATCACGGCGATCATCACGATCTTCAATGCGATGCCCATGGCCGCCACCGCATCGTTGCCGTATGGCAGCAGGAAGAGGTTGACCATGACAATGCCAAGGCTTTGCATGAGATTGGTAACGGATGCCGGAATGCCGATGGCGAAGATGCCGCTTGCCTCCTGCCTGCTGATATCGAGATGTCCGCTTCGTAACATGAGCCGTGGATCGATGGATAGGTTGCGGCTGCGTTTGAGCAGGAACCACACGAAGTAGAGGTCGGTGCAGATGTTGGCGATGACGGTCGCGCCTGCGGAACCGGCCGCGCCCCAGCCGAACACGTGGATGAACAGCGGGTTCAGGCAGATGTTGATGGCGGTTCCGGCGACCGAACCGACCGCGGAGGGGCCTGCGAAGCCTTCGGTGCGCAGTAGATTGCTTGGCGTCATCGACACGATGATGAACGGCGATCCGAGAATGATCAGCGAATAGAACTGCGAGGCATACCGCCATGTGGAATCGTCGGCCCCAAGCATCGTGAGGATCGGATCGTGGAACGTCAGGCCCAATATGATGACGATGATGCCGGTGAGCACGGCTCCCCAAAAGCAGAACACGCTCAGTCGCCGGCCGTCATCGAAACGACCTTTGCCGTAGAGGCGCGAGATCACGGAGCTTCCGCCGAGTCCGAAGATGTCGCCAAGCGCAATCATCACGGTGAATACCGGTGTCGCGATGGACACGCCGGCCACCATGTCGGTGTTGCCGGTGTGCGCGATGAAGTAGGTGTCCACGGTGTTGTAGACGAGGGTGACCATCATACTCAGCACGACGGGTATGGCCAGGGTCATGTATGCGCGCGGAATCGGCGCCTTCTCAAACAGTTCGTTATCCATATCAGGTGTAGAGGGTACAACCCTAAGCGGGACATTCGTCAATCGACGAGACGAAATCGTCCACGGAGCGAGTCAGGGATACATCAGGGAATTTCCCAATCCGCGGCGACATGGGTTCATCAGGATTGTCCGTATGGATCTTTTGGGTAATATTCTATGGCTGATTTCCAGCGGCGAATCCTCAGCCTTTCAAAGGCATGCGATTGTCGAGCGACTGACCGTTGGCGTAGCAGCGCACGTTGCCCAATGCGATGGCGATGATGCGCCGTTCCGTCACTTCCAGATGGTTGCCGCCCGCCACATGCGGGGTGATGAGACAGCGCGGTTCATGCCACAATGGCGAGTCGGCCGGCAACGGTTCAGGTTCGGTCACGTCGAGGCCGGCACCCCGTAGCTCGTTGCCCGTGAGCGCCGCTGCAAGGGCTTCGGAATCGATGGCATCGCCTCGGCCCGCGTTCAGTACCAGCGCTTCGGGTTTGAGCAGTGCCAGTCGATCGGCATTCAGCAGATGGTGCGTGGCCGGTGTGGACGGCACGCTCATGGCGACGACGTCGGCGTATGGCAATGCCTGTTCGAGTGATTCGAAGCCTATCGTGTGGTCGATGCCTTCCGCTTCGACGGATGGGTTACGTCGTACGCCGATGGTTTCCATGCCGACGCTCTTGCACAGTCTGGCGAAGTGCGAGCCGATGTCGCCGGTGCCGATCACCAATGCGGTCATGCCCGATGGGCTTAATGCACGGCCCGCGTCAGTCCAGTCTGCGTTGGCTTGATTGCCGGCATAGACGTGTAGGTTCTTCATGAGCGCCCACATCATGGCGAACATGTGCTCGGATACGCTCTGCCCGTATGCGCTGGAAGCGTTGGTGAGCATGGATCCGGGTTGCAGTACGTCGGGCCGCTGGTATTTGTCGACGCCGGCGCTCCAGGTTTGCAGCCATTCGAGTCTGGGGCATTGCGAGCATTCCTCCGGCGGTACGTTTCCGATGATCGCAGTCACCGATGCACGGAATTCCTTCGGGATGCGGGCGCTCCAGTTCATACTCCCCCGCTGCGTCGAGTCGCCTACGAATTCCTGCGGCACTCCCCTGGCCGCACGCGTGAATTGCGCCTTCTCCGACTCCGTCAACGGCAGACAGTTGACGATGAGCTTGTGATTGTTCTCAATTCCCATGGTCCTAACCCTAGAGTGAGCACCAGATAACCGTCTCAAATGCAGTCTCATTTTTCGGTCTTGTGCGGCTCTCTGACGACTGTGGTTCGCAGCCAGAGAAATTGTCTCGATCCCATCATTCGGGACATCTAGCATGGGTTGCATGGCGCAGTCGCATGTTCTTCAGATCAAACGCATATATGATTCCGCGCAGCCGACCGACGGTTACCGTGTTCTGGTGGATCGGGTGTGGCCGCGCGGCGTTTCCAAGGAGCGTGCGGATCTTGACCGTTGGGCTAAAACGGAGGTGACGCCCACCACGGACCTGCGCAAGTGGTTCGCTCATGACCCCGCTAAATTCGACGAGTTCAAGGCACGGTACATCGAGCAGCTTGACGGGCGCGATGAGGCCGCCGAATTCGTGTCGGACGTGCGCGACCATCTGCGAACAGGAAACGTCACCCTGCTCTATGCCGCCAAGGATCCCGCTTGCAACCACGCCGTCATCCTACGTGACTGGATCGCCGAGCATCTGTGACCCACCGTTGCCGGTGAACGGTGTCAGACTCCCAGTTCGTCCGTATCGAAGATGATGGTCACGGGACCGTCGTTAGTCAAGTTCACGCGCATGTGGGCTCCGAAACGGCCTTCTTTCACTGCAAGGCCTTCGGCCCGCAGTGTTTCGTTGAACTGCCGCCACACCTTGTCGGCATGGTCCGGCGACCCTGCCTTCACGAAGCTTGGGCGATTGCCTTTGCGCACGTCCGCATACAACGTGAATTGCGAGATGGAAAGGATCGAGCCGTTCACATCGTGAATGGAACGGTTCATTTTGCCGTTGTCGTCTTCGAACACACGCAGATTCGAGATCTTGTGCGCCAGCCACGCGATCTGCTTGGCGCCGTCCGAATCCTCTACGCCGACAAGCAGCACATATCCGACGCCGATCCGCTGTGGTTCGAAGGTGGGATCCCGTTCGCCGGTGAGTTCATCAATCACATCCACGGACCCGTCGCTGACTTTCTGAAGCACAATACGCATGCCTCTTTCATACCCCCACCCCGGCATAACCACAGCCGGATGACGGTGCGGACGTAGGCTCCACCCCTGAAGATCAGGGAACGCTCCGCCTATCCCGCACCGTCATTATGCGGCGATTCAGTTGGTGCCGATGCTCATGGTCTCCGGCAGTGTGCTGCCGCCGTCGATGACCACTTGTGCGCCGGTGATGTAGCTGGCCTCGTCGGAGCCTAGGAAGGCGAACAGTTCGCCCACTTCGGTCGGCTTGGCCAGTCGTTTCATCGGCACGCCGACCGCAATGTCGTTGATGGCGGATTCCGGATTGTCCGGATTGGATTCGACCGCCATCTTCTCCACCATCGGGGTGCGCGCATAGCCCAACTGCGAGCAGTTGACGCGGATGTTGCGGTCGGCGTATTCCACTGCCAGGCATTTGGTCAGCCCCACGAGTGCGGCCTTGGTCATGGCGTAGGCCGCTTCACCGGCATCGGCCACGATGTCGCCCGTCACGGAAGAGGCGATCACGATCGCGCCGCCACCGTTCTCCAACATGTACGGCACTACCGCCTGGCAGGTGTTCCATACGCCTTTGATGTTCACGTCGATGTGGAAATCACGCATCTCGTCAGGCATCTGCTCGAATGGCGCAAGCCGACATACGCCGGCATTGCAGCAGGCGATGTCGATCGGACCGAAAGCGTCCACCGTTGTTCTGGCGGCCGCAATCATCTGATCCTTATCGGCCACATTGGCCATGACGGTCACGATGTCGGCATCCGGATACATCTCACGGATCTTGTCCGCAGTCCTGTCGACATCGGCCGACAGGTCGACCATGCAGATCTTCGCACCGTACTTGGCATACACTTGCGCGATTCCCTCGCCCAAGCCTGCCGCGGCTCCGGTGATGATGGCGACTTTGCCTTCGAGTTTCGGTTGAACCATGATTGCTCCTTTGTTTGCTTGGTTCGGTTTCACGACGGATTGTTCTTCAGTTGCCTTTTGGCCGTTACGGCCGTGATGCGCAGAGCCGGTTCAGAACTCGACCTCGCCGTCCAACGTTTCGATGACGACCTTGGAATTCCTCCACCGGACCAGCACCATCCACAGCCAGATGGCCACGCCGATGCCAAGATATACGGCGAAGGAAATCCATGATCCTACGCCCTGTCCGAGTGTGCAGAAGAACGCGATGCACACCATGATCACCATGGCGAGCACACGGAACAGGTCACCGCCTGGCACCACGTTCCTGTTGTTCGCATACCATTCGGGATGCCTATGGTGAATACGCACGGCCGAGATCATCGTCAGAGCATAGGCGCAGGCGCAGCCGAACGACATGAGGTTGAAGAAGTCGTTCATGAAGCTGCCCGCATTCTGCAGGAGAATGAAGGTCAGGCTGATGGCCAGCAGGAAGATGTTCGGCAAAATCGGCTGCTGATGCTTGTTGACCTTGGTGAACACTTCCGGCAGAAAGTTTTTCTTGCCCATCGAATAGAGCATGCGTACGGTGGACATCCAGAATCCCAGAATCGAAGCGGTCATCCCCAACAGGATGGAAATGCAGCCGTACACGATCGGCCAGAATTTCCATCCCAGCAGATTCTGCATGGCGGTGATGGTCATGAAACCGTTCGCGGCATCGCCGGCAAGCAGATCCTTGACCGGTGCGAGACCGGCCACGCAGAAGAAGAAGATCGTGTAGATCGCACCGCAGGTGAGCACGGATCCGCAGATGGCCTTCTTCGTGTTATTGATGGGGAAGTCACCCTCTTCCACCATCTGGGGCACGGTTTCGAAACCGAAATAGGGCGTGATGAGCAATGCCATGCCGATGATCCACGCCGGAATGCCAAGCGTCGAAGCCTTCGAACTGAACGAGAACATGTCCGCCAGATTGGCGATGCTCCAATGACCGGAAGTCAGGATCAGCGCTGCGGTGATAAGCGTGGTGGCGATATTGGCGAACAGGCAGAACGCCTGTGCTTTGACCAGGAACTGCACGTCCTGCAGACTCATGATGAAGATGAGCAACAGGAACACGACGCCGATGATCACGGTGGTCTGGAAATTCAGATTCAGGTTGAAGAGTTTGCTGATGAACGTCGCCACGGCCATGACCACGGCCGGCGGCACGGAAATCCAAGCCGCCATGATAAGCCAGGATGCCAGAAAGCCGACATGCTTGTTAAAGCCGACCGTATTGTAGATGAGCTCGCCGCCCGCCGTTTTGAACAACGGTGAGATTTCACTGTAGACGAGTGCCGTCGGAAGAATCGCAACCGTCATCAGCGCGAAGGCGAGGAACGTTCCCGCCCCGCAATAGCTGAAAAATACGGAATCCCAATAGCTTACGTAGGTGAAAATCGAGCCGGTCGCCACCGTGTAGACGAAGATGAGTTTCAGACTTTTCTGCAGGCCGTTGCCTTCTGCGGATGGAGGTCTCTCCTTTTGTTTCATGCGATTGTCCGCCATACTTTCTCCTTTGAAAATATCAGCCGAAAAATATCCGGTGAAGACGGAACCATGCGGCATCATTGCCGGTTATCGTCCATCATCACTTAAGTAATGTTAGGGCTCTTTATGCATCGGGTCCAGTCGCCGACGGGCCGGCCAGCCCGTCGGCCCGGCTAGCCCGTCGAAGCAAGGAACCGACGAGCCGAAGCGTCAACCGGTTCCATCGGCGGGCAGACGGTGCTCTTACTCGTATCTGATGACGAGCCGGCCCTTCACATCGCCCGCTTCGAGCCGTTCGATAGCCTGCGGAACCTCGTCGAAACCGATGCAGGTGGTGACGGGCGACAGTTTTCCGGTACGCATCAGCTCGTAAACGCCGCGAATATCGTCGGGAGTGCCTCCGTTCGAGCCACGCAGATCACACTGATTGACGATAAGCGACTTTGAATCGATGGTGGTCTCCAGCTTGCCCATGCCGACGAGCACGACCACGCCACCCAGTCCGATGACATCCACCGCATCCGCCGTAGTGGTGCCAAAGCCCGCGAAATCGATGATGACATCGAACTTTACGTCGTTGAAGTCCTTGATGGATCTACGTACGTCCACCGCGCCGAGTTCCTTGGCAAGCGGCCAGATGTCCTCCTTGATTTCAGCCACATACACTTCCGCACCAAGCAGATGCGCCACCCTCGCGCCAATTTGGCCAAGCCCGCCAAGTCCGATGATGCCGACCTTGTCTCCCGCCTTGACGCCACCTCGGCGGACCACCGCCGCATAGGATGTCATGCCCGCATCGGTTGCGGCGGCGCCGTTCACAAAATCGACTTCATCCGGGATGCGCACCAATGCTTCGGTCCCTATGACGATTTTCGGCCCGAAACCGCCATCAAACGATGAGCCAGGGCATCCTGCCGACGTGGTCGGGCAGATTGCTACACGGTCACCGACCTTGAAGTCGGTGACACCGTCGCCGACCGCGCTGATGACACCGGCATCCTCATGGCCAAGCGTCACCGGCACCTGGCCGAGCATGGTCATCCAACCGGGATCAGTCAGAATGCCGACATCGGTATGGCAAATGCCAGCCGCCTTCACATCGATGACGACCTTGCCCGGCCCGGCACTCGGTTCCGGCAGTTCTTCCAATCTCAATGGTTCGTTCGTTCCAGTGAATCTCCAAGACTTCATATTCGCTCCTTTGCATTGCCGACGCTATCGTGCGTCCGTGCATTCACGAACCGCCCCATTGCGATTCAGGTTCTACGCTACTCGCCAACCCTCGGAAAACCAAAGAGAACACAGTCATGTCACTCCCCTGGCTCATGTCAGCGACTCAGCCATCCCGCTACAGAATGCGCGTAAGCGCCTCGCGCCTGAAAATCCGTTGATGCGTAGGACCACGTGGCGCTGCGGCTCGGGAGCGCCCTGCTGCTTTCCCACTGCCACTTGAATCATGGGGAACAGATCCGGCACGTATTGCGCCTCGTCGACAATGAGACGTTCCGAACGATTCCGGATGAATCCTATTCCGTGCCGAAACACGGCCTTGCGTGCGTCTTCTTGTAGCGGCCTCTAATAGCCATGCGCGTGCAGGTAGGCGTCGTCGAAGCCGAAGTAGTGGCCGATCTCGTGCAGCACGGTCTTGCGGATCTGCTCGACCATTTGCGCACGGGTGGCGCATACCCGCTCGTGCGGGCCCTTGAAAATAGTGATCACGTCCGGCATCACACCGCTGTAGGCCGTGGTTCGCCGCGTGATGGCGATTCCTTCGTACAGTCCCAGCAGTTCGCCGCCCGCGTCGCACATCGTGCCCAACTCCCGCTCGTTCGGCTCCTGCGCCATGGCGATCCCCACATTCTCCAGCACCTGCTTGAACCTGTCAGGAATACCCGCGAGCGCGTCTTCGATGGCCCGCTCGAACTCGTCGTCGCTCATCTTCATGTCGCCGACTTTAGCAGCTGTCTTACAGGCTTGCACCTCTCTTTGCGTCCGATTTTCTCCAGTCACTGGAGGAATCCCCTCCCCGACGAGAGCGCGACAGCAGGGCAGCACCATGAATCCCCATCGTCCGGCCCGCCCCGCAACCCGCAATCCCGCGACCACAATTCGCTGATCACAGTCCGTGTAAAGCACTGCCGACAACCTATACTGGAACAATGAGAATTTCCGTGCAACGCGTGAATGAAGCGAGCATCGCCGTTTTGAACGACCTCGGTACGCTCGATCCGACGTTCGACGTGCAGCAAATCGGTCTTGGCCTACTGTTGACCGTCGAAATCGAACCCGACGATGACGAACCCACGATTGACATGATGGCGAACCGCGTCCTCACACTGCGTTGCTTCGACGGACCGCAAGGTTCGCTTCCTCAATCCGTGCAGGAAATCCGAGGAGAGATCCTATCCATTCCACAACCGCTCACCTCTTTGCACAGCCCCGCCACGGGACGTCCCCAACTCGTTGCCGAAGATACCGACGACGAGCATGCCAATCTCACATGGATCCGCTTCAACGAAGCTCTCCGCTCGGGCAACGTTCCCGTATATGAAGGCCGATATGGCGCTCGCATGCGCATTGGCTCCATCGTCGACGGTCCATTTCAGTTCACGCTCATTTCCGATTAGCCGACGGACCGCCATCGCACCACATGAAAGGATTCGCATGACTCACATCAGCCCGGCCACCGAACAGGCACTGCGTAAGCTGCCGAAGGCGGAGCTTCATCTGCATATCGAAGGCACCCTCGAGCCGGAACTGGCCCTGAAACTGGCCGAACGTAACAACATCAGCCTGCCGTTCGCTGATCTTGACGATCTCAAGGCACACTATGAGTTTGAGAATCTTCAGTCGTTTCTGGACCTGTACTACCAGCTCATGTCCGTGCTGCGCACCAAGCAGGATTTCACCGACCTCATGCTCGCCTATCTGGCACGGGCGAATGCCGATGGCGTTCGGCGGGCGGAGATTTTCTTCGATCCTCAGGTACACATGAATAACGGTCTCGATTTTGACGTGGTGCTCGATGGCCTGCTTGAGGGTCTTCGCATCGGTCATGAACGTTTCGGCATCGATGGCGGGCTCATCATGTGCATCATCCGGGATATGCCCGTCGATTCAGCCGAGGCGTTGCTTGATACCGCGGCTTCACGGGCCGGGGACCTGCTCGGTATCGGTTTGGATTCCGCCGAAGTCGGATATCCGCCGGAACTGTTCACTCATATATATGAGCGTGCGACGCGACTTGGCCTGCATCTCGTCGCGCACGCCGGCGAGGAGGGCCCGGCCGATTATGTCCGTCAGGCGTTGGACCTCCTGCATGTCGAACGCATCGATCATGGCGTTCGCACCGCCACCGATGGCGATTTAGTGGCACGAATTGCCCGTGATGGAATCGCGTTGACGGTGTGCCCGTTGTCAAACCATCGTCTGCAGGTAGTGCGGGACGTGGCCGATCTTCCGGTACGTCAACTGTTCGACGCTGGTGTGAAGGTGACGCTCAATTCCGATGATCCCGCCTACTTCGGCGGATATATCGGCGACAATTACATCGCCATGGCACGGACCGGCATGAGCTTGGATGAGTTGGCCACCATCGCGGAATACTCTCTGGAGTCCTCATTCGCAACCCCTGAGCAGAAAACCACTTACGCCAACGCTCTGGCCGACTGGAAGCGCATCCATCTTTAGCTCTTGAGCCGAAGTCCAGAAGACCATCATCTGGCTTCGCACGCACAAAGGCCGGACTCGCGCACATGTCGGCCGGCGGTTTCGATGATCATGAAAAGGCAAGTCAGCAACGTACAGTTGCACGCATCCGAGTAAGAGAGGAATGATTATGCCATTTTCCGTGACGCATCAGGACATCACCGGCATGCACGTGGACGCCATCGTCAATGCGGCGAATACGGACCTCGTGATGGGCGGAGGGGTATGCGGCGCGATTTTCCGCGCGGCGGGAGCGAACCGCATGCAGACCGCATGCAATCGCCTCTCCCCCATCCGTACCGGTGAGGCGGTGATCACGCCGGGATTCGATCTGCCGGCCAAGTACGTCATCCACACAGCCGGACCGGTTTGGCATGGCGGTGACCATGATGAGGAGCAGCTGTTGCGCGCCTGCTACCGCAATTGCCTAGCGATCGCCTCCGTGCACGGCTGCAAAAGCATCGCGTTCCCGCTGATTTCCGCCGGCATCTATGGCTATCCGAAAACCGAGGCCCAGGATGTGGCCGAAGATGAGATTCAGATCTGGCTGGCCGACACCGGCATGGACCTGGACGTTTGGCTCGTTCTGTGGCCATAGTCTTACAACGACCGTAACCCACAAGGCTGAACGTATGTGCGTCACATTTGACCAATACTCCAGTCGGATTCGACTCACTTAACAGAAGACACGAGCCACGACGGAAAGATTCAGGCCGAAACCCCCAGCAGAAAATCCAGGCACCGCCGCCTGTAATCGGCGGCCTCATCGTATACGCCGTGACCATGGCTGCCATCGTAAAGATAGCTTTCGCAGCCAAGCGCCTCGGCGATCTGCTTCGACCCTTCCGCAGTCACGACACGGTCTCCCTCCGCACCGATCACCAAGACCGGGCACTGGATGGAGGAAAGCTCTCCGTAGCAGTCGAAGGTCTTGCAGGCTTCGGCCAGAATAATGAAGCGCCGATATTCCTCATCGCTGATACCCAGATTGGAGGAGATCAACGTTTCCCGATAGGCCTTCAGGGTGGACTCGGAATACACGTTGTCCGCGAAACTCTCGAGAAGCCCCAGCTCATCCTTCGCCCTGGCCAGCCGTATCCATTCGTCGATGACATGATTGAACGTGCCGTTGGGTTTTGCCAGCGTCGAGCCTAGAATCAGCCTGTTCACCATTTGCGGGTGATCGATGGCGAGATACATGGCGATCATGCCGCCTTGGGATGCGCCGAACACGTCGGCGTTCTTAATATTCAGCTCCCGCATCGCCGCCGCGGTGTCTTCCGCCATGTTTCTGACCGTGTAACCCTCGTGTATGTTCTCGGCCCTGTCGAAAACATACACGGTGTATTCCTCGCAGAAATCCTTGTACGCCTCCGCAATCGCGTCGGCCAAGCCCATCACGCTGTGCACCGACAGTCCTGGCAGTATCACGAAGTTCTTGGTTCCGCTGCCGAATACGATGTGCTTCATCTTCCGCACCTCCTGATGGGACTGTTCCATATTAGCCACACGGCCATACGCGTTATTGAAAGAAGCCGACCAAATGACACGGTGAGACAAGATGAACAGTGTCAGAAACTTGACAATGGAAATCGCGACACAGATACTATTTACGAGTAAAACACCAGCAAGCAAAGGATGAAGCACACTGCTTTATCCTTTGCTATTTACAAGCATAATCACATGATTATGAACTATTTACCTTTTCTATAGATCCTGCGGTATCTTTTTATTCTTGAAATAATACTCTTTATCACGCTCATCTACTTCCCGTAATATCTTGCACGGATTACCAACCGCCACAACGCAAGACGGCAAATCCTTTGTCACTATGCTTCCGGCACCGATCACAACGTTATCACCAATCGTAATACCGGGGAGTATAATCACCCCTGCACCAATCCAGCAGTTTTTTCCGATGCGAACGGGCGCATTATACTGATACCCTTTCTTCCGCAGCTCCGGAAGAATCGGATGTCCTGCGGTAGCAACGGTGACATTCGGGCCGAACATTGTGTAATCCCCCACATAAATGTGCGTATCATCTACACAAGTCAAGTTAAAGTTCGCATAAATGTTTTTCCCGAAATGCACATGGCCTCCGCCAAAATTAGAATGAAAAGGCGGTTCAACGTAACAGCCTTCACCGATTTCCGCAAACATCTCTTTCATTAGAGTCTGCCTCTTTTTGAATTCGGTTGGCCGGGTCTGATTGAACTCATAAAGACGGTCAAGACATTTTGTCTGCCATTCCATAATCTCGTGATCACCGGGAAGATACAATTCTCCCGTGTGCATTCTTTCTTTCATCGCACTCATTTGCATCCTCCTTTATAGACCCATCAATATCTTTCGCAACCTTTCACTACCTCCATAGGGAAAGCAATAGGACCCGAATAAAACCACTATCTTCGAACTCCCTATATTTTCGGAAAGGATTACAGTGCGCTTTTCCGTTTCACCCTCATATCCGAACTTCTGCTATTCCGTAATTTCTATAGCATTGCCGTTAGCATCGTATATGCTGCTTTCGTAATATCCGTCTCCGGTGGTCCTCGGATAACTTTTGACTACGTAGCCGTCTTTTTCGAGCCTGGCGGTCAATCTATCGACCTCATCTTTTGAACCGACCTGAAAAGCAATATGCGCATATCCGAGTTGCGGGTCACCATTCGGCTCCGAAATAACCGGTATATTCATGAGCTCCAGTCTTGTCGAGTCATCAAAAGACAGGAAATAAGATGAAAAACCAGTATTCGGATTTACATAAAGCTCGTTTCGCTTTCCCTGAAAATAGGTCTCAAAGAAGCGAGCGCTTTCTTCCAAGTCTTTTACATAGATCGCTACATGTCCTATATTCATTTCGTCATACCTTCCTAGACAGAAACAATTTCATTCTATACAATTAGATTGTTAAATCCGTTTAATAGCTATCATTATTATGTTTGATTCAATAACAATCCTGCGAGGTTGCCAATTATGTTGTCTTTAGAGATGAGAGACGATCGCTCCGAAAAGGTGCGTTATGACTATACGGACTATCCCATTTACATTCGGAGAGCTTTGCTTTCCTCTTATCCCGGCTATGCCGCACCCACCCATTGGCACGATGATATTGAATTTATTGCCGTCTTATCTGGAGAAATGCAATACAATGTCAACGGTGAAATCGTTACTCTGGCTGAGAACGAGGGAATATTCGTAAACGCAAGACAAATGCATTTCGGCTTCTCACCAGGGAAAAAAGAGTGCGATTTTATTTGCATTCTTATTCATCCACTTATATTATGTGCAACTTATGCCTATGAACGCGATTTTGTACTACCAGTCATAAATAACAAGAATGCCTCTTATATTAAATTAAACTCTGACACTCCGTGGCATAGAACAATATTTAAAAACATTAAAATGATGTATTCTACAAGGAATGAAAAATCTGCTGTATTAAAAATACAGAATCTATTTTTAAATACATGGATACAACTTTACGAAAATATCCCCTCTGAAAGTCAACACAAAAATCAAAATGCCGATCTCTCCATTCTAAGAAATATGATAGGCTTTATACAACAAAATTACACAAACAAAATTACCCTTGCCGATATAGCCTCTTCAGGAGCAGTAGGACAGAGTAAATGTTGTAAACTGTTCGCAAAATACATCAAGCAAACACCCAATATATATTTAACACGATATCGACTCGATAAAAGTACAGTTCTTCTTAGCAATACAGATAGAACTGTAACGGAGATCGCTACAGCCGTCGGGTTTAACGGGAGCAGCTATTATGCAGAGGCATTTCGCAAATGGTACGGGAAAAGTCCCACCGAGTACAGAGCCACCTCAAACATACAACGACCGCGTTCGAGGTAGTTCAGGGCTATCGCCTTACCTATACGGGACTAACCCAACAGAGAAAGTCCATGCGCCGCTACCCGCATCGAATGAAAGAAACAATAAACCTCGTGAATCGTAACCCTAGTAAATGAAGCAACCCTCAACGCAACTTTCGGCGGGCACACATCATCATTCCCATCGGCAGCGATCGCGTGGCCGAATCCCGAACCCTTGATTCAATGCATGGTTACGATTCTGATGCCTTCCCTTTGACGGTTCCCTGTATCTCCATTCGGCTGATATACGCCGTACGATAGGCTTCATTGCACGCTATCCGTAAGCCCTGTGCATAAACACAAATTATTCCCCAATGGCTTTCTTGAGCACAGCCTGTAGTTCGGGATCGACCGCGAACAAATACAGTCCGTGCACGCCACGCTTAAGCAACACATTAAGCTCATTGCGCAGATTCTTTTGAGAATAATCCTCTTTCTCACGCAGGTTGGTTGCGTTGGCGTTGCAACTCTTGGACTTGTCGAAGACGATCTGACCGTCCCGGTATGCGACAGATGGACCGATAATCACGCCAACATAGTTCAAATCAAAACCCTGTATGGAAAATGTGGAGCCGACTTCATTAATAGTATGCGAAGCTTCAGCCCATACTTGATCGGATGAAAGGCTCTTTTCCTTTCCTTGCGGCTTGATTTGATAGTTCCATGGATGGCAGAAGTAATTAGGGTCATCATCCGAGGTCTTTTCATTGTATCCGCGATTGGCCTTTAATCCAGGACCCATGTGCCATTGCCCTTCGGCATCGCAAAACATCTCGACATTCCACAGACCATCCGGACTGTCCGGATTCTCACGAACGCCGGTGTAAGACCAATCATACGTAGCGACCACCCTAGATAGACCATGCCCATCAACTCCACCCGCCTTAAGCTTGGCTTTCTCCTTGATCGCCTTGAATAACTCAACCGGGGAATCGAATACCTTGACTATATAGGGCTCGCGAATGTACTTGCCGGTTTTCGGATCCTTCTCACCGAGGTCTTTCTTCCACTTACCTATACGAACCCCGCCTGCGAAATCGTCTACCCATTGGATGGTCGATTCATCCGCCGCAATCCGAAACTGTTGACTTAGCCGAATATGGCTAAGCAAATACTCCCCTCCCCACCTATCAAGTCGTTCGAAAGGCTCCATCTCAGCATCACGTGACGCCCAGGTCTTATCCAACTCGTGATGGGGAAACAAGGCCTGTAGATCTTCATCCTTCCACTGCTGCGCATTCTGCAGAATCTGATTGGGATCAAATACCGCAACTACGACCCTTGACCTGCGCAGCAAATCATGGAGCATGTTCTTTCCGGAATAACCCTGATTTCCTTGAGTCAGCAGAAGATGGGCCTCGTCAACAAGAACAATGTCCGCCTTGCCCTGCGGTCTGTCCGGAATGCCACGACCGTTCGGCTTCTTTTCACTGAATTTGTTGATGAACTGGCTTGGCTTGAGCACCACTTCATCCGACTTCTTTTGCAATCCAAGTTTGGTTGCGATTTGGTTATAGACATGCACCTGCTGCTCATGGTTGACGAGAATATACGCCTTTCTTCGATCGACTACATTGAACGAAGAACCACGGTTCTCCATGAGCAGATCTTCATCGTCCTCATCATCAAGATGCCCATTGACGCCGAGCTCCGTCGATATGCGGTAGAACAGGTGGCTCAGTAACACTGTCTTGCCGGTGCCTGCCGCGCCCTGCACAAAAATCAAACGCGATGGAGAGGAGTCGGGGAAATCTGAAAGCACATCGGCAATCGCATTCATGATCGCAGTTTCCGCATTCATCTGGTCATCACTGAGCTGATGGAATGGCGAAGCTTTGAATAATGCGGAATCACGAATAATCTGTTCCGACGGGAATAACGTGGAATCCTGTTGATGCAGACCCAACCAGATATCGGAGAAAATCCGATCAAACTCATCTTGCGTATAGTAGTCGCCTTGGGCATTCGTTCTGCGATTGTTGAGATTTTTCACCGCGTCCGAGCCAAGCAGATAATGCATCAGCTTATTCTCTATATCCAATGTCAGAGACTTGTTGAAATGCTCATTCCCAATAACATATTGCCACACGGATCTTGGGTCCTGTTCCAGTTTCTTCTGGAATTCCTTCCAATCATCGCGCGAATTTGGATCTGAACGCAGGTGTTGAAAAGTACGGTTTTTTATATTATTCGTTTCTCCAACGTAGACCGTGTACTCGGGAACATTCCTATACTGGCTCTGCTTCTCCGAATGGACGACGTATACCGTAGGATAGTTGAAAATGTAGCGCAAAGCACTTTTCTCCACAACTGACGCATATGCCCCATCAGTGGGATTGACCACGCTTTCCCACGCCGTCTCCTCATTACCGATATCGGCATATGGCAAATGAACGATAATCGGTTCCGGAAGTCTATCTGCTGTCATACAGCCATTATCGCCCTCTTTCTTGTCTTCCACGGTATTGCACCCATTAAACTCGAAATCATGATTTCCAATTCAACCATCAATCTAATCCGTGATTTCGTCTCCGCCCGTGACTGGGATCAGTTCCATACGCCGGGCAATCTCGCCAAATCAGTCAGCATTGAAGCGGCCGAGCTTCTGGAGTGTTTTCAGTGGAGCGATGAGCCACGCAATGACGATTTGGAACATGTTCATGAGGAGATCGCTGATGTGCTCATCTACAGCATCATGTTGTCCAACAAACTTGGGTTCGACCTTGATGAAATCATACTTGACAAACTCAGCAAAAACGCTCGGAAATACCCAGTCGAAATCTCACGAGGCAACAGCAAAAAAGCCAGTTGACGACTGTATACTCCATACAGCATACGTATGTTCGGCACTGTCATTTTTTTATTCCCTTCTAGGAGGGGGCAGGCGAATGGCTACTCTCCCGTCTGGAAATTCCCATTGCCATGAAGGACCAGTTTGGGCTTGCTCGTCACGTTTCCATCAGCCGTTTCCCGTCCGCCTGAAACGACCGTCATAAAGCTGCCGAATGAAAATATCAAAACGAACACGTTCCGGGATTTTATGCGCATCAACCGCAATATATGGTTGCCCATCAAACACGAAGCTGAACGCGTCGACTTCCTTGCCTACGGAAGGCAGGCAAAAACACGAATACCGTGCGACTCAGCCAAGCTAACCATGTTGGGAAGAGGGTTCTTCCCATAACTCCAATCGCCGTGCAACGCCAAAGCCGAAGCTTCAGGAGGCATCTGCGCCACTTGCTCCATCGGGAGATCGCTGTCCGGAAGACGGAAATGGCTTTCAATCCAATGAAATAGCAGTAAGGCACTCCTCCCATGCCCTATGGCGGATTTGCGTTGCCGTGCGGTTGATTTACGCAACGAGCGGAACCAAACCTGCTGTTTCGCGTATGCAACGAATACGAGTGGAATCAAGTAGAAAACAAGACTCACCATCTTACGGAAATGGCGACAGCCACATCTTCGCTCTCGTTACGCTCATCATTATTTTCAGCCTCCGCGGAAAGCTGATTGAAATCAAGCGTCATCTGATCGGTCTGAGCATTGTGTCTTTGCTATTCAAGAGCAGTCACTGGCCCAAGGCGTCCAAGTCCAACCTCCTTTAACGAGAACCCCGTTGCGCTGTTGCCCGAGGCAAACGCCAAGACGAGACCATCATTACGGTACGCTCACGGAGACATACGATTATCAACATCCCTGTTGGACTTCCGCTGTTTGGTATGGGTGAGACCTAGATAACTTTCTCTTTAGCTCTCCGTCTTCACTTTCCATATTCTCGACCATGTATCTGAAATCTCTATTCTTTTACTCTTTCTGAACACATAGAAGGCATTGGCGAAATACAAAACCGCGTATGCCAGCAGAATAACAGCGTCAGAAAAACTGGTGCTTTGCGACAGAATGGCGTCTCCACTCTGCGCTTCCGAACCAAGGAAATAGATGGTGTCTGTGATTGTATGCAGGAACATGGTGATCCAGATATCGCCTGTTCTCAGGTAGATAGCGGCGAACAAGAAGCCTACACCCGTCGCATAAATGACTTGGAACAATGTGGTGACGGGATTCGCTCCGGATAAAATATTAAAACCATGCCACAGTCCAAAAAGAAGACTGGTAAATACAACAACCGGTATAACCAATCGTTCGCGTTCCTTGCTTCTCATGACAAGGGAAATCGGAATGACTCGGAGCATGATCTCTTCGCAGATTCCGGGCTGCATTCCCATCAGTAGTGCCACGCCGGGATTTCCATAGCTTTTATGTTCCAGTATCTCTGAAATCAAATTGAATGCACCTATTGCCAGCACACTCCACCCGAGAAGAACAAACTCGCCAAATCTTCTTGCATTGAAGAAACCCCGCAAATCTTTTCTGAATATGAGCCAATACAACAACAGAACGACTATGTGGGACACCATCGTAATCACTGTGGAAATTAGTCCCATATCTCCCATATATGCGCGATCCACTGAGCCATAAACAACCATGGCCGCGACTCCACCAGTGATAGCTTCAATGAACGTTTCAACTATTCCCGCCAATGCCATGGCAGCAGCCGCTACAACCAACGCATGCGCAACAGGATGCGTTTCAGACCAATTGCATTGCATTTCTCTTCTCACAGGTCACATCTCGCCTAAATTATTCTTCTGACCGCACTCATTTCGGCATTATTTTTACCTAAAGTCATGTTGGCAATTCCATTTTCTTCTGCCACATCACTTAACTCCCGAAATACTTTTTTGCATTTACACTGCTTCTATTCGATATCACATGAAATGTATGAACTGCACGCGTGCGAATATCTTATACCCCCTAATATTATCTTTGAAGCTGATCTTTGCACCGTTCAACACGCAAGGAAGTCTTGAAATCCTGATATGTTCCAGGACTTCCCTGATTCAGATTCGTGTATGAACGACAGTCGATCGGTCAGCGGCCGCCCTCACCTGTAGCATGACTTCAGATGGCCGGCTACGCTGGATGCAGTAGGATAAATAAGGGGTTCCTGGGGGAATTTTGCCGGAAGCAACGTACGAGGAGCTTCCTGCCACGAAAAGAAGAAATGAGAGCGAAACATGACACTTGAAACTGACAGACTCATTCTGCGCCGATGGGAAGAAAACGATGCGGAGGACTTATATACATACGCTAGCGATCCCGATGTGGGACCGATCGCCGGATGGCCCGCACATCAGTGTCTAGACGAGAGCCGGGACGTGATCAGGAATGTTCTTAACGGCAAAGAGGCTTATGCCGTCTGTCTGAAAGAAGACGGCAAAGCCATCGGCGCAATCGAGCTGAAGCTGAATGGCCATACCGATATGACCGACCGGGATGATGAATGCGAGATGGGCTACTGGCTTGGGAAACCCTTCTGGGGACGGGGCATCATGCCGGAAGCCGTGAAGGAAATGCTCCGCCATGCCTTCGAGGACTGCGGCATGCGCAAAGTGTGGATCGGCTACTACGAAGGCAACATCAAATCCAAGCGCGTCCAGGAAAAATGCGGATTCAAGTACCAGTGGAAAACGCAGGATGTGGATGTTCCGCTGATGCACGAAAAAAGGACAGGCAATGTGAGCCTGATGACGAGGGAAGAGTGGCTTTCAGGAAAGTAAATCGGTATGGTGCCCTCGAACTCATCCGAGGGCACCATACGTTTCTGATTACCGGACTCCTATGCCTCTTCGCGGGCGTCTTCGACAAGCTGGCGAATCAGGTTCTCGTCACGTTGGCGAATGACCGTCTGCCCGGTCTCGCCGGTCCACTCGTAGAAGCCCCGACCGGTTTTGGCCCCCAGATCGCCAGCCTGCACCTTGGCTTCCAGCAACGGGCTCGGCTCGGTGCCGTTGTCCATGTCTTTGAGCAGATAGGTGCTGACGTTGTAGAACGTATCCAATCCGCCCAGGTCGGCGCTGGCGACCGGTCCGACCAGATTCCAGCGGCGGCCGAGACTGTATTTCACCACGGTATCGATGGTTTCCGCGTCGGCGATGCCTTCGTTCATGATGTTGAACGCTTCGCGCAGTACGGCGAGTTGCAGGCGATTGCCCACGAATCCCAATGATTCCTTCCTGATTTTCGCGGGCTTCTTGCCGATCTTGCGCATGAGCTCGAATGTGGCTTCCTCCACCTCTTCGGCAGTGCTCTCACCCGGTACCACCTCGACCAGTGGCATGAGCTGCGCCGGATTCCAGAAATGCGCGACCACGAGTCGTTCCGGGTGCTTCAATACGGATTGAATGGCCGTCGGGCTCAGTCCGGAGGTGTTCGTTGCGAAAATGGCGTCTTCCGGAGCATATTGCTCAATCTCGCTCCAGACCTTCTGCTTGACGTCAAGTTTTTCGACGATTGATTCGATGATGAAATCCGCGCCTGCCGCGCCATGCTCGTAATCGGTATAGGTGGTGATGCGCGACAGCACATCCTCGACGCCCTCCCCCTGAGCCAGCAGACCGGCCTGCGCGAACTCCTCGGCATCGGAACGAATCCTTGCCATACCGGCATCAAGCAACTCCTGCGAGCAGTCGACCAGTTTCACCGGATAGCCGGCCACGGCGAACTGCAATGCCGTGGCATGGCCCATGGTTCCCGATCCGATATTGGCGATTGTTCGTATATCCCTGACCATTGCAACCTCGCAATCCTTGAATTGTTCATACGGACATCATCGTCCGCCAACGTCTTGTAGCCTAAGCCGCGAATCTGAACGTTTCATAAGAGCCCGCCTTCGTAAAGGAAGAACGTCTTCGGCGTCCCATCCGCATCCACGTGGCGTTCAGCCCGTCTGAGAGCGATCTGCAGGCACGAAATCACGTATCGATTCGTTCCATTCGCGTCAAGGCCTTGTTCCGGTACACCAAATCCTCGCGAACCGTGAAGCCAAGCCTCTCCCGGAAGGCATTTGCGAATGGTTCGTATGGCCCGCGAATCATCAGGTCTTCGTACGGGTCCGGATGAGTATGCTGAAGTCAAGTCCGCCAGAGATACCGCGAGAGAGGCATTATGGGAACGGTTGCAAGACAAGTGGTGTTTGGTGTGTGCATGGTGTTGGCTTTCGCATGCGTCTGCTATGCATGGGCTGTATTCAAAACGCATTCCGGCACCAACTTCTGGATGGTCTGGGTCGTGTTCGCGGTGTTGTTCGAAGCGCTCGGGGGCGGTTTCCTGTTCCACTGGTGGGACGCGATGCCCCGTCTGATCCGTGACATTCTCGTGGCACTCATCTGCATCGCGGTGGTGGCGTTCGGAACGGTCGAAGGCTGCATAGTCAGCAAAATGGGTGCGCAGGGCAAACCCGGTCTGGATTATGTGATCGTACTCGGTGCGCAAGTGCATAGGGCCAGGCCGAGCCGCGTACTGAAATTCCGACTTGACAAGGCAATCGAATATCTGAACGACAATCCGAAGACCATCTGCATTGTTTCCGGCGGGCAGGGATCGAACGAGCCGTTCCCGGAAGCCCAGGGCATGGCCGACTATCTCAAGACGAACGGCATTGCCGAATCCCGTATCGTGGAGGAATCCAAGTCGAAGACCACCGAAGAGAACATCATCAACAGCAAAAAGCTGATTGCCGACGAAAACGCTTCAGTGGGCATCATCACCAACGACTTCCACGTATTCCGGGCACTGCAGATTGCACGGAAGAACGGTCTTGATGATGCGCAAGGCATTGCCGCCGGTTCTCCGCCGGACATGCTCGTCAACAACATGGTCCGCGAGTTCTTCGCCGAAATCAAATTCCTGCTGTAGCACGCTGAATTAAGGCCTTGCTCAGAGGCGGGTCAGCCGGATGCCGGAAAAAGCGTGACGGCGCGTCATCAGTAGTCGATGCCGTTCACCATGGCCTGCTCCAGCCAATGTTCCGCCACGATCGGAATGCCGTAATCGCGGGCCTTGCGCGCTTTGGTCGATTCGGAATAGGGGTCGGCGGCGACCACGAGCCTCACCTGTTTGGTGACGGATGGCCTGACTTCAAGCCCCATGCTCTCCAGCTCGGCCTCCCAGTCGGATCGCCGCTGACGCATCGATCCGGTGAGCACGATTTTGTCGCCCACGTGCAGACGAAAATCCTTCGGCAACGGTGGATTGAAACCGGTCGCATCGTCGGCACCGATTGCCGATGCGCCGCCGATCATGCATTGCAGATTGTTTTCGACGTGACTGCGGCGGGGCAGCCATTCCCGTCGTTCGAAGGACGTGAGTTCCGGCCAGTGCTCCCCTGCCTCTTCGGCGGCATCCAGTCGGCGTCGCCAGCCACTCCATTCCGGATCGGCGTCCATAAGTCTGCCAAGCAGCAACGCCGTGGCGTGCGCGTCACTCAAGGCACTGTGCGCGTCCTCGTTGTCGATGCCGAATTCACGGCAACAATCGGCAAGACTGCCGACACCGATCAAGGATCGCGACAGTTTCATGGTGCACAGCATGGTATGCGAGTTCACAGGAATATCGGCACCCAACCGCCGATATTCCGACAATAGGAATTTCGAGTCGAACGCCACATTATGTGCCACGAATACACGCCCCGCAAGCAGGTCACGTAGTTCGCGCGCGATGCCTTCGAATTCCGGCGCATGAATGAGTTCGACGGCGCTGATGTGGTGAATCCACTGCGCGCCAATGTCACGGTGCACGCGAATCAGCGTCTCATGCTCGTCTTCAAGCGTGCCGTCCGGTGCCACGTGCACCAGGCCTATTTCTATGGCCCTATCGCCGCGTGCCGGATTCAGTCCGGTGGTTTCGAAGTCAACGACCGCATATCCTTTGGAATTCACGTACGTAAGTATAGGAAAAAGGCTGGAACCCATTCGGATTCCAGCCTTTCACAATGCTTGATTCAGTGAATCAGACTCACTCGGCATCCTTGTCGGCGGCGAGTTCGTCGGCCACGGCGGCAGCAGCGGAAGCGGCCTCGACGCTTTCGGCCTCTTCGTCCTCAGCTGCTTCGCCGAGGAAGGCGCTCAGGTCGAGGGTTTCACCGTCGGACTTGAAGGTCACGGCGCGCATGCCGGCAAGCAGGCCCTTGGAACGGCCGACTTCCTGCACGGCGGAGCCGAGCTGGCCATTACGCATGATGGCCTGGATGAAAGCGTTCGGATCCATACCGTACTGCTGGGCGATGGAGGCGAGGAAGTTGAACACGTCGGCCTGGGAGACCTTGACGTCCATCTTCTCAGCGAGCACGTCGAGCACCATCTGGTCACGCAGTTCCTTCTCGACGGTCTCTTCGGCTTCGGCCTTCTGCTCCTTGGTGGCCTTGTCCGGGTCGGCGGTCACGTTCTTGAGCTGCTGCTCGACCATTTCGGCCTTGACGCCCTTCGGCACCGGAATCTCCAGGCCCTCTTCGAGCTTGGCGATGAAGGCATCGCGGGCGGCGGTGGCCTGACGGCCTTCGGCATCCTGGGAGGCGGCCTTCTTGAGGTCTTCCTTCAGCTCGTCAAGGGTGTCGAACTCGGAGGCTTCGGATGCGAAGTCGTCGTCGAGTTCCGGGAGCTCCTCGGTCTTGACGGAGTTGACCTTGACCTTGATCTGAGCCTTTTCGCCTTCGTGCTCGCCTGCTTCGAGGGTGCCTTCGAAGGTGGTCTCCTCGCCGGCGGACAGGCCTTCGAGAGCCTCGTCCAGACCGTCGAGCATGGTGCCGGAGCCGAGCTCGTAGCTCACGCCCTCCTGGGAATCGACGGATTCGCCGTCGATTTCGGCGTTCAGGTCGATGTTGGCATAGTCACCCTTGGCGGCCGGGCGATCCACACCCACGAGGGTGCCGAAGCGCTGACGCAGGGCTTCCAGACGGTTGTTGATGTCTTCATCGGTGATTTCGGCCTTCTCGACCTCGATCTCCATGCCGTCCACTTCCGGCAGCTCGATGTCCGGGCGACGCTCGACGGTGGCCACGAACTTCAGCTTGGTCTCATCCTTGGCGGATTCCGGAACTTCCTGAACGTCGATCTCCGGCTGGGCCATCGGGTGGATCTTCTTGGTTTCGAGAGCCTTGGAATACAGCTCCGGCACGCCATTGTTCACGGCTTCGCCAGCGACGGCACCAAAGCCGATGCGCTGATCGATGATCTTGCCGGGCACGTGACCCTTACGGAAGCCAGGCACGTTGACCTGCTTGGCGATTTCCTTGCGAGCCTCGTCGAGATACGGGTTGAACTCCTCCGGATCGACGGTGACGGTGAGCTTCACCTTGGTCGGCTCAAGATTCCTGACGCTGATTTTCACGCTTGCGCTCCTGAAAAATACGGTTCTTCAACAGTTCTGCCGTTAGGCAACCTCTACATGATAGCGCGACTTACGGACTCTGCGATAAGCGACACCTGCCAATCGCGCGCGCCCTGCTCCTTAAGGAATCCGGCAACGTCGCGCTTTTGTGGTTCGTCCGTCCAGCATAGATTGCGCAAGTACTGCGGTTTGATGATAATCTCCGCAGGCGTACGCGTATCGACCGCGATCTGCTGCACCACTTTGCGTGCCTTCTCCAGCGTGCGCAATCGCTCCGGATAACGATCTTTCCAATACCGTATCGATCGCGGTGCGTGCGTCTGCGATTCGTCGTTGTTCGGTTGCGAGCTCGGCATGGTCGGCCATTCGCTTCTCGGCATGTCGAGCGCCTGCTGGATGACCGACTTCCAAAGACTCGGCTTCACCTTGCGCTGGATGGGGGCATACCGTTCGAACATCTTCTCCTGTGCGGCGTCGGCCTGAATGCGCACACGTTCGTTGATGGAACGGATGGCACGGAACTGCGCCGCATTGTGAGGCTTACGTTTCGCCGCCTCAATGATTGAGAAATCGGACAGCAGCAGAGCCGGAGCGATATCGAAACGCCGGGCCAATTCGTCGCGTTTCTCCCATAGGGCCTTCGCCACGGCAAGCGCCTGCCGGTCCTTGGCGATTTCCGTGATGCGGGAAATGCGCAGCCACGGTACCGGATGTTCCTTGCGCGGCCCCATCCCCTCGTGCAGCGCGTATGCGAACTCCTCTTCGGCCCAATCCCTTTTGCCCTGCCTCTTCAATTCGGTTCGCATACGCTGTTCGAGCTCGATCAGCAATTCCACATCCAAGGCGGCGTAATTGCGCCAGTCGCGTGGCAACGGCCGGTACGACCAGTCGGCTGCGGAATGTTCCTTCGCCAATGTCAATCCCAGAAAATGTTCGGTAACTGCCGCCAAGCCAAAACGGTGCATGCCAAGCAGACGCGCCGCGATCTCCGTGTCGAACAGATGATGCGGCTCCATGCCGAGGTCCGCGAATCCTGGAAGGTCCTGCAGGGAATCATGCAGAATCCACGTGGCGTCGCCTACGGCGCGATTGAAATCGTTCCAGTCGGCCCCCGCTTGCGCCAATGCCTGCGGATCGAGCAGGCCGATACCTGCACCGGTACGCTTGAACTGCACCAACCAATCCTCATGCCCGTAACGGTATCCGGAGGCACGTTCCGCGTCGGCGGCCAAAGAGCCTGTTCCGGCCGCCAGAAGATCGCAGTAATCGCGGAAGGCCGGCAACGTATCAATCACATCGGGTACGCCCTCACGCGGCTCGGACTGCAGCCTCGGCTCGTCAATCAACGGGAACACCTTCCTCGGATTACGTCATGGTTCGGAGGAACCAGGCCCATGATTCAACCTGAGCGCCGGCATCAAGACCCCCATCGGCATAGTCTAATGGAGTCCAAGACACACGAAGTTCGCAGCCCATGGACGGCACACCGCTCATCGATCCGAAGGTGGTGTTCCTGGTAACCGTGACGGTGCCGGAAACATTCTCCGCACCGGCTTCGTCCAGATGTTCGAGCATGGAATCCCAATACATCGACGGCGTGAGGCAATCCTCCTGCTCATCGGGCAATGGCAAAGACGCAAACGCGACGCAACGCCAATGGGAATGCCAATCGTCAAGGCAATCGTGCGAATACAGCACCATGATCCAGCCGTCCGCTGTCGCGCAACGGTTCCCGGTCATGGCGCAATCATTGCGGAAATAGGATTTTTCGTCGCGATACGAGCTGCTCTCCAATGCCACGCCGACGCCAAAATCGGCCATGGCGCAAGGTATCGGAATCTCACGATAGGCCACGCCGTTCACTCGCCGCATATTGCGCACGGAAAGAACGGCATTCCACACGACATCGGGCACGCCGAGAGGTCTGTTCATCGGCATGTCGGCGGCATGGTTTTCCCTGTTGTCGGCACGCGCTGCAGTGGGCGTGCCCAAAGGGAAAGCATAAATGTCCGCCATGATTCAAGGCTAAGGCAGACATCATGCGATTCATGGTATTTCGGGGTATTTCACTTCGCGTCGAATGTGAAGATTTGCAATCCCCACCGTTCCGAGTCGGTTTCGCCGACGACTTCCGCCGGCGAAACCCCGGGCAAGACCTTAATATACGACGAATCCATGGGAGCGGAACTGGTCCATGACACGCTGCTTCATGGCCGCCGACGGACCCTTCTGATCTTCCAACGGGTACGGGATGCGCAGCTCATGCCACTTCGGGCGGCCGAGCTGGTGGAATGGAAGCACATCGATATGCTCCACCGCATCGCCGAACGTTTCGCAGATCTTCGCCACGTTCTCGACGTTCTCCTCCGCGGAGGTGAGATCCGGCACAAGCACGAACCGTATCCAGATCTTCTTGCCCGCCTTGGCGAGACGCTGTCCGAAATCGATGGTGGGCTGCAGCACTCCCCCGGTCACGATACGGTAGGTTTCCTCATCACCGGACTTCACGTCAAGCAGACACAGGTCGATATCATCGATCATTTCGTCCGTATAGTTTCTGTTGAGGAAGCCGGAAGTGTCGAGGCAGGTGTGCACGCCCATCTCCTTGGACGCTCGGAACACGCGGGACACGAATGCCGGTTGCATCATCGACTCGCCTCCCGAGAAGGTGATGCCGCCACCGGTGGCCTTGAACAGGTCGGCATAGCGGTCGATCTTTTTGATCATCGCTTCCAGGTAGACGGGCTTGCCGTCGCGCATCTTCCAGGTGTCGGGATTCTGGCAGTACTGGCAACGCAACGGACAGCCACTCATGAACACCGTCATGCGTGTACCTGGCCCGTCGACGGACGTGTTGATGTCCCAGGAATGCACGAAACCGATGTCACCGCTTTTCAGCGCATTGATGCGGTCCCGTCGATCCATGCCGATCGGCGATTCGAAGCCGGACAGGCCTCCCATCAGCGTCTGGCTGGCGTAGGCTTTCGAGCCTTTGAGCATGTGCCTGGTGGTGGTGCGGAACTGTGCGATCTCAGACATCAATGTCCCTTTCATTTATTCCGAAGTCCCCCTATCCGGGAAACAAAACGCAAGGGGCGAAGCCTTTCAAGCACCGCCCCTTGCCGTATTACCGCTTCACGCGGCGCTCATCCGTCCTAGTCGACGACGGCGCCCTGGTGGAACGTACGGGAGATCACGTCGAGCTGCTGCTCCTTGGTGAGCTTGACGAAGTTCACCGCGTAGCCGGAGACACGCACGGTCAGGTGCGGGTACTTCTCCGGGTGCTCGACGGCATCCTCGAGCTGCTCCTTGCGCAGCACGTTGATGTTGGCGTGGTACAGGCCGTGGCCGTTGCCGGCGTCAAGGATGCCTACGAGGTTGCCGATACGTTCGTCCTCGTCGCGGCCCAGACCATCAGGGGTGATGGTGTTGGTCAGCGAGATGCCGTCAAGAGCGTCGTTGTAGTCGATCTTGCCGACGGAGAACATGGACGGCAGCATGCCGTGGGAATCCATGCCGTTCTCCGGGTTGGCGCCCGGAGCGTACGGGGTGCCCTTCTTGTGACCGGACGGGAAGGCGCCGGTGGCCTTGCCGTACTCCACGTTGGAGGTGATGGTCAGGATGGACTGGGTCGGGACGGCACCACGGTACACCGGCAGGCGCTTGACCTGGCCCATGACGGTGGAGACGACCCACTTGGCGATGTCGTCGGCGCGGTCATCGTCGTTGCCGTACAGCGGGAACTCGCCTTCGGTACGGTATCCGACGATCAGATCGTCATCGGCGCCTTCGACGTATTCGTCCTCGTGACCCGGGGTGGTCTTGGCATCCTTGTTGTAGATCGGGTAGACCTTGGCATACTTGCAGGCGGACAGGGAGTCGGCTGCGATCGACAGGCCGGACATGCCGCAACCCAGGGTGCGGTACACCTCCTTGTCGTGCAGAGCCATCTCGATGGACTCGTATGCATACTTATCGTGCATGTAATGGATGATGTTCAGAGCCATCACATAGGTCTCGGACAGCCATTCCAGAGCCTTCTCGTAGTTGGCCTTGACCTTCTCGTAGTCCAGGGTGCCGTCGGCTTCCGGAGCGATCGGTTCGATTACGCCCTTGTCGATGACCTGCATGCCGGTCATCTCGTCGCGGCCGCCGTTGATGGCGTACAGCAGGGCCTTGGCGGAGTTCACGCGAGCCGCGAAGAACTGCATCTGCTTGCCTACGCGCATCGGGGAGACGCAGCATGCGATTGCGGCGTCATCGCCCCAGTGGCCGCGGATTTCCTTATCGGACTCGTACTGGATTGCCGAGGTGTCGATGGAGATCTTGGCGCAGAAGCGCTTGTAGGCTTCCGGCAGCTTCGGATCCCAGAAGATGGTGATGTTCGGCTCCGGGCCAGGTCCAAGGTGCTCAAGGGTCAGGGTGTTGAGCAGACGGAACGAGGTCTTGGTGACCAGGGTGCGGCCGTCGTCGCCGAAGCCCGCATCGGACCAGGTCGCCCAGTACGGATCGCCGGAGAAGATCGCATCATAGTCCTGGGTACGCAGGAAGCGCACGATACGCAGCTTCATGACCAGGTTGTCGATGATCTCCTGAGCGTCGACCTCGGTAATCTTGCCGGCCTTCAGATCGCGCTCGAAGTATACATCGAAGAAGGTGGATACGCGGCCGAACGACATTGCGGCGCCGTCCTGGCTCTTGACGGAGGCGAGGTAACCCATGTAGGTCCACTGCACGGCCTCCTGGGCGGTCTGTGCCGGGCGGCTCAGGTCGAGGCCATACTCCTTGCCGAGGTTGATCAGCTGCTTCAGGGCCTTGATCTGTTCGTCGTGCTCTTCACGGAAGCGAATCCAGTGCTCGATCTCCGGCTCGGTGAAATCGTTGCGATACGGCACGGAATCCTTGTCGCGCTGCTTGAACTTGATCAGGGTGTTCACGCCATACAGGGCCACGCGGCGGTAATCGCCGATGATACGGCCACGGCCGTAGGCATCCGGCAGACCGGTGAGGATCTTGTTGTGACGAGCGACCTTGATCTGCTTGGTGTACACGCCGAAGACACCGTCATTATGGGTCTTGCGGTACTTGGTAAAGATCTTCTTGATCTCCGGATCCGGCTCCTTGCCGGCCTCACGAATGGCCTGCTCGACCATACGCCAGCCGCCGTTCGGCATCATGGCGCGCTTGCACGGCACATCGGTCTGCACGCCGACAACCACATTGTCGACTTCCGGGGAGTCGATGTATCCGGCCGGGAAAGAATCAATGCCTGCCGGGGTATGGGTATCCACGTCATAGACACGCTGCTTGCGCTCTACGGCCAGATAGTTATCGTCAAGATACTTCCACAGATGCTTGGTCTTGTCGGTGGCGTCGGCCAGGAAGGACTCGTCACCCTCATACGGCGTGTAGTTCTTCTGGATGAAGTCACGAACATCGATGTCCTTCTGCCAGTTGCCCTCGGTGAAGCCGTCCCAGGCCTTGGCCTCAAGCTCCTCCTGGGAGACCGCCGTTGCATCAACTGCTGCCATTTCCACTCCTTCTGGGTGTAGGGTTGGCGACGCATCGTTACGTCGTCGCTAATTCAAAATTCTATCGGTCCTCACCTGAGAACTGGCTGATATTCAAGCCGAATAAAAGTGATTTATTTCACATATCCAAGGTGTTGCTCAATGCCAAGTGTTTCCAATGCCTCCCGCAAGTCGGACGGATGAAATCCACTCCATCCGCACTCCAGAGGACCCGTTGCATGTTCCATGAACATCGCTTACTTGGAAAATCACAGATTGCGGGCCAGCAGACGGGCCACGTTTTCGGCGGTACGGGCCAGGTTGTCCGCCGCATGGTCGACGGCGTCGCGCATGGTGGAGACGCCTGGCATGATGCCGAAAATCGCGTCGATGCCCAGGTCATACAACTGATCGATACCCTCCCCGATGCTGCCGGCCAGCGCCACCACCGTGCAATACGGCGACGCCTGCTTGACCGCTCGGGCCACACCCATCGGCGTTTTGCCGTATTGCGTCTGAAAGTCGATGCCTCCTTCGCCGGTGAAGCAATAGTCCGCCCCTGCGGCCAGCCCCGCCAATCCGGTCGCCTCGATCACCAGGTCAACGCCAGATCTCATGCTTGCTTCGGTGAAGGCCAGGAATCCCGCGCCAAGGCCACCGGCCGCACCCGCACCCGGCACGGTCTCCACCTCGCGACCCAGCTGCTTGCGGATCACCGCAGCATAATGGGCCAGCGCGTCGTCCAACCGCTCGACCATGTCGGGAGTCGCACCTTTCTGAGGGCCGAACACGGCCGATGCACCGCGCACGCCGGTCAACGGATTGGTCACGTCCGAAGCCAGACGGATGCGCACGTCGGCAAGCCTTGGATCAAGACCGGAGACATCCACTTCAGAGAGTTCGGCCAGCGCCGCACCGCCAAACGGCAATGGCGCGCCGTTGTCGTCCAGCAGCCGTACGCCCAGTGCCTGTGCCATGCCCGCCCCGCCATCGTTCGTAGCCGAACCTCCCAGTCCCACGATGATGTCGCTTACGCCCTGCTCCAGCGCGTCCTTGATCAGTTCACCAGTGCCGTAGGTGGTGGCGATCAGCGGATTGCGCGTGGTCTCGTCGATGTATTGGATGCCGCTTGCCGCGGCCATTTCGATGACCGCAGTGCGGCCGTCACCGAGAATGCCGTATTCCGCATTCGTCGGATGACCGAGAGGATCGGTGACCAATACGCGCATGATGCGCCCGCCGGTGGCATCCACCAGCGATTGAACGGTGCCTTCGCCGCCATCCGCCATGGGGATGCTGACGCATTCGGCTTCGGGCAGCACCCTGAGAATGCCGGATTCGATGGATTGCGCCGCTTCTCGCGCGGTAAGGGAGCCCTTGAATGAGTCCGGGGCGATGACGATTTTCATGGGAATCCTTTCGGGGAGGAATATGAATGATTAGGTTATCGGACAATCGTTAGAACACGATGTTCAGTACCACGGCCACAACCGTCATGGTCAGGCCGACCAAGGCTTCGAAGGGCAGCACGCCCAGTCTTTCGCCGATGGACATGTTCATTGATTTGGCGGAGACGTGGAAGTAGTTGCCGTGCGGCAACGCGTCAATCACCGTGGCACCGGCCTGCATGGTGACCGCGGCGGCCACCGGCGTAGTGCCGAAGGCGAGAATCGTCTCGCCGAAGGAGCTCGCGCCGAGAATCACACCGGTAGAGGTGGATGCGGTGGCGGCGGCCATCAGGATGCCTGCGATCGGTGCGAGCAGGGCGCCGGGCACACCGGCGGCGGTAATCAAGCGCACGATCTGGTCGGGAAGGTCGGAGCTGGTGATAAGACCACCGAGAGCGCCAGCGCCGATCAGAATCATGACCACATCGATCATGCGTGCAATGCCGGCTTTGGTGTAATCGAGGATGCGCCGCCCCTGCCCCATGGCCAGCAGTCCCACGATGGCCGCAAACGGGAGAATGTACATCGCGTCGACCTGGAACATGGTGAGCGCCTTGATGCCCAGCACCGAACCCAGCGGATTGATGAGCAGTAGCACGACGGCGATTGCGGGCGCGACCATGGCCCTGCCGATGGAGGGCAATTCGCGAGAGGCCTTGCCACCGCTCTTCGCGCTTGCGTTCTCACCGCCGTTCAGATCGTCCATGGTAACGACCTGGCCACGATGCTGTACCAGCGTGGCCAGCAACACCGCCATGCCCAAGCCGAACAACGCCGGAATGAAGCTGGAGACCATCACTGCGGAAGGCTGGATGTCGAAGCCGGAAGCCGCAGCGATGGTGTTAGGATTCGGGGAGATGATGTTGCCGGCCTTGCCGCCACCGGAGAGCGCCACAAGCAGCGCCAATTTGGACACGTGCATCTTCGAGCCGACTTCAATGGCGATGGGCGCGACGATCAGCACCGCCACGGGAATGAACACACCCACGGCACAGATGACCATCGTGGCGAGCGCCAACGCGAAAATCGCAAGTTTCTCACCGAAGGTGACCACGATGGTCTGGGCGATGCGATTGGCCGCACCGGATTCCATCATCACCCCGGCCAACACGCCCGCGGCAAGTACACGCACCACCGTGCCCATCACGCTTTGTGTTCCAGAGACTACGATGTCAACGGTCTGTGACAGTGTGGCACCGCCGATGACACATCCGACCACGGCACCGAGCATCAGCGCGTAGGTGGTGTTGAGCTTACGCAGAATCAGACCGATGGCGAGCGCCAAACCAAGTAGCGCCGCCCACCAATGCAATGAAATGTCCACTTTGACACCTTTCGTAACGATGGATACGAAATCTTTTCGCTGCATTCATTATCCGTCGGGCACCCATGCAAAACCATGTGCCTTACCCCAGGAACATTCCCCCTGTTCTACCGAAAGAAATGGTACGTGTACTATTTTTGTATGGAAATCGATCCGAATATCGCCACCGACATCGTGACGCATCTCAAGGATGCGCTGCGCCACGAAATCAACTTCTTCAATACCAGCGGCATCATCATCGCCAGCACCGACCCCACACGCATCGGTTCCGGGCATGACGGTGCGCGACTGGCCATCGCCAGCAAGCAAACCGTGTGCGTGGATGACGAGCATCGATTCGCCGGCGCCCGGAACGGCATCAACGTGCCGGTGCAGTTCGACGGCGAGCCGGTGGCGGTGATCGGCATTACCGGCGAGCGCGATGAGGTTGAACCTTTCGGCACCGTATTGCAGAAAATGACCGAGATACTGATCCGCGAGCATCTCGACCAGCTGGCCCGATTCAATCGACGGACCATGCGTGATTCGCTGATCACGGCATTGGCCTACGGCAGCGGGAATGTTGCGGACAACGAACGTCTCGCGGCCATGTTGGGCATCGATCTTGATCTGCCGTGCATGATCGCATCGATACGCGGCGTTGACCCTCACGACCTGCTGACGTATCAGGAACGAATCGTCTCCGCATTGGATCGGCAGGTCGAGGACCGTCCTGACGTATTGGCCACGCTGACCCCACAGGAATGTCTGCTAGTTATCGTCGGTTCCGATGACGAGACCGCCGAATCCACCATCCGAGCCACGGAATCGCTGATTTCGTCGTTCACCGGGCATGCCACGCACTGTGGTGTCGGCGGCAGGGCATCCACCATGCATGATTGTCGGCGTAGCTACGATCAGGCCGTGGCCGCGCTGCGCTGGGGCATCACGGCCCATGCTTCGCCACGGCCGGCATCCGATGAACGTGATAATGCCTCGCCCCGTACACGGATCGCATCAACGGAGCTTCAACATTGCGATGACGAAAACACGAGTCTCTCGACTTTCACCCGATACGAGGACCTCGACTTGGGGCTCATAGTTCCCGTAATTCCTCCGGAACAGGCGCAGGCGCTAACGCGATTGGTGTTCGGTGGGCTGGACGATGGCGTGATCGACGCATACGAGATTACGTTCGATGCCTACACACGGCATAACGGCAGCATTAGCGCCGCCGCCAAGGAGCTGTTCCTCCACAAAAACACGATGCAGAACCATCTGAACCGCATCGCCGCCATCACCGGTTACAATCCGCGCAATCTCAACGATCACACCATTCTGGCGCTGGCATTTCTTCTGCGTAGGCACAACAGCCGTTGTCTACGCTGAACGGGGCAGGACTGGACGAATCGGATCAGACCGAATCGGGCCGGTCGTCAGTGGAATCCTTCAAATCCTCCGACCAGCGCTTCCATTCGCGGTCCTGCTCTTCCCATTTGAGATTGCGCTCCTGCACGATCTTCCATGCGTCAAGCGCATCCTCACGGGTTTTGTACGGGCCCATGCGATGGCTGGCCGGAGAGACCATGCCCAGCTCAGGCTGCTCGGTCACTGTGTTAAAGTACCACTGCTTTTCCATATCCATACTCCTTGACTCGCTTTGCCGTCTACTCACGGAAGGCGTTGGTGATTGGCAACCGGCGATCGCGTCCGAATGCGAGTGCGGTGACCTTCGGCCCCAACGGATACTGGCGACGCTTCCATTCGGCACGGTCCACCAAGCGCATCACCGTGTCGACGGTGGCTTCGTCGAAACCATCGGCCAGCAGGTCGGCGCGACCGTGCGCATGCTCGATGTACATGGCGAGCACCTGATCGAGCAACGCATATTCAGGAAGCGAATCGGAATCCTTCTGACCTGGGCGCAGTTCGGCGCTCGGCGCCTTCTCGATCGAATTGACGGGAATCATCACGCCGTCGGACAACGGAACGCCAGCCGAACCGGATTCATTACCGACGACATGCAGCCCGCCGATACCCATGCCTGCGGCGGCCGCCTTGTTACGCCAACGGGAAATCTCCCAGACGCGCGTCTTGAGCAGATCCTTGATCGGGGCATAGCCGCCGACCGCATCACCGTAGATCGTGGAATAGCCGCAGGCGAGTTCAGATTTGTTCCCGGTGGCCACCGCAAGCAGACCCTTGGAATTCGAATAGGCCATCACGATCACGCCACGGATGCGGGCCTGCAGGTTTTCAGCCGCCACGCCTTCCAGATCAAGCTGCTTCTGATAGGCCACGAACAGCGGTTCGATGGGCTGGATGTCGTAATGCGCGCCGATGTTGTTCGCCAGATCGGCCGCATCGTCCTTGGAACCATCGGATGAGTACATGCTCGGCATGGAAATGCCGTACACGTTGTTGCCACCGACCGCGTCGGCCGCCATGGCCGCCACCAGCGCGGAGTCGATGCCGCCGGACAGACCGAGGCACACACCCTTGAAATGGTTCTTGGCCATGTAGTCCTTCAATCCCAATACGCACGCAGTGTACACCTCTTCGTCGGGATCGGGTTTGTCCGCGATGACGCCAACGCTCTGGCGTTCGGCGGTAGTATCGAGGTCGAAGAGCGCCAGGTCCTCCATGAACATAGGCGAGCGCTGTAGCAACGTGCCGTCGGCATCGACGGTGAAGCTGCCGCCATCGAACACGAGATCGTCCTGTCCTCCGACCTGGTTGAGGTAGATCATCGGCGCGTTTACCTCGGCCGCACGCCGCACCGCCAAGTCGAAGCGAGTGTCGGTTTTGCCCTCCTCATACGGCGAACCGTTCATGGTCAGCAGCAGGTCGATGTCCTGTTTGGCGAGTTCGGCGACCGGGCCGCCATCCTGCCAGATATCCTCGCAGATGGCCACGCCGATACGCGCACCGTCCACGTCGAGCACCATGGACTTGTTGCCCGGGCTGAAGATGCGGAATTCGTCGAATACACCGTAGTTGGGCAGGAAGTGTTTGTCATAGCCGGCCCAGACCACGCCATCGTGCAGCACGACGAGTCGGTTGCGTGGTTTGGAGTTCTCACGGTCGGTACCCACGGTGCCGACCACCACGAACAGGTCATCGAGCCCATCTGCGGCGAGTTCGGTGGCAAGCCAGTTGGCTTTGTCCCATGCGGCCTTGCGGAAGGTGCCGCGGAGGGCCAGATCCTCGATCGGATAGCCGGTCAGGGTCATTTCCGGGAACACGACCACCTTGGCGTGCTGCGCTGCGGCCAGATGCGCGTAGTGCATGACCTTGTCGGCGTTGGCGTCAAGGTCTCCTACGCAGGTGTCGATTTGAGCGAGGGCGAAACGAATGTCAGTCATACTTGCCTAGTCTATTGCGCTGTGCGTATCGTCCACGCGAACGGCGCGCATATGGCATGAAAAACCACACGCGCGCCGTTCGTCCGCACCATTTCGCCCAGCTCGTCATCATGCGAGCTCGTTCAACACGGTAAGCGCCGCGTTGGCATAGAATTCCACACCGGCCTGCAACGACTCGTCGAGACCCACGAAGTTCGGACTGTGCCAATCCGGGCATCCCGCTTCGCCGTTGGATCCGATGAAGGCGAATACCGGCAGCGTGACCTTGCCGTATTCGCAGAAATCCTCCCCCGCCATCGAAGGACGGATCGGCTCGAGTTGAGCGTATTCGCGCACATCGTCCGCAACGGCCTTGGACAGTCCTTCGTCGGAAACAAGAGGATCCTGGAAATCATCCCAATCGATGTCGGCGGTGATACCGTACCCTGCCGCGATGGCGTTGACCTGTTCCGCGAAACGACGGCCGACCATCTCGCCATCGGACTTGTGGAAGTATCGTACGGTACCTTGGAAGCTGGCCTTATCAGGCACCACGTTCCACACATGGCCGCCGTGCAGTTCGGTGATCGACAGTACGAGCGGGTGGAATGGCGAGACGTTGCGGCTCACGATGGTCTGCAATGCCAGAATCATCGTGGCGAGCGCCTCGATCGGGCCGGTACCCTTGTGCGGGTAGCCGGCGTGTGTTCCGGTGGCGTGCAGGGTCACGTGGAATTTCACGCAGCCCGCCATCATCGGTTCGGGGCCGATGGCCACCTGTCCCGGCGCATAGTTCGGATTGTTATGCGCGCCGATGGCCGCCGAGACATCGCTCAGCAGTCCGGCGTCAATCATGGCACGGGCACCGGTTCCCGTCTCTTCGGAAGGCTGGAACAGCAGTTTGACGGAACCCTTGATCTGCTTGCGATGCTTGGCGAGCCAGAATGCGGCGCCAAGAAGATACGACATATGCAGGTCGTGCCCGCATCCATGCATCACGCCGTCGTTCACGGATGCGAACGGCAGGCCGGTATCCTCCTGAATCGGCAGACCGTCGATATCGGCGCGCAGGGCGATGCGCGGACCGGGTTCGACGCCGCGTATCAGGGCGACGACGCCTGATTCCAGAGGATTGTTCAGGATTTCGATGTCATGTGCCCGGAGCAGCTTCTCAATGTAGGCACTGGTCTCATACTCCTTGAAACTGCGCTCGGGGTGGGCGTGCAGATGGTGTCGGATTGCTATCAGTTCCGGCGTGATTTCGATGTGTTCGGTCATTTTCCCGCGAACTCCTTGTCTTCTTCCGCGCGACAGACGGCGTCAACGCTTCAGCAGGTGCCTGGCGATGGAATTGGCGATGCCCTGCACAACCTGCACAAGCACAATCATAATGATGACCGCGGTCCATGTGACGGTTTGGTCGAATTTCTGGTAGCCATAGGCGATGGCGAAATTACCCAAGCCGCCACCGCCGATGTAGCCCGCCATCGCAGACATGTCAAGAACGCCGATGAACAGGAATGCGTAGGCGAGAATCAGCGGCGCCAACGCTTCCGGAATCAGCACGGTACGTACGATGGTCGGTTTCGAGGCACCCATGGAACGGGCCGCCTCGATGACGCCTGGATCAACTGGGACGAGATTCTGTTCGACCAAACGCGACGTAGCGACCGTACACATGATGATCATCGGGAAAATCGCCGCGACTGTGCCGATGGACGTGCCCACCACCTTGATGGTCAGCGGCTGCATGGCCGCAAGGAAGATGATGAATGGAATCGGGCGAATGATATTCACGATCACATCCAGGATGCGGTAGAGTACCGCGTTTTCGAATAGATTGCCCGGCCTGGTGCCATACAACACCACACCGAGAATCAGCCCGAGGAATCCGCCGACCACCAGTGTGATCAGCACCATCTCAAGGGTCTGCCCGATCGACTCGAACAGCAGCGGCCTCAGCACGCTCCAATCGCTGCGACTTGCCAGAACGATACTTTCTTGCGTCATATCCGTCACTCCTGTCCCGCTGTGGCCAAAGCCTGCTCATACGGCACTTGGTCATCCGCCGTGCCGAAATCGATGATGTCGCTGTTCCGTGCAAGTTCGGCAAGGAACGCGTCAACGCCGTCACCCGAAAATTCGTATGTGATGGCGCCGATGGCGACGCCGCGCACCGTGTCGATGCCGCCGTACTGCAGACTGCTGTGTATGCCGTGTTCGGCGATCAGCTGGGAGATGTTCTGCCCGGAAGCGCCGATGACCGAGCCGTCCACGGTATCGGTCACATCATGCTGACGGATCAGCACGGTGACGATGTGCCCCGGACATTGCGCATGCAGACGTTCCACCCGGGATTTCTCGGGAATGCCACTGACCGCAGTGGAGATGAACCTTTTGGTGACTTTCTGGCGCGGCGCCGCGAACACGTCATACACGTCGCCTCGCTCCACCACTTTGCCGGAGCTCATGACCGCCACACGATTGGCGATCTGCTGCACGACATTCATCTGGTGAGTGATCAGCACGATGGTTACGCCCAATTCTTCGTTGACACGCCTGAGCAGGGACAGCACCTCCATGGTGGTTTCGGGATCCAACGCACTTGTCGCCTCATCCGCAAGCAGAATCTTCGGATTGGTGGCCAGGGCCCTGGCGATGCCGACACGCTGTTTCTGGCCTCCGGACAGTTGCGACGGATACTTGTTCGCATGCTCGCTGAGGCCGACGAATTCAAGCAGTTGCGAGACTCGTCTGTCCTGATAATCCTTACGCCAATGATCAAGCTGCAACGGGTAGGCGATGTTCTGCGCCACCGTCTTGGTGGAAAACAGGTTGAACTGTTGGAAGATCATGCCGATCTTCTGACGAATCGGCCGCAACTTGGCCTCGCTGAGTGCGGATACCTCGGTGTCAAGCACGGTGACGGTTCCCGACGTAGGCTTCTCCAAGGCATTGATCAATCGCACCAGCGTCGACTTGCCGGCACCGGAATAGCCGATGATGCCGAAGATGTCGCCTTCGTTGATGGTCAGGCTTACATCGTCCACCGCGCGTGCGACCGTAGCGCCTCTGCCTGATGCGGCATTGCCGCCGCGCTGTTTGAATTCCTTGACCACGTGGTCAAAGACGATAATCGGAGTGGGTTCTGTCATACTGTCACTTTCGTTGGGAACGACTCGGCGTATGCACCGGTTTCAGGTGCCACCGGCATCTCATCATAACGAGAGGAAGCCCCCTCGAGACACGAGGGAGCTTCCCCATACGAAATCACTTGACTTCCTTGGCTTCCTTTTCGATCTTCTGCAGGTAGTTCTGCAGGTCAGAGGCGCTGAACTTGTCGGCGAACACCGCGGTACCGCCGGAATTCTCCTGTAGCTTGTCAAGCACGTCTTGGGTCTGGAAGATCTCGACGACCTTCTTGTAGACCTCATTGTTCACATCGGCCTTGCGGGTGGCGAAGATGTTGATGTACGGACGTGCCTCCTCGGATTCGGCATCATCCTGATAGATGGCATCGGAGGCTTTCAGACCGGCATCGGAAACGTAATCGTTGTTGATCACACCGGCGGCGACCTGCGGGTCCTTCAGGGAATTGGCGACCTGCTCGGCCTTCAGCGGAGTGACTTTCACCTTCGACTTCGCCTCATCGATGTCCTGCGGAGTGGAGAACGGCGTCCAATCACCCTTCAACGTGACCAGACCTGCGGCCTTCAGCACGCCGATGGCACGTGCCTGATTGGTTTCATCGTTGGGAATCGGCACGGTGGAGCCATCGGGAATGTCCTTGACATCCTTGTATTTGGTGGAGTAGATGCCCAGCGGGTAGATGGCCACACCGCCGATCGGCTGCAGATCCTTGTTGTTCTGCACGTTGTAGTTCGCCAGATACAGAAGGTGCTGGAATTCGTTGAGGTCAAGCTCACCGGAATCCACCGCAGGATTTTCGGACGTATAGTCCTGGAAATCAACGATCTTGACATACAGTCCGGCTTCTTTGGCCTTTTTCTGGAATTCCACCCACTGCGGGTCGGTGGCCCCCACCACGCCGATCTTCACCGGATTGGATTCGGTGCCCTTGGCATCGGCCGTCTTGGAGCCGTTCACCACACGCAGGCCGAAGAATCCACCCACCGCCACCAGAACGACCACGATTGCGGCGATGATGATGTTGCGAACGGTGTGATTGACACGCACCGGTTCTTCCGGAGCCCCGTTCGGTTGTTGAATCGAAGATGTCATGTCTGTCCCTCTCTCTTATGGAATCCTGCTCGTGACGTGGCTTCCACATCACGTGACGTCCTCTACCATACGGGATGAATTCAGCGGAAAAGGCGGAAATGCAAGGATTTCCTATCGGCGTTCGTTATAGCCTGTATTCAAGGCCAACATTGGCGCTGTTGGGTGGAAGATTATTTTCGACGCATATGCGTGCACGATTATGCTATCGCGTAGCGTGTTACCCGACCTATGCTTTTCTAGACTGGGCCAGACGGAATGTTTACGAAAGGTTGTTTCCATGCATGACACCTACGACATCAAGGCGGCGTTTTTCGACATCGACGGCACGTTGACCAGTTTTGTGACGCATGTGGTACCGCAATCCACCGTTGACGCGTTGCGAGCGCTGCAGGCCAAAGGCGTGAAGATCTTCATCTGTTCGGGTCGGGCGCCGTCCTACATGGGCGTGGTACTCAACACGATTCCCGTTACCTTCGACGGCATCGTAGGACTGAATGGCCAATATTGCATGGACAACACCGGACTCTCCTATCGTCACCCGCTCGATCAGGTCGACGTGGAAAGAATCACCGCATGGCTGGACGAGCATACGAACGTCATCGCCAACTATGCGGAAAGCGATCACGGGTATTTCAACCGCGTCGACGAGGCGATGCGGCAGACATGGAAGAGTCTGGGCAAAACCGCGCCGAAGGTCGATATCTGTGATCCGCATACCCGAATAACGGATCATCCCACTTTCCAGATCAGTCCTTACGTCGATAGAGCCGTCGAGGCTGAAATCACCGGAATCTGCGACAACGTGCGGGGAGTGCGCTGGCATCCGGATTTCACCGACCTGATTCCCGCCGATGGCGGCAAGGCGAAGGGCATGCAGGTCATGCTCGAACACTACGGATGGCACCGCGGCAATGCGATTGCCTTCGGTGACGGCGGCAACGATGTAGACATGCTGGAGTACGCGGGAATCGGCGTGGCCATGGGCAATGCCACCGAAGAGCCGAAACGAGCGGCCGACTACATCACCGACAGTGTGGATGATGCGGGAATAGCCAACGCCTTGCATCACTTCGCGATTTTGTAACGGCATCACGTTCGTCACGACTACCGTCACTATCGCATTGTCAATATGAACGAATCGTGCGCCTTGCCCGTATACGATTACAATCATGCGCACGATTCGAAAGCATCCCCCGCAAATCGAAATCGTGCACGCACAGCATGAGGAAGCCAGCCCTCTTTTCACGCACAGCCGGCCATTCCGATGCCCATAAGCGACAGCGCTCAGCCCATATGCCCCAGATGACTTACGATTCCGGCGAGCCGCAAGACATCCGTCATCCTTCGGGCCAAACGTGCGCGATCGGGAATCCACAATGAATGAAACCTGATGGTCCCGAACCTATGGGAGAATCGGGAACCATGACTACTATCATCATGCGCACGACCGAAGGTGACATCAAGATCGACCTGTTCGACGACAAGACCCCTGAAACCGTAGCCAACTTCCTTGGCCTGGCCACCGGCGAGAAGGAATGGACCGACCCGTTCACCGGCCAGCCGAGCCACGAACCGTTCTATGACGGCCTGACCTTCCATCGCATCATCAAGGACTTCATGATCCAGGGCGGCTGCCCGCTGGGCACCGGCACCGGCGGTCCGGGCTACAACTTCGATGACGAAATCGTGCCGGGACTGACCTTCGACCGTCCGTACCTGCTGGCCATGGCGAACGCCGGCCTGCGTCGCGGCATGGATGGCAAGGTGCACGGCACCAACGGCTCCCAGTTCTTTATCACCACCGTACCGACCGAGTGGCTCAACGGCCACCACACCATCTTCGGTGAAGTCGCGGATGATGAGTCCAAGGCCGTCGTCGACAAGCTCGACGCCGTGGCGACCGACCGTTCCGACGCTCCGCTCGAACCAGTGGGAATTACTTCGATTGAAGTCGTGAAGTAACACCATCAGCAATACACAGGGTTGGAGAAGTCTCCTTCCTAGACCACACTCCGATCGTCGGTCTGAAGAAATCCAGATTCGATGATCGGCAGGAGTGCGGCTCTCCCGTCTCTCCCCATCATGCTTCGCACATCATACTCCTCATCCAGAGGAGGGAACCGCTATATCCTTCGCAAACGGGGTTCGGCGGAATCCTTGGCACCGGTGATGCGATACACGTCGAACACGCCTTCGATCTTGCGTACTGCCGCAAGCAGGATGTTGAGATGCTGCGGATCGGCCATCTCAAAGCTGAACTGACTGGTCGCCACACGATCCGTACCGGTGGAAATCGAGCCGGAGATGATGTTCACGCCATGATCGGACAGCACACGCGTCACATCGCTCAACAGGTGCGGACGATCGAGCGCCTCCACCTGAATCTTGACCATGAATACGCCCTTGGTACTGGTCCACTGCACGTCGACCACACGTTCAGGCTGCCGCTTCTGCAAGTCCAACATGTTCTGGCAATCCACACGATGCACGGACACGCCCTGGTTACGCGTGATGAAACCGATGATCTTATCTCCCGGCACCGGCATGCAACAGCGTGCCAGTTTGACCCAGATGTCACCCACACCCTTGACGGAGATGCCCAGCGAACTGGTGGTGTTCTTCTTGTTGCGCTCGACCTGTTTGAGAGGCAGCGCCTCCTGCTCCACCTCTTCGTTGACCTCGTCGCTGCCGGCATCCTTCACCAGATGCGAAATCACGTTCTGCGTGGAAATCTGACCGTCGCCGATGGCCGCGAACACGGCATCCGCGTTGGCGAGATTGAGTTCGTCGGCGATGCCGACCAACGCTTCCGGAGTCAGCAACGTGGTAATCGGCAGATTGCGCTTGCGCATGGCTCGTGTCAGCTCGTCACGGCCTTCTTCGATGGCTTCGGTACGTCGTTCCTTGCTGAACCATTGACGAATCTTGTTGCGGGCCTTCGGGCTTTTGGTGAAACTCAGCCAATCACGGGACGGCCCCGCGGTATCGGATTTGGATGTCAGCACTTCGACGGTGTCGCCATTCTCCAGTTTGGTGTCCAACGGCACCAAGCGTCCGTTCACACGGGCGCCCATGGTGCGGTGGCCCACTTCGGTATGCACGGCGTAGGCGAAGTCAATCGGAGTGGCCTCGGCAGGCAACGACACGATCTTGCCCTTCGGCGTGAACACGTAGACTTCCGCGGAGCCCAGATCTTCCTTCAAGGAGCCGAGGAATTCGTTGGAATCCGGAGTCTCGCTCGTCCAATCGGCAAGCTGCTGGATCCATTTGAGATTATCGGCCTCGGAAAGCTCCTGGTTCTCACCGCGCTTGCGGTCGGACTTATCCGGTGACGACAGGGCACGGCCCGCCTGACCGTTCTCCTTGTACTTCCAATGCGCCGCGATGCCGAATTCGGCGCGACGGTGCATATCCCAGGTTCGAATCTGAATTTCCACCGGCTTGCCGCCTGGGCCCACCACCGTAGTGTGCAGGCTCTGGTACATATTGAGCTTCGGCATGGCGATGTAATCCTTGAAACGGCCCGGAACGGGGTTCCAACGCGCATGCACGGCACCTAGCGCCGCATAACAGTCCTGAATGGTGTCGACGATGATACGTACACCGACCAGATCGTAGATGTTGGCGAAATCATGGCCGCGCACGATCATTTTCTGGTAGATGGAGAAGTAGTCCTTTGGACGCCCGGTCACATAGGCCTTGATATGCTGCTCGTCGAGATCCTCATTGATCTCGGCGAGGATCTGCTTCAGATACACGTCACGCTGTCCGGCCCTGCGAGCCACCAATACCACGATCTCGTTATAGATCTTCGGGTAGAGCACCTTGAAGCTGAGCTCTTCCAGTTCGGTTTTGATGGCGTTCATGCCGAGCCTGTTCGCCAGCGGCGCATACACGTCGAGCGTTTCATGCGCCTTCTTCTGCGCATTGGATGGCTTGACGTAACGCCAAGTACGAGCGTTGTGCACGCGGTCGGCAAGCTTGACCACCAGAACACGCACGTCCCGGCTCATGGCCACCACCATCTTGCGGATGGTTTCGGCCTGTGCGGAATCCCCGTATTCCATTTTGGAAAGCTTGGTCACGCCATCAACGAGGCCCGACACGGTATCGCCGAACTCGGCACGGCACTCCTCAAGCGTGTAGTCGGTATCTTCGACCGTATCGTGCAACAGACCCGCCGCCACGACAATCGGTCCCATGCCCAGATCGGCAAGAATCTGCGCGACGGCCAGCGGGTGGATGATGTAAGGCTCGCCGGACTTGCGCCGCTGCGTGCAATGCTGCTTGACGGCACGCTGATAGGCGCGCGCCAGAATACCCATATCCTCATCGGGATGGTGGTATTCGCACATCTTCAGAATCGGTTCAAGTGGATCAAGAGGATTCGTGCTGATCTCGCAACCCAACATGTGGGCCGAACGAACCTCGTTCTCATCGTCGCCCATCTTCCACCTCCTCTTGCAATGCTCCCTATCCTACCCGTGCCGCACGGCATGACCGACGCATCCGACCGCGTGTTGTGCGGTCGGATGCATGCGTGGCGAACAGCCTCAGGAGGCCACGCCGGTCGAGCCGAAGCCGCGTTCGGCGCGATCCGAACCCGGCAACGACGCCGCCGGCACGAATCTCGCCTCGACATAGCGCTGGATCACCAATTGCGCGATGCGGTCCCCCGGCTGGAATGTCACGGTGTGTTCCGGATCGAGGTTGATCAGCGGAACCTTGATTTCACCACGGTAGCCGGCATCAATCGTGCCCGGGGCGTTGAGCACGGTGACGCCGCGCTTGACGGCGAGCCCCGAACGGGGGTGCACCAGGGCGACGTAGCCAGCCGGTAGCGCAATGGCCACGCCAGTAGGCACCAGCGCCCGCTGGAACGGCTCCAAGGTGACCTCCTCCGTCGTTTTGAGGTCCGCCCCGGCATCTCCGGCATGGGCATAATACAGTTCCGCAGGTTGGTCGGGATTCAGCGACTTTACCAGAACCTCGACGTTTTCCGGCTCGTTGTATGCTTCGTCGAATGCCATCAGGCAGCGCACTCCTGACAGACGGGCTGCCCATCCTCGGTGGTGTAGGCCAGCTGGCTGCGATGCTTCACCAGGAAGCATTCAGAACAGATGAATTCATCTCCCTGCATGGGAATGACGGTCACCGAAGCGTCTTCATTGCTCAGATCGGCGCCGGGCAACTCATAGTCCTCGGCAATGGCGTTCTCGTCATCGTCCATATCGTTGGAGGAATTCTGCGAGCTTTTGCCCAGAGCCTGGAGCGACTCCTCGTCCTCGTCCTTGTTACGCGGGGAATCATAATCCTGTGCCATCGCGATTCCTTTCGTCATCTATGGTGCCTATGCGCCATAGAATACATGACATTTACCCCGCATAGGATACACGATTCGAAATACTCGTAAAATCCGACACGTGCGGCACAATGGAAATATCTGATGCCCGAAGAAGGAAAGTGGTGCGCTCATGCCTGAAAATCCGTTCGAGGAAGCCCGGTTCGATCATGTGGGGGAAACCGGTGAACTCGTCTTTGTTTCAGGTGCCGGAAAATTCGCCGTAAAGGTCGATGATGCGCTTGAGAGAGCCATTTTGGAGGCGAAACAGATTCGTTCCGAAGTACAACGGGAGCACCAGCCGCATACGTCCACAACGTTGCCGATCTCACAGATTCAGTCGCTGATTCGCGCCGGTGCCGATCCCGCGCGAGTCGCGGAACGATACGCTTTGAGCGAGGCTCTTGTTCGGCGTTTCTCGGCCGCGGTCGAAACGGAAAAGCAGTATGCCATCGAGCAGTTCCTCGCTGTGCCGGCACCGAAGGAGAGCCGCGTACGCACGCTTTCCGAGCTCATCGAACGCACGTTCGCGGCGGCCCGCGTCCGTTTGGAGGACGTGACTTGGAAGGCTACGCGACGCGGTCTGGAGCCATGGAAAATCACCGCGCAATTCACATCCAACGGTCGCACCATCCGTGCCGAATGGACATGGAACATGCACGACAACGCCGTGACTTGCCTCAATGCAACCGCCAAGAAACTCATCGGCGAACAGGACACGCCTAAAACGGGAGGCGCCGAAGATCATACGGTGGATGAGGATTTTCTGGCATCGTTGAATCTGCCTGGCAATTCCGCGCGCTCCGCCCGCATCGAACAGACCGTCTCAGCCTGGAACACGCCTGAGCCGACCATGCCAGCCGCCCGGCCGAAATCAGCCGCTCCCTCCGTACCGTTGTCCCCCATTGATTCGGGCACGATCGCAACGACCCCGCCGATTCCCGAAGGAGTCGGCGCCGTGCCGATGCCGCAGTCCCCGAGCGAATCCGACATGCAGGCGCAGCCCGAACAGGACTCGCCGCAGACGAAGGGCGAAACATCGTCCCACACGGCTTCGACGCCTGACGAACATGGCCAAGGCGCCACGAAGGCGAAACGTCGTGCCGGACGTTCCGCAGTGCCCAGCTGGGATGAGATTCTGTTCGGCGACTGACCTTGCGGCACGCTGCTAGGCCATGTCAATCAGACAGGGAATGTCCGATTCCAGCATGGTCAACGATCCGTGCACGCTAGGCAGGTGCGTCGCCTTCTCGGCCTGCGTCCGTGAGTCGACGATGGTCACGGATTGTGCGGCCGACACGATGACATCACCCAACATCGGTTCCACATACGGTTCGACCGGCCCGTACACGCCTTGTGCAATCGCCTCGGCACGCGTACGCACCTGCGCCCGCTCCTCTAGGAAATCACGCCATCTCATGGCGATGTCCTCAGGGTTCTCGCCATGTTCGGCATAGAGCATCACGCAACGTGGTTCGCCGCCGATACTCGCCACACCTTGGGATAGCCGGGGCTCCCCGGCTATGTCGATGCGTTGTTGTGGATCAGCGGCGATCATGCCATGATCCGCGACGACAACGATCAGCGTCCCTTTGGGAAGGCTGCGTCTGAGCAGCCCAAGCTGACCGTCCACACGTTCGAAGGCCCCGATCCACTTGTCGGAATCCCAACCATAGTTATGGCCGACCTTGTCGGTATCACGCAGATAGACATAGGTCAATCCCGGCCTTCGTGCGGCCCTTGCGGCAACCGCGATCCTCGTGCGCGGATCCGTATTGGAGATGTAGTCGGTACCACGCAACGAAGACTGCGTCAACGCCGAGAACGCGAATTTAGGCAATCCGGAACTGGTGACGCGTACACCCTGTTCGGCAAGACGCTCGAATACCGTGGGCTGGCGTTGCAGATCAAGTGGGGCCATCGCGTTTTTGAACGATATCAGCTGGCAGATTTCGCCATTGTTCGGATTCAGCTGCGTATATCCGGTCATGCCGGTCAATCCGGGGCATGTGCCGGTACCGAACGAGGCCATGGCGGCCACCGTGGTGCTTGGCATGCAGGTAGCAATCGGGCGTTGGTTGACGGAATCGTTCATCAGCGAACGCAGGTATGGCGCATGGCCGAGTCTCATATTGAGATTCCAGTAGCCAAGACCGTCAACCAGCACGATGACCGCCGATCGCGCATCGGGAAGTCCCAACACGGTCTGCAGGGAGAGCGGATCCCGATGAATCGCGGTCGGGATTGGATGGCCAAGGGCTGCGGAAATCGCCGGCAGCACCGCCGAAAGATGCAGCGCTCCCCCGCGTTCGCCCATTTTCGCCGACCTGCCGTCGCCGTATCGCGCGGGCGAGGTCATGGAAAGCAGCTCCTGCATATGCGGCACTTCAATACTCATGTCTTCCATTCAATCACCGCGTCGCGTCAGAAGCCGGCATATCGGGATCGTATGGACGTTCACCGAACGCGAAATCATCACGCTTTCGGCAGGACCGCATGCATTGCGATGCATGGAGTTCGACATTACCGGCTGGTAATATGGGCAGGTTGATTACCGTCCGACGACTGTGAGGGAGAATCACTGCATGGTATCGCACCGCAAACCGGCACAACCCGCTTTCGACCCGCGTACGGTCAAGGAGCACATCGTCGAGACGCCTCTGAACGAGGAAATGAGCAAGTCGTTCCTCGAGTATGCATACTCAGTGATCTATGCGCGTGCACTGCCTGACGCCAGGGACGGTCTCAAGCCCGTGCAACGCCGCATCATCTACCAGATGGGCCAGATGAATCTCTCTCCCGACCGCCCATATATGAAATCGGCACGTGTGGTCGGCGAGGTGATGGGCAAGCTCCATCCGCATGGTGATTCCGCAATCTACGAGGCCATGGTGCGTCTCGCCCAACCGTTCGCGATGCGTCTGCCCTTGGTGGATGGCCACGGCAATTTCGGTTCCCTTGATGACGGGCCGGCGGCATCCCGCTACACCGAAGCGCGTATGGCACAGGCCGCACTCGGCATGAACGCGGACATCGCCGAGGACACCGTCGATTTCACCCCCAACTATGACAACAAGCTTCAAGAGCCGACCGTTCTGCCCTCGGCCATTCCGAATCTGCTGGTCAATGGCGGTTCCGGCATCGCGGTCGGCATGGCCACGAACATGGCCACGCATAATCTCGGCGAAGTCGTGGCGGCGGCCAAGCATCTGATGCGTCACCCCGATGCCACGTTGGAGGATCTGATGAGGTATGTGCCAGGTCCGGATTGGCCAAGCGGCGGCGTAATCGTGGGGCGGAGCGGCATTCGCGAGGCATATGAGAGCGGCCGTGGCGCACTGACCACCCGTTCGGTGACGCATATCGAAAACGTGACGGCACGCAAGAAGGCCATTGTCGTGACGGAACTGCCGTTCATGGTGGGACCGGAACGTGTGTTGGAGCGTATTTCCGAAGGTGTGAAGAATCGCAAGCTGGAGGGCATTTCCGGTGCGATCGACCTGACGGATCGACATAACGGCACACGGTTGGTCATCGAGATCAAGACCGGTTTCGATCCAAATGCCGTGTTGGCACAGCTGTTCAGGCACACGCCCCTGCAAGACAATTTCACCATCAACAATGTAGCTCTGGTCAACGGTCGTCCGCACACCATGGGATTGAAGGAAATGCTCAAGGTGTGGGTGGATCATCGTCGTGTGGTGATTCGCCGCCGTAGCGAATTCCGCAGACGGAAGGCGTTGGAGCGCCTGCATCTGGTCGAAGGCCTGCTGTTGGCCATGGTCGATATCGACGAGGTCATTCAGGTGATTCGGTCCTCCGATGACGCCGAGGCCGCAAAAACCAGACTGATTGCCGTATTCGATTTGGACGACATTCAGGCGCAGTACATTCTCGACTTGCGTCTGCGCCGCCTGACGAAGATGAGCCGTATCGAACTTGAGGCCGAACGCGACGATCTGAAGCAACGCATCGAAGAGCTGGAGCGCATCCTCGCCTCCAACGAAGCCTTGGACGGTGTGGTGATCGATGAGATGGACGAGGCCGTCGCCGCATATGGCACACCACGACGTACCGTGCTGTTGGACGAGGATGCCGACGGCGGTCTGGTACCGGTGACCGCGCATGGCGATGATGGTGTTTCCGCCACCGCGCTGGCTGCCGCCCGCACCGCCGCGACCGTGTCTTCGGCAGCCGCCGACGTGGCCGCCGCCGCGAAAGCCGCGAAAAAAGCCGGCGAGGATAATGCGACCGCGACCGCCTTGCAGATCGATGACGAACCCTGTGCAGTGATGCTGAGCGCCACCGGTCTGATCGCTCGCACCCATGAGGATGCCGTGGAACGTTGGGAAAACCGTTCCGGCTCGGATGCGCGAACCAAGGATGACCAGATCGTTTCGATCTTCCGCACGACCACACGCTCCTCATACGGGCTGATCACTTCCGCAGGTCGCCTGGTGTTGGCGCATGTGGTCGAGTTGCCGGCCGTCGCCCCGGACGGCCCGTTGAACGTTTCCGGCGGCGTGAAAGCCGAGGAATTGCTAGACATGACGGAAAACACCGATCCGATTCGCGGCGAACGTGTAATCGCCGCCATCGCAATGCCCTCCGTGGACGATGCCGGCAAGGATGGCGATGGCGCCGAACCTGCTCCGCTGGCGCTGGGTACGCGCAACGGTGTGGTCAAACGCTGGAATCGCGAGTCACCAACCACCATGGATTCCTGGAGCGTCATCGACCTGAAGGACGGTGATGAGGTTCTGGCCGCGGCCGAAGCGCGGGATGGGGATCGTCTGGTGTTCGTATCCACGGATTCCTCGCTGCTGACATTCGAGGCGAAGAACGTGCGACCACAGGGCCGTACCGCCGGTGGCATGGCGGGCATTCGTTTGGCCACCGGCTGCTCGGTCGCCGCATTCGCCGTGGTTCCGGCCGAAAAGGTCGCTTGGACGTATGACGAAGGCGAGAATGGTCTGTTCTCCGCTTCCGGCGCCGTGGTGCTGACCGTCGCTGGTGATTCCGAGGCGTTGCCGGGTACGGAGAACGGCGCGGCGAAGGTCACGCCGTTGGAGATGTACCCGACCAAGGGCCGAGGCACTGGTGGCGTACGTTCGCAACGGTTCCTGAAAGGTCAGAATACGCTGATCTTCGCTTTCGTGGGCGCATATCCGATTCATGCCTCCACAGAGGGTGGCTCCGGTGTGGAGTTGCCCAAACCCGACATGCGTCGCGACGGCTCCGGTACGGATATGGCCGCCCCCATCGCCGTTGCCGGTTGATCGTCAGCGATAGAGTTTCATGCCTTGCGGGCTTTCCGTGAAGCCTGCGGCATGGAGCAGCCGCATGTATTTGTTGCGTTGTTTTAGCGATATGCCGTTCATCTCGTTGAAGCTGATGCTACCGCCGGACTGACGCTGCAGCGCGTAGACGAGTTCCGAACAGGCCTGGCGCAAGGTGCCTTCGGCATCGGTAAACGCCATGATCCTATGGCTTTTCGGCACGGCGAACAGCACAGGCTCACCTTCCTTGAATACGACGATCGACCCCGTTCTGCGTGCCGGCTTCGCACCACGCGAGCCATCAGCCTTCTCGGTTTTCGTCGGCTCAAGTTCAGGCCATGCGATTGCCGCGCCCGTAAGGCTCGCGGGATCGGTCACCTCAAGCGCCACACAGGATTGGCTATGCCACTGGTTTTCACTGCGCAACGCGTCCACGGTATCGTGACCGGCGAATTGCGCCGCACCGAAGCCATCTACGAACAGGCCCCGCACCAGCATGCCGTGCTCTTCCATACGTTTCAGAACGGGATACAGCCTTGAAAATCCGCCGGCAATTCGGTCTTTATCGATGAGTGGGGCCGCGATGACGCCGTATCGATCCAGCAATGATTCGATCCGCGCTATTTCACGTTCCTCCATGCCACCGTTCGATGTCGCCGTTCCGTTTTCGATCGGCCTTGGCGCGACGACCGCGGACCACAATCCGCCCAGTGTCATCGGCACCGCAGTATGCATGCGTACTCGCCTGCGTAAGGTGGCCCTTGGCGCACGTGCGATTCCGGAACCTTGCATCAGTGCCCGTACGGGAGCAAAAGAGCTGTTGGTCACCCTGCCCTGCCATACGAGTGACCAAAGCGCTTCCTCGAATTGGCTTTCGCCCCATGCGGGAACGATGATTTCGCCCGTGGTTTCGTCCACTTGCGCCTCGGCATGCCGCTCCCACACCGATTTGGCGGTCGCCGACAACTGTGACGCATGGAAGGCGCCACCATCCTGCAATGCCGTGATGATGGCCTGCGGTACGGTCAGGGCCTCATCGTCTTCGGCTGTATCCGATGCGACCGTTTCGGAGACCAGCGGCGAATCGGCCGGATAGAATGCGATGTTTCCGACCTCCTTGGCGGCCGTGTCGCCGCCCCCTTCGCCAACCCAGATCACGTCGCCGGAGGCTATCAGCTCATCAAGCATGGAAGGATGATATCCGCGCACTCTCGTCGAAAACACGGAGGACTCCCAGATCTGGGCGGCCAAAGACACACCTTCGAGCTGTTCGATGACACGCATCAGACCGTCAATGCCCTCATAGCGTTCACCGCCGACCGGACCGACTCCCTGACGGTCAAGCAGGAAAGCCTGGTAGGTCTGCGGGCTGACCGGTTTGATGGCGTTACGCGCCTTGGCAAGGGACCTAGAGCGGATACGGCGAAAGACGTCCCTATGCAGCCACTGCTGCGACGACGTTCCATAATCGGTTTCGCCAATGGTCCCCGCGCGAGGAGACGAAGAGTGCGCAATCAGCGAACGAACATCAGCGGAGTCGGAATCCGTCAATGCGGCATCAGCCAATGCCTCGGCATCAGCGAAGTGGCCTGTAAGCAGATCCCCCTTGGCATGAAGCATATCGAGGGCGCGCACAGCCTGAACGGCATCGATGTCCAGATCGGCAATCATCCGGTCCGCGACAAATGGACCATGCGTTTTGGCATAGCGGGTCACTCGACCGGTAACGTCGCCTTTATCCAGATCGTTCCAGAAGGTCTTTTCGGCTAACTCGTGCGCAACCTGTCTGATTACGTCGGCATCCAGTACGGTGGACATGTCGGTGCCGCCAAGCAGACGTTCCAGTACCTCTGGATCCATGGACAGCAATCGCGTGCTGCGCTCGGCCTGCGGCACGTCGTATTGGTACATGACCGCACCCACGAATCCGAAAAGCATGCTTTCCGCGAATGGCGACGGCGTTTCAGTGGTCACATCGCTCAGTGCGATCGTTGCGGAGTTCAGTCCGGTCATGATTCGCCGCAACGCCGGCAGGTCGTACACATCCTGCAGGCATTCGCGCGCGGTCTCCAGCAGTAGCGGGAAGTTCTGACGTGCACGGGCCGCGTTAAGCAGTTGGGCGGCACGCAGTCGTTGCTGCCAAAGCGGCACGCGCCTGCCGGGATCAGTGCGTGGCAGGAACAGCGAGCGCGCCGCGCATTCACGGAATCGTGCCGAATACAGCACGCTTTCGCCGACTTGCGCTTCGATGATGCGGTGTAGATCGTCGAGATCGAACAACACCAGTTCACGGATCGGCAGGGCACCATCGACATCCGGCAGGCGGATGATGATGCCGTCATCGGCCGCATACACCTGCCCATCGAACCCATATCGCTGCCTGATGCGCGTGGTGATGGCCATGGCCCACGGCTCGTGTACGCGTCTTCCGTATGGCGAATGGATGATAATGCGCCAGTCGCCCTCTTCGTCCCTGCAACGTTCGATGACCAGTTCACGGTCATTCGGGATTATGCCGGTGATGGCACGTTGCTCTTCGAGCAGGTCGGCCAGATTTCCGATGGCGTTGTCATCGAGTCCGTCACGGCGCAGTCGCGCGATGATCCTCGCATCGAAGCGTGATTCGACATCGACACCGTCAACGTTCGCATGCCTGAAGTTTTCAGCCGTCCGCGCGCGTAGTCCTTGGGAGATCTCACGGAGGAACCGGCCTTGGGCGAGACCGAAGCCATAGTCCCGCCCATCACCTTCGCCATGCCAGAACGGTAGCCGCGCGGTACGCCCGGGAGCAGGAACCACCACCACACGATCACGCGTGATCTCCTGAATCTGCCATGTGGAGGTACCCAAGGTGATCACGTCGCCTTCGCGTGACTCATAGACCATCTCTTCGTCAAGCTCGCCTACCCTCCGCGGGCCGGGACCGCAGTCCGTTTCGGGAAGCACCACGGTGTACATGCCTCGGTCGGGGATGGTTCCGCCACTGGTCACGGCCAGGCGTTGCGCCCCGGGACGTGCGGAGATGAGTCCGGATTCCTCGTTGCACTGCAGTGGTGGGCGGAATACGGAAAAGTCCTCGCTATCATAGGCACCGGTCATCATGCCCATCACCGCATCGAAGATCGACCGATCCAGATCCGTGAAGGAGGCCGCCTTGCGCACCCGCCCATACCACTCGTCAGGATCAAGATCGTCCATGGCCGCCGCGGCCACGGTCTGTTGGGCAAGGACATCCAACGGATTGATCGGAATCGTCAACGGTTCGATATCACCTGCCCGCATACTTTCGATACAGGCGGCCGTACCGATGATCTGTTCGCGCGTGATCGGGTAGAACAACGCATGCGACACTCCCCCGACTTGATGATCGGCGCGTCCTACCCGCTGCAATCCCGAAGAGATCGACAACGGCGGTGCGATCTGAATCACTAGGTCCACCGACCCCATGTCAATGCCGAGTTCAAGGCTGGAAGTGGCCACCACGCATCGCAGTTGGCCTCGTTTGAGCCGCTCCTCGATTTGCTTGCGCCTGTCTTTCGACACGGATCCATGATGGGCCATGGCGATCGCATCACCATCTGCATGGGACCCGACCAGCATGGTGGTCGATCCAATCACGGAATCGTAGTGCCCGGCGAATCCTTCACGTCCTTCCGGTGAACCAACGTCGTGAGGCTCGGAACGGCACATGCCGGCATGCATGTCGTTGAGGCATGCGGTGAGCTTTTCCGCCAGCCCTCGGGAGTTGACGAATACGAGTGTGGTGCGATGCTTCAGTATTTCGTCGAGAACGCTGCGTTCTATGGCCGGCCATACCGAACCGCCTACCAGTCCTGGCGAAGCGGGACTCCCGGTCGTCGCTTTTCGAATGATGCCCTTGCGTTCGGCAAGCGATTCCATGGCCGGAGTCACTCCGGAAATACGCGGAGTACGGGGATTCGGAGAATCCACACCGCCAGCCCGACGCCTGGCTTCGGAGGATTTGGGACCATGCACATACTCTAGAGGTTCCACGACCTTCAAATCCATTGCGGGGCGCGTTCCGGAATTGATGATCCGCACCGCTTGCGCGCCACCAAGGAATCGCGCGGCCTCCTCGGGTGGATTCACGGTTGCGGACAGACCGATACGTTGCACCGGATGACCGACGAGGCCATCCAACCGTTCCAGACTCAAGGCAAGGTGCGCGCCACGTTTGGAGCCTGCGACGGCATGCACCTCATCGACGATCACCGTCTCCACGGTCGAAAGGATGCGCCGGGCCTTGGATGTGAGCATCAGGAACAACGATTCCGGAGTGGTGACGAGAATATCCGGCGGATGGTTGACGATGGCGCGCCGCTCCTTCGGTGCGGTGTCGCCGCTGCGTATGCAGACCCGGACTTTCGGCGCGGGCAATCCCGAGGCCTTGCACTGATCGGCTATGCCGCACAACGGCGTTTCAAGATTCTTCGCCACATCGACGCCCAAGGCCTTCAAAGGCGAGATGTACAACACCCTGACGCCGCGCTTGGGCTTTCCCGACGTGTTTCCACCATCACCGACGGTACCTGCGGCAGACTCCCCCATCAGCCCGTCAATTGCCGAAAGGAACGCGCACAGGGTCTTACCGGAGCCGGTGGGCGCAGTCACCAGCACGTTCCCACCGGAGCGAATGGCCGGCCATGCCTGCCTTTGCGTGTCAGTCGGGCATTTGAACGCATGCTCGAACCACGCCTTGGTAGGCTCCGAAAACAGGTTCAGACATTCGTACATACGTTCGATTATGACATCAGTCACAGACGTCAGCCCTTATCGTCGTCGACCCACTCAAGCACATCGCCGGGCTGACAACCCAGCGTCTGGCAGATGGCGTCAAGCGTGGAGAATCGAATCGCCTTGGCCCGTCCGTTCTTCAACACCGAAACGTTGACCGGCGTGATGCCTATCGCCTCGGCCAACTCGTTGACGCTCATCTTGCGTCTGGCAAGCATCACATCGAGGTTCACACGAATCGCCATATCAAATCACCGCCGCCAACTCATCACGCTGTTCGATGGCCTGCATCAGCAATGAGCGCATTACCAGCATCAGCAGCTCGAACGCGGCAATCAGCAGCAAGGAAACCAGACCTGCGCCCAATATGGCGAATCGCACCAGATCCCGTTCGACGCCCAATACATCGGCCAACAACATCGAAGGCGACATCCAGATCTGAGACAGCATCAGCAGGACCACCAATACGGCCTCGGCTCCGGCGCACGCAAGAATACCGTTCGTCCAATGCACCGCCTCGCCGGAAAACACATCGCGCCGCCTGGCGAGGGTCAACAATCGCCACAACGGAATCAGCGCGATCTCGAAGCAGGCGACCATCAGCGCACCATCGATCACGTACAGCCAATGCAACGCATCGGCATGGGGGTGCGCGGCCGCGACGCCGCACGCAACCACGAACAGACCTATCTGCAATCCCAAACAACACACGGCGAACAGTATGATCAGCACACGCAACGCACCAATCACCCCGCAACGGCATACCAAACGATCCGACATGACAGATCTCCCATCCTATTTTTGAATATCGATAATAATCTATCGAAACTCGATATGCAAATCTTGTGAAAGTAAGTCCATCGATATATTCCTATCGTTTTTCGATAGCTTACGATGGCGCCATACACACTACGTACCATCACCGAAAGGCTCCGCATGACGGCATTTCAATCCCAGGCACAACCGGTGGCCAATCCCCTACCTGCCGCATCCGGCCCGCAGAACGTCAAGCCGGAGGTGGATCCCACAACCAGGCGGCGGGAGATGGCGAGCCGACCGATCACCCAACGCACCATTGTCACCATCTGCGTGGCGCTGGCAATCACATTCGTCTTCGACCGGCTGGTCTGCGACATCACCCCAACATGGCTGTCCGGCTACGCGGTGCCGCTGTTCTGGGTGATATGCACCACGGCGCTCACCGCGCTGCACTGGCGGACCGCCCGCAAGCGTCCGCTCGTCTGGCTGGTCTCAGGAAGCATCATCGCCATCGGCATATGGGAAGCGCTGTTCTCGTCCGTATGGTCATACTCGAACAATCTGGAATATGCATTGACCACGGCATTGGCCCAGCCCGCCCTGCTGATGCTGCATTGCCAACTGGTCAACGGCCAATATGACGTGCGGCACCCGTTCCAAGTCGCGTGGAGCTGGATCACCGGCTGGTTCATACAGCCATTCGTGAAGCTGAAAGGTTTCTTCGAGCCATGTGCAATCCTGTTCGCCCGATTCGCCACCGCATCGGGAAAGCGCTCGAAAGCCCGCGAAATCGGCATGGCCCTGCTTGTTTCGATTCCCGTGCTGTTGGCGATCGTCCCGCTGCTGGCGGACGCCGACCTTGTGTTCCGATATGAGCTGGCGAACGTTTTCGGGCACATCGACCCGACGGATTTCATCCTTCATGCGACCATCGTTCTTCTGCCATGGCCGTTCCTGTGCTCGCTGCTCATCGGACTTGATGGCAAGCCCGCATCGCCACTCCCGGAACGCCGCATCACATTGGGCACGACAACGACCATCGTGGTATTGTTGATGACACTACTCGTATACGCGTTGTTCTGCGTGGTGCAATTCCGCTTTCTGTTCGCGGGATTGTTCATGAACGGCTCTATCGCATTGCCTGACGGACTGACCTACAGCGACTACGCGCGCAGCGGCTTCTTCCAGCTGCTGACGGTCACGGCGATCAATCTGACCATCTTCGCAGTTGCGCTCACCTTCACGCCGTGCACACGCTCACTGACGGTCTCGCTGATCGCGTTGATGACGGAGACCGCCATCATGCTCGTTTCTGCGGCGTTGCGCCTCGGCCTGTATATTGACGCATACGGGTTGACATGGCTGCGCTATGTCTCGATGACGTTCATCGCACTACTGGCAGTCGCGATCCTGCTGTGCCTGGTCCGACTGAAAGTGCAGCGCCTTCCGTTGATCGCAACGCTCGTCGCGCTGTTCATCGTCTGGTATGTGGCGCTTGGCTTCAGCAATCCCTACTGGATATGCGAAACCTACAACGCATTCCACGGCTTTGGTACAGTCGCATCGATTCAGCCGATTCGTTGACCGCCGCACTTCCTGCGCAGGGATTCATGCATGACGATCATGAGCACAAGGAAAACGACCAGATACCACGGGAACAAGGTGATGGTGACATGCTGTGCGATCAGGCCGAACACCGGCGGCATGCACATCGACCCGACATAGGCGCAGGCCATCTGCATGCCGACGATGGCCTGCGACTTGTCTTCGCCGAAATACGTCGGCGTGGAGTGGATGACGCACGGATAAATCGGCGCGCAGCCGAGTCCGACGACCATCAGACCGACAATGGTGCCAAGATGCTGCGGCAACGGTAGCAACATGACCACAACGCCAAGCAACACAAGGACCTGCCCCATGCGAATCATGGTCGGATCGTTGAATTTCATGGTGACGAAACCGCTCAGCAAACGACCAACGGTGATGCCGATGCAGAACAGACTGGCCCACATGGCCGCCGTGGTCTTGTCGATGCCCTTGCCGAGTGCCATGTAGCTGCTGGCCCATAGCATGGCGGTCTGTTCCAGTGCGCAATAGCAGAAGAACATGATGAGAATCTCGCGTGCGCCGCGGATGGCAAGCACCCCTCGAATGCCAAGTGGTTCGCGAGATGGCTCCTGGGCAAGCCCTTCGGCGGCGGATTGCTCAGTGATGTCTGCCGAAGGTTCCGTCTCAATGCTTTGCGGTTGCGGAACCCGTTGTTTCCATAACGGCAGGCTGAAAATCAATATGGCCGTCAAGACGATCTGCAGGATGGAGATGTAACGATACCCCCATGACCAGCCTTGTCCCGCATTCAACGCATATCCCATGATGTATGGGCCCGTCAGCGCACCAATACCCCACATGGCGTGCAACCAGCTCATGTGGTGGCTTTCGTAATGGATGGCCACATAATTGTTGAGGGCCGCATCCACGCCGCCGGCACCGAGGCCATATGGAACGGCGAACAGGATCAGCACCCAATAGCTCGGGGCCATGGAGAATCCGAACAGGGCCAGTGCGGTCAATGCCACCGATATGGCGGTGACCTTGCCGGCGCCGAATCGCAGGGTCATACGATCCGACATCAATGCGGAGACGATGGTACCTGCCGAAATGACCATGGAAATGCCGCCCGCCCATGATACGGGAGCGCCCAGATCGGTACTCATGGTGGGCCATGCGGCACCAAGTACGGCATCGGGTAGACCAAGGCTGATGAAGGCCACGTAGATTACGGCAAGTAGGAGATTGACCAATCTCGTCTCCTTTGGCGGCATACGGTTACGACAACGTTTTCTCGACTAGTATTCTAGACACATCTATCTACCGATCGGTAACCAGTGGCTTGCATTATCGTTCGGGAAAATTTCAGTGTCCACCGGCATGCCCGATGCGGCGGAACCGGACCGGACGACGATCAGGTATCGATCTTGGAACGGTCGAAATCATCGGCGTTCTCGACGATGAACGCCTTGCGCGGCGGCACGTCATCGCCCATGAGCAGACTGAAGATCTCGTTGGCCTGTTCGGCGTCCTCCATGCGGATACGGCGCAGCATGCGCGTACGCGGATCCATGGTGGTGTCGGCGAGCTGGTCGGCATCCATCTCACCCAAGCCCTTGTAGCGCTGAATGTCATCGTTATAGGCGATATGTTTGCGCTCGAGCTCGGAAAGTTTGCCGGCCAGCTCGTCATCGGAATAGGTATAGATGTACTCGCCCTTATGCGCGCCGGTCAGGGCGATGCGATGCAATGGCGGAACGGCGGCATACACGTGACCGTGCTCGATGAGTGGACGCATGTAGCGGTAGAACAGCGTGAGCAGCAGAATGCGGATATGCGCGCCATCGACATCGGCATCAGTCATCATGATGATTTTGTTGTATCGTGCCTGCTCGATATCGAAACTGGCCCCGGAACCCGCGCCGACCACCTGAATGATGGCTGCGCATTCCTTGTTCGACAGCATTTGCGCCAGTGAGGCCTTCTGCACGTTGAGAATCTTGCCTCGAATCGGCAACAACGCCTGGAAACCGGAGTTTCGTGCGGCCTTGGCGGTACCCAATGCGGAATCGCCCTCGACGATGAACAGTTCCGCCACATCATCGTTGCCCGGTTGGCAATCAGACAGTTTCGGCGGCATGGAAGCGGATTCGAGCGCATTCTTACGGCGGGTGACCTCTTTGGTCTTACGCGCCTGAATGCGGGCGTGCATCTCACCGACGATCTTTTCAAGTACGCGGCCGGATTGCTCCTTGTAGCCACGCTTGGAACCGGTGATCATCTCGCCGAACTGCCTGTCGGTCATGCGGGTGACGATCGGTTTGACCTGCGCGGTACCCAGCACATCCTTGGTCTGCCCCTGGAACTGGGGTTCGGCGATACGTACGGTCACCACGGCCACGAGGCCGGCCATGATGTCGTCGCGCTCGACCTTCATGTTGGAATCCTTGAGATTCACCTTGAGCTTGCGTGCGTTGTCCTCCACGGCCTTGCGGATCTGTTTGGTGATGTCTTGCAGGAAACCATCCACATGCATACCGCCGCCGGGAGTTTCGACCACGTTCACGAAGCTGCGCATGGTGGTGTCGTAACCGTCGGTCCAACGCATGGCGATATCGACGGCACAGTCGCGGGTGACCTTCTGCGCGTGCAGTTCGCCGCCTTCGCCTACGGCCTGGGTCTCCTCGACATAAGTGTCGTCACCGGTGATGCGCCAAATGTCGGAGACCGCCTCGCCTTTGGAGAGGAAGTCGACGAAGTCCTTCACCCCACCGTTGTGGCAGAATTCCTCGACACGCGCGTGACCGTAGCGCTGTCGCGCCGGTTGCGACGGTTGCTCCGGTTGCTCATCACCGGTAGCGTTCTCTGGGCTCTCAACTTCGTCGGCATTGTCTACCGCTACCTCATCGAAGCCTTCGATCGCCGATCCGATATTATCCGTATCGTCCACCTCGTCCGTAGCGTCCACCACGGCATCCGACGTTCCGTCCGCCGGTACGTCGATCTCCCGCATTTCGTCGATGGATTCGTCACCGGTTTCGGGAATATTCTCGTCAATGACGGTGATTTTCAGTCCCGGTACCAGAAAACTGGTCTGACGTACACGGTCGATAAGCTGCTCATAACTGAATTCGGCGGTGTCATTGAAGATTTCCGGATCGGCCCAATATCGGATACGGGTACCGGTGGTCTTCGGACTGACCTTGCCGATGATCTCCAACTCGGTCGGACGGTTCTTGCGCGTGCGTTTGAACGGCGAATCGGGAGACGGATGCTCCGGATCCGCATCGGCGTACACACCGGGATGTCCCTGGTGGAACGACATGTGATGCGTTTTGCCGTCACGATCCACTTCGACGTCAAGTCGGGAGCTCAAAGCGTTGACCACCGAAGAGCCCACGCCATGCAAACCGCCGGAAGCGCCATAGGAGGAATTGCCGAACTTCGCGCCGGCGTGAAGCTTGGTGAGCACCACTTCCACGCCGGTAAGCTTGGTTTTCGGTTCCACGTCGACGGGAATGCCACGGCCGTTGTCGGCGACTTCGACGGAACCATCGGAATGCAACGTCACGACAATATGGTTGCAGGCACCGGCAAGGGCCTCATCGACGGAGTTGTCGATGATCTCCCACAGACAGTGCATCAGACCCTGGCTGTCGGTCGTGCCGATGTACATGCCCGGACGCTTGCGCACCGCGTCCAGACCTTCCAGCACGGTTAGGCTGCCTGCGCCGTAATTATCCTTGGCCATACTCCTCATTCCACGGTTGTGTCGGTTACACGAGAGAAGTCGGGAAATCCACTTCTTTCAGGGATTTCCCGACTTCGTCCATACGTTTTTCCGTTCGAATCACTGATCCAGGAAGTCGCGCAGCGTCTGCGAACGGGACGGGTGGCGTAGCTTCGACATGGTCTTGGACTCGATCTGGCGAATACGTTCACGGGTCACGCCGTACACACGGCCGATATCATCCAATGTCTTCGGCTGGCCGTCTTCCAAGCCGTAACGCATCTTGATAACGCCGGCTTCACGCGGAGACAGGGTTTCGAGCACCTGCTTGAACTGCTCCTGCAGCAACGAGAAGGCGACCGCATCGGACGGTGCGATGGCGTCGGTATCCTCAATCAGATCGCCGAACTCGGAATCGCCATCCTCACCTAGCGGGGTGTGCAGCGAAATCGGCTCACGCCCGTACTTCTGCACTTCCTGCACCTTCTCGACAGGCATATCGAGCTCGCGCGCCAGTTCATCCGGCGTAGGCTCACGACCCAGATCCTGCAGCATCTGACGTTGCACACGGGACAGCTTGTTGATGACCTCGACCATATGCACGGGCACACGTATGGTGCGGGCCTGATCGGCCATGGCTCGGGTGATGGCCTGACGGATCCACCACGTCGCATAGGTGGAGAACTTGAAGCCCTTCTTCCAATCGAACTTCTCGACGGCACGAATCAGGCCCAGGTTGCCTTCCTGGATCAGATCGAGGAACAACATGCCACGGCCGGTGTAACGCTTGGCAAGCGACACCACCAGTCGAAGGTTGGCCTCCAGCAGATGGTCCTTGGCCTTCTTGCCGTCATTCGCCGCCCACTTGAGCTCACGCCTACGCTTGAAATCCATCTGACTGGCCTCGGTGTCCAACAGATGCTGGGCATACAGGCCAGCTTCGATACGTTCGGACAGGTCGACTTCCTGTTCCGCATTCAGCAGGCTTACGCGTCCGATCTGCTTCAAGTAGTCCTTGACCGGATCGGCGGTGGCGCCGGCAGCGATTACACGACGCTTCGGGTTGCCGGACGGAGTCAGATTGTCGTCGTCATCATCATCTCGCACGACGAAAGCGCCCTTTTCCTTGGGCTCCTCAGGCTTCTTGCGTTCCTCGTCGTCCTCATCCTCGTCATCTTCAGGCTCGGATTCCTCATCCTCGTCGAGATCGGCCTCATCGTCTTCCGCGTCGACGTCGTCGAGATCATCGTCGAAATCGTCGAGATCGGCCTCATCGACCTGATCCTCTTCGCCATCAAGGGTATCTTCGTCCTCGATCGGCTCCTCCTGCCTCTTGGCGGGAGCTTTCTTCTTCGCGGTAGTCTTACGCGGGGTCTTCGTGGCCGGGGTCTTCTTGTCCGCAGCTTTCTTGGTGGAGGCCTTGCGCGAGGGGGCTTTCTTCGTGGAGGTGGTCTTATCGGTCAGATCAGCCTGTTCAGTGCTCGCCGTCGTTTCCTTAGTGGCCAAACTTATCCTCCTGCATGATCCTGCCGGAAGCATATACCACACGGGCCCACTTCTGGCAAGGGCAAATCGTCAACTATGTGAGTAAACCATCTTCCAAGGACGATTATTCCCCAATCGGCGAAGTCCCCCAGCGCCATTCATCCGACTCACGGTGTGTCGCCTATGGTTTCACCGATCCACGCCGGACCGACATGCCGATGCACGGCCGAGCAGACTATCGCTGCCAGCGAACACCCCTCATCGATCGCGAGGGCGCGCATCGCGCACGGCATGGCGCGATCGTCTCCCAGCCACCACAGGACGTAACTGATTACCGCCAGCGGCTGCACATGGTAGGACTCCGGCACCATCGCGATGATATCGAGCAACATGCCAATGCCACGGCCACAACGCGCCATATCGGGATGCGTGGCGGCATCATGGAACGATGCGCTGAGCAACTCCTCCAGACGACGCGCATTGCGCGGCAGCATGGGCCGTGAAGCGAAGTCGAGCAGAAACTCACGCGGGCAACGTTCCTCATCGATGATGATCGAGATCAACAGGGCATCACGAATGGCCAGGGTCCGGCTCATACCGACCGCGAGCGCGGCCATGTCCGTCCGACCGAGATCGCCTCCGCACCGTAGCGTCTCCATCCAATGATCGAGTGGCTCCCGCAAATACATGCGAATGGCGTCATACATACCCTGCTCCCTGCAATGTTCACGAAGTATTCGATCCGTGGCGTCCAGTTCCCGCTCGGAAAATGGCATGGGGCGTTCGCCGTCGCCCGTTCGTGATGTCCGCGGCTCCTGCACGCGCGAACATGGGCCACGTTCCTGCCCATACCCGCACTTCCTGCCATCGTTGCCATCGTTCACACCGTCCATGTCATGAACCTCCTCGGTCGTTCTCGGTTTTCGGGTCCTAACAGGCCCTTGGAAGGCACTATGCCGTATCGCACGGCTTCATCCGTTCTTTTTCCGCCCCTGTGGTCGGAGGATGCGCCCTTCGGCGTTTCGTAACGGTTTTTTCCGTGGCAGGCGTTGCGAATATTGAGATTCGCTCTTGTCGAAAGGCTGTGGATAACTGAAGGTATGAGTAGCTCCACGGATTTGGAACAGATCGAGTCCCGCATTGTCGAATTGGTGAAGGATTTCGTCACGCCGCATGCCGACGATGCGGTGGCTTCCTCCTGCAAAGACGTCGCCGATGCGGTGGCCCGTCAGGCGGTCACGTCCAGCGAAGGCGGCAAAAGGTTGCGCGCGTTGCTGACGTTGGATTCCTTCCGCGCATTCGCCGCCGATGCCGCTAAGGAGGCCGATTTCGACGCAGTGTTGGATCTGGCCTGCGCGGTTGAGGTGTTCCAGACCGCTGCCTTGGTGCACGACGACATCATTGATGACTCCGATTTGCGCCGCGGCAGGCCGTCCGCGCATCGGGCACTGGCTTCCGGCACGCATAGCGATGCGATAGGACGTGGCCTGGGCATCATGTTGGGAGACATGCTCGCGACATCCAGCGTGGATATCGCCAACCGTGCGGCACGTCGCCTATCACGTTCCGATGATGTGGTCGGCGCGTTTCTGACCATGCATCGCGAGGTGGAGATCGGACAGGTGCTGGATCTTGCCGTGGAGTTGAATCCGCTGGACGATCCCGAGGAACTGGTCCGTGCCTCATTGAACGTGTTCCGTTGGAAGACCGCCAGTTATACCACCATCGCCCCTTTGAAATTCGGCATGCTCGCCGCAGGATTGGATGCCTCCGCCGCTCGCGACCTTGCCATGTCGATCGGCCTGCCGTTAGGTCTGGCGTTCCAGCTTACGGACGATTTGCTGGACGTGATCGGCTCAAGTCTCAACACCGGCAAGCCTGTCGGCGGAGACATTCGTGAGGGCAAGCGTACCGTATTGCTGGCCGACGCCCTCAGCGGCGCCGACGAGCCGGAACGTGCGGAGCTTATCGGCATGTGGGAAGCGCCATCCCGCTGCGAGGAACAGGTGAGACGGGCCATCACGCTGTTTGCGTCAACAGGAGCCATCGAACGTTCCCATGGTCGGATTCGTAATCTATGGAACGCCTCGAAAAGCATCATCGACGCGTTGGACGTGCCAGATGACCGCAAGGAGTTGCTGATCAGGGCCTGTGCGCGGTTCGTGCCGACCGTCGTCTAGGAGAGGCGGCGGCAACACTCCCCCATGTTCTCGTTGCGGAATCCGCGAAAGCCTGCTTGTAGACTGAGGTGAGGATACCGCTTGTCGAGAGATTTTCAGAAGGAACCATACGGATCAACCATGAGTGAAGCTTCACACGCACCCGAAGGGCAAGTCATCGAAGGCCGCTATCGGGTCGTCAGCAAAATCGCCGAAGGCGGCATGGCCACGGTGTATCAGGCCATGGACGAGCGTCTGGAGCGCACCGTCGCCATCAAGATCATGCACACCCAATTGGCGCAGGGCCCCCATCGCGATCAGTTCGTACAACGGTTCCACCGCGAGGCCAAGTCGGCGGCCGCCATCGCCAACCCTCATATCGTACAGGTGTATGATACCGGCGAATTCAATGGTCTGGACTATCTCGTCATGGAGTATGTGCATGGCGTGAACCTACGGTACGAAATGAACCAGCAGGGCATGTTCAGCGTACGCGAGACACTACGCGTCGTGGGCGAAACACTGGATGGCCTTGCCTCGGCCCACCGTGCCGGCGTGGTGCATCGTGACATCAAGCCGGAGAATATCCTGCTCAACGATCGCGGGCATGTGCAGATCACCGATTTCGGTCTGGCGAAGGCCGCCTCGCAGGCCACGTTGTCTTCGACGGGGATGCTGCTTGGTACGGCGGCCTATCTGGCACCGGAAATGATTGAAAACAATCAGGCCACCCCTCAAGGCGATCTGTATTCCGTAGGCATCATGGCATGGGAAATGTTGACCGGAGAGGTGCCGTTCACTGCGGATAATCCGGTGACGCTCGTATTCAAGCATGTGCATGAGGATGTACCGTCCGTGTCCACAAAGTGCCCCGGCATCAATGCGGATGTGGCCGCGTTCATAGCGCATATCGCCGCCCGATCCGTCGATGCGCGCCCTGCCGACGCCTCCGTGGCGTTGCAAGAGCTGCAACGACTGCAGTCCAAACTGTCGATTGAGGATTGGCAATATCGTTTGCCCCCTTCCACCGACGTGACTGGCCCCGATGACGCCACTGCGCCCATGGTTTCGCCGATTCCCGAACCACCAGCGCCTCCGACGAAGACCACCGTCATGTCGCCGGACGCCACCACGCAACTGCCACCATCACTGGCGTTCCTGCAGGAGAACGCTCCACGGCGGACACCCGACGCCACGCAGGTAATCGGAACAGGTACGGGCAACGGCGGTGCCGCGCCGTCTTTCACCGGACAGCGGACACCAAGCGAGAATGGCGAGGTCAAGGAGCAACGCAACAAATCGCATGGACCGCTCATCGCAGCCGCAGTCGCGGCGCTGCTGGTAATCGGCGGAATCGGCGGCGGTTGGGCATGGTGGTATTACCGTGGTCCCGGTAGCTACTGGACCATGCCGACCCCCACGGGAATCCAATGCGCAACCGGACAGACTTGCCGCATCACCAATACTTCATGGAGCGAATACGAACGGCTGCTGAAGGTCGCCAACATCCCATACTCGACCAGCAAAGCCTATGACGACACCATCGCCAGAGGCAACATCATCTCCACTGATCCGGCGAACGTGCTCGACCATGTCAGCAAGAGGAACGGTCAGAAGGTGAAAATCGTGATTTCCCAAGGAGTGAAGCAGGCGACCGTGCCCGCCGATATTCTCGATGCGACCAGTGCGAACGGCAAAGATCCGATCAATGCGCTAAAAAAGGCCGGCTTCGATGACATCGAACAAACCGCCGCCTCCGACGACGATTATTCGATGGACGTGCCGCAAGGCGCATTGCTGAGCATCAGCGTCGATCCAGGCGCGACGTTGCCTCATAACACGAAGATTTCGGTTACGCTCTCACAGGGTCCGAAGCCCGTGACCATGCCGGATATCGTCGGCAAGACGCAGGATGAGGCGCAACAGGCACTGGATGAGCTCAAGATCACTGCGAACTGGACTGAACAGTTCGATGACAAGATTCCCCAAGGGCAAGTGATTTCAGCTTCCGCCAAGTCCGGTGACGCCCTGCATTGGGGAGACGAGGTGGATGTGGTCGTTTCGAAGGGTCCGGAAACGGTGACCCTGCCGAATTATGTGGGCCAAAAGGCATCCGAAGCAAAAAGCGCGCTGGAAAAGCTGGGCTTCAGCGTGAAAATCAGTTCGCAGTTGACCTTGGATTCCAGCCAGGACAAGAAAGTGGCCTCACAGGATCCGGTCGGCGGCACTGAGGTTCATTTGCGCCAGGAGGACGGCACGCCGACCACCGTCACCCTGAAAATGTACTCATCCCTGTTCTAAGTCATCTTCCGGGTTCCCGCCTGCGGGAACCCGGAAGGAATCAGGCCTCTTCCTTGGCTTTGAGCTGCTCCTTGATCTTCTGCGCGTACTCATCCACGTATTCCTGACCGCTCATCTTCTGGATCTCCATGGTCACGCGATCGGTCAAGGAACGCAGATCGTCATGAGTGATCCGGTCCGCCGGCTTCTTTTCGACTTCGATCGGCTTGCCGTAAATCACCGCGGTCTTGCCCTTGCCCGGAATGACCTGGCCGGGCACCTGCAACTCACGTGAACCGATGATGGCCGTCGGGATGATCGGACAGCCGGTCTCATATGCCAGGCGTGCGGCACCGGTGTGCCCCTTGTACAGTCGTCCATCGGGGCTGCGTGTGCCCTCGATATGGATGCCGAACAGGTGTCCGTCCTCGAGAATCTCACGGGCATGATTCAACGCGCCGAGCGACTTGGAACCGCCGGAACGATCCACCGGGAACACGCCGACGGAGGTGAACCACCACTTCTTGAACCGGCCCTTGATGCCTTTGCCCTCGAAGTACTCGGCCTTACCCATGAAGTGAATCATGCGTGGGCTGGTCAACGGCAGCAGTGCGTCGTCGATGACGGCAAGATGGTTGGCCGCAATGATGGCGCCGCCCTCGTGCGGAATATGCTCAAGCCCTTTGGCGGTCGGCCCCAAGCGATGGATGGCGATCGGTCCCAGGCCTTTCACGAAAAACCAGTAGAGCATTCTTCACGATCCTCCCAGCGGATTGGCCTCCGCTTGATTAGAGTTATAGGTATGACTGACCTCAACAATAGCAATGCCGACGAAGAACACCCAAACGCCACGTCGAATGATGGCGCCGATGACCTTGACGCCGCCTGGGCCGAATTCACCCAATCCCACGCCGACGATCTGAAGGCCGTGGAGCAGTCACGCAACGCCAAACGCTTCGAGAAGCATGCGCAACGCCGCGAGAAGGAGGCGTTGCTATCGATCAACGACCTCGATCACGGCACGTTCACCGACGATATCCCGCAAGGCCGTGGACCTCGTGATTTCACCGGCTCAAGCTGGCTTGACACAGATAATGTCATGGACCGTTATGGCGATGATTTCGTGCCGCCGAACCCGAAGATCGGTCACGTCAAACCATCGAAGTTGGTGTTTTGGGCACTGCTGGTCGTCGGCGTGGCCGGCATCATCCTCTCGGTATTCGTGCCGGCATTGGCCGCGATTCTGGGATCGATCTTCGGCGTGTGCGCGCTGGTCGGCGCCGCAGGCCTGATTGCGCAGCACAAGGGCCATGCACAGACGCGCACTGACCCCTTTGACGATGGTGCACGCGTATAGGTACATACAGTTAGTGGCTGTTGGTTGCGAGTAACGGGTCATTACTCGCAACCAACAGCCACTAACCGGCCATCTTCAGGCTTCCAACTGCGAACAACAGGCTACTACTCGCAACCAAAGACCTCAAAGAGGCAATTTTAAGGCTCTTGATTGCGAGCATTCCCGGCGTACTGGCAGGTTCAGGCCTTCATTGCCTGAGCGGCGGTAATCCACTTGTCGAGCAGGGCCGTGGCATTGCCGGAATCGACCGTCTCCTCGGCGATGGCGTAAGCCACCTTGAAGCGTTCGGTCAGATTGGCGTCAGCCGGCACCAGATGACCGTCGGCCACGATGGCGGATGCCGCGTTCAACAGTGCGGTGGTGCGGAACGGCACATCCTTACCGGCGAAGAAGTCGCAGGCAAGCTGGGCGTTCAGTGCCGGCTCACCGCCCTTAAGGTCCTCGACGGTCACCTTGGCGAGACCGAGTTCCACGGTCGGGTCGAATTCGGTCTCGGTAACCTCGCCATCCTTGAATTCCCAAACGGATACCGGACCGGTCGGAGCCATCTCGTCAAGGCCTTCGCTGGAAGTGTAGACCATGCCGGTTTGCCCGTTGGCCGCATAGACGGCGGCCATGACCGGGCTCATCGCACGATTGGCACAACCGACGGCCATATGCTTCGGGGACGCCGGATTGGTCAGCGGGCCGAGCACGTTGAATACACAGGGCACCCCCAGAGCGGCGCGCACGGGGCCCACGAAACGCATGGCTGGATGGAAGGTGCGTGCGAACGCGAATGCGATGCCGCATTCGTTACCGACTTCAGCAACCTGCTCAGGAGTCAGGTCAAGCGGCAGCCCCAACGCTTCGAAACAGTCGGCGGTGCCGCACTTCGAGGAGGCGGCACGGTTACCATGCTTGACGACCTTCACACCGGCGGCCGCAGCCACCACGGCGCCCATGGAGGACAGATTCACGGTGGCGGCTCCGTCACCGCCGGTACCGACGATATCGGTGGTTTCGCCGTCAATGTTCAGTGGGATGGCATGGTCGACCATGGCCTTAGCCGCACCGCGCACCTCGTCCGTGGTCAGGCCCAGTTGCTGCTGGGTGGCGAGTACCGCACCCACTGCGGCCGGATCGGCGTTGCCATTCATCAGGTCATCAACGAACCACTCGGACTCCTCCGCGCTTAAGTGGTCCCCTCCGACCAGCTTGGTGAGGATCGACTTCCATGTGATTTCGGCCATGATGCCCTCCTTGGCGTTTCGGCGCGCCAGCGATGTATACGTAACGCCGCCAATTCTATCGATTCCAGATTTCCACACCACCCCTCGTCCATATCACGAACAAGGCAAGAGCTCCCACGGGTGCGAGTGCCAGACGTAAAGCTGACGACTCATACCAATGGGAGCTCCGTTAGGTCAACGAGACCTGTCTATCCAAGGCATTGTGATGCCCGTTTGAGATGCGCCTTCCGTCACTGCTCGTTCTGGCCGTGGCACATCTTGTATTTGCGACCGGAACCGCACGGGCACTGGGCGTTCTTACCGGTTCCCGGGAAGGTACGGCCATCGGCCCATGGTGAGCGCAATTCCTCACTCTTCGGACGCTTGTTGGCCGGAACCTTGCCTTCGGCGTGGCTAATCGGCTGCATGCCGACGATGCCCGGCTCGGCCTTATGCTCTTCAGCAAGCTCGTCAATGGCGGCCTTTTCGGCTTCGTCATCGGTCTCCGGCTCAGCGGGAGCGGACTGTCCGGTGGGCTCTGCCTCGCCTTCAAGCCCCATCACGGCTTCGGCTGCGTTCACGGCCTCGTCCTCATCGGATTCGGTTTCAGTGTCCTCGGTGACGGCCACACGTTCGATATCCACGTGGAACAGCAGCTGGATGGATTCCTCCTTGATGGCCTCGATCATGGAGTTGTACATCTGGTAGCCTTCGCGCTGGTATTCGACCAGCGGGTCGCGCTGGCCCATGCCACGCAGACCGATGCCGTCCTTGAGGTAGTCCATCTCGTAAAGGTGCTCACGCCACTTGCGGTCGAGCACGGCAAGCACCACACGACGTTCGAGTTGGCGCAGGCCCTCTTCGCCGAGCTTCTCTTCGAAGTCGAGATACTGGTCCTTGGCGTCGGCGACGATGAGGTCCTTGACTGCCTCGACGGCCTTGTCTCCCTTGAGCTTGGAGACGGCATCCTTCGCGGCGTCCTGGTCCACCGCAATTGGATATACGGAGGCGAGTGCCTTGAACAGGCCTTCCCAATCCCAGTCCTTCGGCTTATCGGAGCCCTTGTTGGCGCCCTTGATGTAACTCGTCACGGTATCTTCAATGAAACGCAGGATATCGTCATGGATATCCTCGCCCTTGAGCACCGCCTGACGTTCGGCGTAGATCACGGTACGCTGTTTGTTCATCACGTCGTCGTACTTCAGCACGTTCTTACGGATTTCGAAGTTGCGTGATTCCACGGCCTTCTGCGCGGTACGCACACCCTTGGACACGCTCTTGGCCTCGATCGGCTCGCCTTCCGGCATACCCTTGGCCATGACGCGAGCCACGAGCTGGGTGTTGAACAGGCGCATCAGATCGTCTTCGAGCGACAGATAGAAGCGGGATTCGCCCGGATCGCCCTGACGGCCGGAACGGCCACGCAGCTGATTGTCGATTCGGCGGGATTCGTGACGTTCGGTGCCCAGTACGTACAGGCCACCGAGGTCGACGACCTCCTCATGCTCGTCCTTGACCTGCTCCTTGATTTCAGCCAAGGTGCCCGGCCAACGCTTCTCGTATTCGTCCGGAGTGTCGTCCGGCGAGTAGCCCTCGGACTTGAGCTTGGCGTCGGCAAGGAATTCGACATTGCCGCCGAGCATGATGTCGGTACCACGGCCGGCCATGTTGGTGGCCACGGTGACGGCGCCCTTACGGCCTGCGACGGCCACGACGGCGGCTTCCTTGTCGTGCTGCTTCGCATTCAGGACCTGATGCGGAATCTTGGCCACGTCAAGCAGTGAGGAGACGATTTCGGAGGATTCCACGGAAGCGGTGCCCAGCAGGACCGGCTGGCCCTTCTTGTGACGCTTGGCGACATCACGCACGATGGCGGCGAGCTTTTCCTTCTTGGTGCGGAAAATCAGATCGTCCTGATCCTCGCGGATCATCGGCTTGTTGGTCGGAATCGGAAGTACGCCGAGCTTGTAGGTGCCCATGAATTCGGCGGCCTCGGTCTCTGCGGTACCGGTCATGCCCGACAGTTTGTCGTACATGCGGAAGTAGTTCTGCAGGGTGATGGTGGCGAAGGTCTGGTTTTCGGCCTTGACCTCCACGCCTTCCTTGGCCTCGATGGCCTGATGCAGGCCTTCGTTGTAGCGACGTCCCGGCAGGATACGACCGGTGTGCTCGTCGACGATGAGCACCTCGCCTCCGGTCACGACGTAGTCGCGGTCACGCAGGAACAGCTCCTTGGCCTTGATGGCGTTGTTCAGATAGCCGATCAGGGCGGTGTTGTTCGGCTCGTACAGATTGTCGATGCCAAGATAGTCCTCGACCTTGGTGATGCCCGGATCGAGAATGCCGACGACCTTCTTCTTCTCATCGACATCGTAGTCCTCGTCGCGGGTGAGCTTCGGGACTAGGCGCGCGAACTGGCGGTACCAACGAGTCACGTCGCCTTCGGCAGGTCCGGAGATAATCAACGGGGTACGGGCTTCGTCGATGAGGATGGAGTCGACCTCGTCGACGATGGCGAAGTGATGTCCGCGCTGCACCAGGTCGGATTTTTCCCAGGACATGTTGTCGCGAAGGTAATCGAAGCCGAATTCGTTGTTGGTGCCATAGGTGATGTCGGCGTTGTACTGCTTGCGACGCTCCGGCGGCTTCTGATCGGTGATGATGCAACCGGTGCTCATGCCGAGGAATCGATAGACACGACCCATCAGCTCGGCCTGATAGCTGGCCAGATAGTCGTTGACGGTGACGACGTGAACGCCCTTGCCTTCCAACGCGTTCAGATATGCCGGCAATGTGGCGACAAGGGTCTTGCCTTCACCGGTCTTCATTTCGGCGATATTGCCCCAGTGCAGGGCGGCGCCGCCCATCAGCTGCACATCGAAGTGGCGCAGTCCGAGCGTACGCTTGGACGCCTCACGAACGGTAGCGAAGGCTTCCGGCATGATCTTATCGAGGGATTCGCCGTTGTCGATGCGTTCCTTGAACTTGGCGGTCTGGCCTTTGAGCTCCTCGTCATTGAGGGCCGCAATCTCGTCTTCCAGCGCATTGGTCGCCTTGGCGACGTTCTCGAGTTTCTTGATCTGTCGGCCTTCGCCCATACGCAGGGCTTTGTCAACGATATCTACCACAATCACTCCCTTGGTGTATGCGTGTTTCCTTAGGCGAGATTAGTCTTGCCGCACCGTTTTCGGAAAAACATCGTCCATTTTACGGTATTTTTCCGCGTGTTGTGTTCCGGCATGCAAAAAAAGGGATCCGCACGATAAGTGCGAATCCCTTCAATGATCGGCTTCGGCGATTGCCGTCACCGAATGCCGAAAATCACTTCTTGACATTCTCCGGAGTATCGATCTCGAAGACGCCGTAGCTCCAGCCGTGACGATGATAGACGACGGACGGACGACCTGTCTCCTTGTTTACGAACAGGAAGAAGTCATGCCCGATCAGTTCCATCTCGTACAGCGCCTCGTCGATGGTCATTGGCTCGGCGACATGCAGCTTGCGACGGATGACGATGGGAGTATCGCCAACCTGGACTTCAACGGATTCACCAGGGCCGAGATCCGTAGCCACGGCATCGGCCGGGCTGTTGTTCGGTTCCTCGACCGGTTCCACAGTCGGTTCCGGCTCAACCACGCCCATGTCGACCGGGACCGGGTTGGTGTAGCCACGGCGATGATCCTTGCGGCGATCGCGGGTGCGGCGCAGGCGCAGGGTCAGCTTGTCAAGAGCCATATCCAGTGCGCTGAATTCGTCGGCGCTGGAAGCTTCGGCACGCACTACGGTACGGCCCGCGATGACGGTGATTTCCACGCGCTTGGCGGTGTCGGCCTGACGCGGATTGCCCTCATGCGACAGTACGATCTGCACGCGCTGCGCATCCGGAGCGATAGCGGTCACACGATTCATCTTGCTTTCGACAACGTCACGGAACCTTTGCTTGATCTGCGTATGACGTCCGGTAACGACGATTTCCATGTGGACCTCCCTAGACTCAAGCGGTGTTACCCGCTATATGTGGACCAAACGGCTGCTCCGCCGCTTGGGTAGTTTTATTGTAGCCGCAATCGTACGGATTTCACGGAATACCACTACAAGAAAACCGATATTTTTCTGATTTCCTTTTTCGTCATACCTATTGCTATCATGGTGCGTTTGAGACCTCTTGATGACCGCGATCATGAAGATGATTGAGGAACTTCCGGGCTCCACAGAGCACGATGGCGGATAACGTCCGCCCAGGGCGACCTGAGAGATAGCGCAACAGAGAACAGACCGCCGGTCTTCGGACCGGTAAGGGTGAAACGGTGGCGTAAGAGACCACCGGGCCGCTGGCAACAGTCGGTCGCATGGCAAGCCTCATCGGGAGCAAGGCCAAGCAGAAGGCGTTTGAGGGCTGCTCGCCCAATGCCTTCGGGTAGGCTGCTAGAGCCTGACGGCAACGTCAGGTCGAGATGGATGGTCATCCGTGCCTTACGGCACGACAGAACCCGGGGTATAAGAGGTCTCAATCCCTTTCTTCCACGAACAGTTCCTGTGCAATTTCCCGCAGGATTTCGGGGTTATGCCCCTTGCGCCCCCCGGCACTCCACAGGCGGCGCCTTCGCACTTCAAGATCCATCCCGGCGGTCTTACGTGCGGTACGACGGCCCAACTCCCATGCGGCATCATCGAATACGCCTCGCGAATCGGCTTCGGCGCATACTCGTTGCGCCAACACACGATCGACGCCTTTGCGGGTCAGTTCCGTCACCGCTCCCCTGCGCCCCATAAGACGGGCGGCGCAATAGCGCACCGCGGACTGTGCATAGGCCTCATCATCGATAAGCCGCACTCGAGTCAGCCGTTCGATGACATCATCAACCACATCGGGCAAATAGCCCTTGCCCAAAAGTCGTTCCCGCAGAGCCCCTGATGATCGAGGAGCCGCATCCAGCAGGCGCAACGCGGCCTCACGACACGCATCAAGGTCAGACGGGTCTCGCGGCGTGTCTGGCCTTTGTCCATCGACATGCCGACGCGACACGCGCATGGTCGCGCGTCGGCGTTCCACCGGCGAGTCGCGCCGATTCCAGGAACGCCCATATTCGTCAGCGTGCGGCTCCCGATACGAGGAGGGATCCTCACACACGACCTGAGTCGGCCGAAGATCCCGTTCTTTCAGAAATGATTCAGCGCTGATCATGCATCAGGCCTTGGTCGATGCCGGTTTGGCGCCCTTTGCCGTCTTCGACTCGCCTTTGCCGCTTTCGCTTGCCGCAGTCTCATTCCCATCGCCGTCTTCAGCGAACTGATCAGTCGGTTCAATCAGTCCAAACGCAGCCTTTACCCGATTTTCGATTTCTTCGGTGACCCCAGGATTGTCCTTAAGGAACTGACGTACATTTTCACGGCCCTGACCAAGCTGGTCACCATCGTAGGTGAACCAGGAGCCGGATTTTTTGACGACATTGACTTGCAAGGCCATGTCGAGCACGGAACCTTCCTTGGAGATACCCTCGCCGTAGAGCACGTCGAATTCAGCGGACTTGAACGGCGGAGCCATCTTGTTCTTCACGACCTTGACCCTAGTGCGGTTGCCCACGGCCTCGTCACCGTTCTTGATGGTCTGTATGCGGCGGATATCCATACGTACCGAAGCATAGAACTTCAGCGCCTTGCCACCGGTGGTGGTCTCCGGATTGCCGAAGAACACACCGATCTTCTCGCGCAACTGGTTGATGAAGATTGCCGTGGTGCCGGCCTGGGCCAGCGCACCGGTCATCTTGCGCAAGGCCTGGCTCATGAGCCTTGCCTGCAGACCGACATGGCTGTCGCCCATTTCACCTTCGATTTCAGCCTTCGGCACCAACGCGGCCACGGAATCGATGACGATGACGTCAAGTGCGCCGGAACGAATCAGCATATCGGCGATTTCCAACGCCTGCTCACCATTGTCGGGCTGGGACACGATCAGCGAATCGGTATCGACACCCAGCTTGCGGGCATACACCGGATCGAGTGCATGCTCGGCATCGATGAACGCAGCGACGCCGCCCTTCTTCTGCGCATTGGCCACGACATGCAACGCGAGCGTGGTCTTGCCGGAGGATTCCGGGCCGTAAATCTCGACAATGCGACCCTTCGGCAGACCTCCGATGCCCAATGCCATATCAAGAGCCAACGAACCGGTCGGAATGACCTCGACGTCCTGCTCCGGGCGGTCCCCCAGACGCATGGCCGATCCCTTACCGAAGTTTTTCTCGACCTGTGCCAACGCCGTTTCCAGCGCGGCCTGGCGACGGGGGTCAATGCCGTTGGCGGCTTGGTTCTGCACGGCGCCTTTCGTCGCTGCATTCGTCTGTGCCATGGCTACTCCTTCTTCCAAGAACAATGGCGAATCTTTCCATTCACCGTAAAGTCCGACGGTTCTTTCATGCAAGCCCGAACGACCATGGTGGTCGAAGGACGCATATTCCGACACGCCGGTAGGCCGCAAAGCATTGGCATGACACGGTTTCTACCGTATCCCCGCCCAATGCCCCAGCCGGGCCTTGTCGAACATCTGTGGATAACTATACCCCATCGTACGAACATCTGTTCGAATCGTCGTTTCCGAACGTCACACTCAACGAACGGGCATGGGAGGCGCATTGTGATCCCTGCCCCAACGTTTGGAATCGGGGACGTTCATCTGATCACACAGCACATTCCAGATTACGCGAGGCTCCTCCCCCGCATCCAGTGCCTCAACCACCGTCATGCCATGCAATTCGGTCAGGCTCTGGTCATGGGCCAGCGATCGGCCATAGCTCCGCCCGAACACCTCTTCAAGCAACTGCCAAAATTCGCGTTCCTGCACGCGCCCAAGTGTACACAGTCCGGACCACATACGAAAAGGCGCCCGGCATCACCGGGCGCCCAATATACGGAGATTCCCTCCACGCCGCGGGAGGGCAAAGCCTCCTACGCTCCTACGGAGTCGAGATAGTCGGCGACCATGCGCAGCATCTGCGCGCTACTCAGGCCGAGCGACTGCGCAATGGAGGTGAGCAGCTCCGAGCTGGCCTCCTTCTGCCCGCGCTCGACCTCGGACAGGTATCCGAGCGAGACGCCGGCCTTCTCACTGACCTCCCGTAGCGTCTTATGGTCACGGGTGCGCAGATCGCGCAACACGTGCCCGATCGCCTCCCGCAGGGAGACCTCCTTGGTCTCGGCGACGATTTCCGCCACATGAGGCGCAGCATGCATGCGCACCTTGTCGGCATCTTCTTCCTGCCACATGCGGGTCAACGCCGCTTGGCGTTCATCCTTGGCCCTCTTGGCCGCACGGGCACGAATTACCTGCTGCTGCGCGAACATCACCGCACGACGTTGAGCCGGAGTGAGCTCCCTCATACGAGCGGTACCAGGCTGTGCGGCGGAGACCATCTTCTTGAGTTCCGCGCGTTCCTTGGTGAGTGTCATCGCTTCCATTGTCGCCTGCCCCTTTCGTTGCTTTCAAACGTCCATTGTGGATAACACCCATCATCGGAAATTATTCCTGTGAAATAGCTGAAAGAGAGCTCAGATTTTGCAAAACACGTTGCACTACAGTCATTCTTACCTGTTCCCGCGTCCCCTGTAACCGCAACTCAATCACTTTTGTACGCCGACAGCGAACATTGCCGAATCCGTCAGGCATGGAAACACCGACGTATGCAAGGCCTGCCGGCTTGTCTCCATCCGGGCCGGGACCAGCCACGCCGGTGGTGGATAATCCCACGACGCAGTCGCCATCCTCCGGTTGTGCATACAGATCCGCAGCCGCCTCGGCCATCTGACGTGCGACCTCAGGATGCACCGCCCCCTCACGAGCGAGCAAATCGGCATCGACGCCCAGTATCGACGATTTGGCACGAATGTCGTACGTCACCACGGAACCGAGAAACACCTTCGAAGCGCCGGGAATGCGTACGAAGGCATCCGCCAGCAATCCTCCGGTCAGTGATTCGGCGGCGGCAATCTTGAAATGGCGCTCCTCGCAATATGCAAGAACGGCCGCGGCCAGCTCATCGCATCGTGCGTGCTGGCCCGCGACCGTCATCGGTTCTGCAGTCATAGCCGTTACTTGGATTCCTTCTTGCGCCCGCCGAAGGTGTTCACCAGATATTCGCCGCCGGAATACAGGCACAGGATGAGCGCCAGATAGATCAGCGCATAGGTGATGGTGTAGTAGACGGTCATCCACAGCGGAGTCGGCTGCAGGCTGTCGCCGGCCAGTTTCCACATCGGCAGCATGAGCATGGCCAGGCCGATGCATTGCGCCAGTGTCTTGTACTTGCCGGCTTGGGAGGCCGCGATCACCTTGCCGCCGGTGTCGATGACGAAGAAGCGCATGACGGTGATGCCGATCTCGCGAATGAGGAACAGGGCCGTAACCACCCAACCGAGAATCTGATTGCCGAATTCATTGAACGCCGCCGCCACGATCAGCGTGCCGCAGGTGAGCAGCTTGTCGGCGATCGGATCCATGAGCTTGCCCAGTTCGGTGACCTGGTTGTACTTGCGTGCCATCCAGCCGTCGAGTTTATCGGTGCACGCGGCGATGATGAAGATGACGGCCGCCGCCCAGCGCATGGCGACGTTATCGACCCCCCATGCGCCGGCCTTGACATAAAGCACCAGAAACACGATTACGAGGATGATTCGGGAGAAGGTGACGAGGTTCGGTGGCGCGTTCCAACCATCGAGCAGCGACGATTTACGTTTGTCTTGCTTTTCCATACCGTTCACGTTACCTCGAGACTTCTACCTTGTGACTATTGCATGCCGTCGGAGCCGTCCTGCTGCGGCGCGCCCGACGTAAGGGATGAGGTCTCCCCCCTGATGAAGGCGAGCACGGAAGGCAGGTCCTGCGGTTGCACCAACACCTCTCGCGCCTTGGAGCCTTCGGAAGGACCGACCACTCCACGAGACTCGAGCAGATCCATAAGCCTGCCGGCCTTGGCGAAGCCGACACGCAGTTTGCGCTGCAGCATGGAGGTGGAGCCGAACTGCGTGGTGACCACAAGTTCCGCGGCCTGCAGGAGCACATCCATGTCACCGCCGATGTCCTCGTCCGGTTCGATGGCCTTCTTCTCGGCCTCCTTGGCCATCTCTTCGATGTCTTCGCGATAATGCGGCTTGCGCTGGGTGCGCACGAATTCCACGGCCCTACGGATTTCGGATTCATCGACCCATGCGCCCTGCACGCGCAGCGGCTTGGCCTGCCCCATCGGCAGGAAGAGTGCATCGCCCTGTCCGATCAGCGTCTCCGCACCGGTGGAATCGAGAATGACTCGCGAATCGGTGGCGGATGAGGTGGCGAAGGCCAATCGTGACGGGATATTCGCCTTGATCAGACCGGTGACCACGTCGACGGACGGACGCTGGGTGGCGAGCACCAGATGCACGCCTGCGGCTCGCGCCAGCTGGGTGATGCGCTGAATGGAGCTTTCCACGTCGTTCTTGGCGACCATCATGAGATCGGCCATCTCGTCGACGACCACAAGAATATACGGGTATGGAGCCACCTTGCGTTTGGAGCCTGCGGGCGCATGCACCTTGCCGGCACGAACGGCGGCATTGAAGTCCTTGATGTGACGGAAGCCGAAGAATTCAAGGTCGCTGTATCGGGCGTCCATCTCCTTGACCACCCATTCGAGCGCCTGCGCGGCCTTCTTCGGATCGGTGATGATAGGTGTAAGCAGGTGCGGGATGCCGGCATACGCCGACAACTCCACACGCTTGGGGTCAACCATGATCATACGCACCTGATCGGGAGTGGAGCGCATGATCACGGAAGTGAGCATGGAGTTGATGAAACTCGACTTTCCGGAGCCTGTGGCACCGGCTACCAGCAGGTGCGGCATCTTGGTCAGATCGGCCGTCACGAAGTGGCCTTCCACATCCTTGCCGACACCGGTAAGCATCGGGTTCGGATCGTTCATGGCCTTGTCGGAGCGCAGCACGTCGCCAAGCACCACGGTTTCGCGGTCGGTGTTCGGAATTTCGATGCCGATGGCCGACTTGCCTTCGATCACGGACAGGATGCGCACATCGGAGCTGGCCACCGCATAGGCGATGTTCTTCTGCAGGTTGGTGACCTTCTCGACTTTGACGCCCGGACCGAGCTCCACCTCGTACATGGTCACGGACGGACCTCGCAGGAAGCCGATGACCTTGGCATCCACGCCGAACTGCTGGAAGGTGCCGGTCAGGGCGCGAATCACACGGTCATTCTCCGGCGTGTGCACGGCATGCGGCACGCCTTTCTTGAGCATGCCGAGGTCGGGAAGATGATACGGGGCGTCCGGAACGTCAGGCTCCGGCCCATCGTCGCCATGCGAGCCATCCATGTCGTCCACGATCTCGCCGGTCGCGGCGTCGACCATCACGGCATCGCCATTGGCCGTCCCGTCTTCGTCGATGGTGGCCCACGGATCGTCGGCAACGGCACCGACCTGCTTGACCTCGCCCGCTGGAGTGGCGGCGGTCGGCATGGTGCCGCTTGCCGTGCCGATGGGTTCGGACGAGAGGGAGCGACCCGCAGACGGTTGCGCCATGGCCGTGGTATTGCCGGGGAAATCATCGGCGGACGGAGCCGCGGAGCCATCCATCGATGAGATGGTGCGCGCACCGCCGACCGGCTGATACGGCCGGTACGGATCCTGCACCATGGTCTCGGCCGTCTCGCCGTGGCTGGAGGCCGCATTGAGGAAGGCCTCATCGCCGGCATAGTGGTCAAGTTTGCCTTGTTCGTCCTTGCCTCGCCTGCGCAAGGAGAACCACTGCGACATTCTGGAGAACAGTCCACGCGTCGCCTGATCGTCATCGCCGGCGTCGGTGCCGTCGTGGGATGGCACGCCTTCGGCGAACGCAAGCGTGGTGTCGCCTACACGGACCTCGTTCGGGAACTGTTCGGCTTCGTCGTCCGCATGCGTCTTGCCTGAGCCGACGCCGAATCTGTCGCCCATCATACGCAGGCCGTCGGGAATATCGGTCACCCGGGTATGGGTGATCAGCAGCAGCGAGAAGAGAATCACCACCACGAAGATGATGATGGCGAATGCCTTGGAAAGACCCCAGGCCAAAGGACATCCCAATACGTAGCCAAGCAGGCCGCCCGACCGTTGCAGCAGCGCCATGTCGAAAGCCGGCGAATCCGAAGCCATGGCCGCATCGAGAATCGAACATATCGACCATAGGATCATGAGCCAGCCCAACGCCATGCGAGCATTCTCGCTACGGCGTTCGGTTTTGCGCATGAGACTGAACACCACAAGGGCCAAGAACACGGGCAGTACCACGCTCATCAGGCCAAGAGCGCCGGATGCCAACGCGTGCAGGGCACGTCCGAACACGCCTTGTACACGGAACCATTCGGAAGCGCAGAAGAGCACGGCGAGAATCACCATGACGAAGCAGGCGATGTCGCGCCGGTATGCGGTGAGGATACCTGTCGTGGAGGACCGCTCGGGATCCATGACCTTGGTATCACTTGAGCGTGCCTTGCCCGGGGAGCCTTTGCCGCCTGTTTGTCCGTTGGAAGATGCTGTTCGTGCCATAACGGTCCTGATTTTACCCATTGGCACGCCCATGTCATGCCGTCGCTCCCGATTCGAACACAATCTCTAACTCAACCGAACGTCGTATTTCAGTAAAAACAACATTGTTAAGTACCTTTAAGCGGATTTCTCCCGAAATCACTGAAATCGACTGAAACACTCCCCCTGTTACTTAAGCGGTTCAGTCGCTAGCGTGGGTAATACACGTTCTATCTCGACGCAGAGTACGTGTTCACACGATCAAGGAAGACAACGAAGGAACATGGGAACAGTAACGAAAAGATTGCTGGCAACGGCCGCGGCGGCCTCTACCATCCTCGGTATGAGCGCCCTTCCAGCCATTGCGACAGAAGACAATCCGACCTCTTCGAACAACACGGTGAACATCAGTGACGTCAATGCCACGGACGAAACGAGAGCCTTGTTCGCCAAGCTTCGCGACAGCAAGGCAGGCGACCTGCGGTTCGGCCAACAGCATGCAACCGATGAACATATCAGCTCAACCGCTTCAGAAGGCGACGTCTACGAGATGACCGGCAAATACCCGGCCGTATTCGGCTGGGACGCTGGGCTCGCGCTGCGAGGTGCGGAGAAACCAGGCTCCGGCAGCGACAAGCAGGCCAATGCCAAGGCACTGGCCCAGAACATCGTCGACGCAGATGCCAAAGGCGCCATCGTGACGCTATCCGCACACTGGTACAATCCAGGCACCGGCGGCGATTTCAACGACACCACCGCCGTCGCATCCGAACTGTTGCCGGGAGGCAAGTATTCCGGCACCTTCAATGAGGAGCTTGATGCCATCGCGGCCACCGCACAACAGGCCAAGCGCAGCGACGGCACGATGATCCCGATCATCTTCCGCCCACTGCACGAAAACAACGGGGGCTGGTTCTGGTGGGGATCGACGCACGCATCCGCCAACGAGTACAAGGAACTGTATCGCTACATCGTCGATTATCTGCGTGACGTCAAGGGCGTGCACAACCTGCTCTACGCCTACTCCCCCGGCGGCGTATTCAACGGCGACTCCACCGACTACCTCGCCACCTATCCGGGTGACCAGTGGGTGGACGTGCTCGGCTACGACGAATACGACACCGATAATTCCTCCGACGATTCGAACGACTGGATCAACACGGTGATCAAGGACCTCAAGATGATCGGAGACGAAGCGACCAGCCGCGGCAAGATCGTCGCCTTCACCGAGTTCGGGCGTTCGGGAGAGCGCAAGTTCAACGAATCCGGAACCGGAGACAAGGACACCAAGTTCTTCTCCGAACTCGCCGATGCCATCGCCAAGGAGGTCCCGAACATCGCCTATATGATGACCTGGGCGAATTTCGGCGGCTCCGGCGAAGGATTCCAATCGTACACCCCATGGAAGGGATCCGATGGGGAACAGGACTTCAAAGACTTCGCCGACAGCAACGCGAACCTCATGGCATCCAAAGATAACGTCGATTATTCGAGCGCTCCGGCGGCCACGGAGCAGACCGGCACCGCACGCATCGTGACCCCTGTGGGAGGCAATCGCGTAACCGACACGAAACTCACCATCCGCGTCAAAACCGAAGGACTGCAGTATTCCCGTCTCAACACCGAATCCGCCACCGTGACCACCGACCGTGGGCAGAACGTGAAGCTCACATACTCCTGCAACGGCTATTTCATCGGCACACTGGACCTTGAAGCGGCAGGCATCAAGCTCGATCAGTCCAAACTCACCTTGACCGCACATGTCAGCACCAAGGACGGCAGGGAGCTTGCGGCCGCCGACGGCGACGGTACGGTAAGCGTGAAGCTCGGCGCCAAGCCGGAACAGACCGTGGACGATGTGGAAAGCTTCGATTCCTACGATTCCGATGCCGAATTGCAGACGGTCTACTCGCCCAATCACAGCACGAAGGCCAATCTCACGCTCACCGACAGTCCGAAGGACGACGGCACCAAAGCCGGCAATCTTCATTATGATTTCGTAAGCTACCCCGACTACAACGGTTTCCAGCGCTCATACACGCCCAAGCAGGATTGGTCCGGCTTTTCCAAGCTGAACATGTATCTCAAGGCGGATGGCTCCGACCACAAGTTCGTGGTGCAGATCAACGCCGGCGGCGTGACCTTCGAAGCCTATCCGAAAATCGACGGCAAGGACGGGCACGAAGTGTCGCTGAACTTCGGCGACGCCGACGGCAATGGCGGCGATTTCGCACCGGCTTCCTGGGATACCGCCCATGCCGGAACGAAGCTCTCACAACAGCTGCTCTCCGAAGTCAGCTCCTTCGCCTTATACGTCAACGACAATGGCGGCGACCGACCGAAATCCGGCGATCTGGTGCTCGACTCCATCGCCCTTGACGGCAAACGCGACGCCTACGTGCCGCAACAGACACCGTCCACGCCGAGCGACGCCGAACCGCAGATCGTCGATGATTTCTCCGAATATGCGGATGACGAAGCCCTCAGAAGCGCGTGGAACAGTCGCAAGCATACCGAAGTATTGTCGTTGACCGACGGTCCGACCAACGGTTCCAAGGCGCTGCGTTTCAAGTACGGTTTCGGCAACGGCGGCTGGTATGACGTGGCGCAATACTTGGGCGGCAAGAACTGGTCCGGCGAAGGCATGCTGAAGTTGCAGGTTCGCGGCGACGGCTCCGGCAACGCCATCGGACTGCAAATCGGCACCATGGATGGCAAATATTTCCATTACGACATCAAGCTCGATTTCGAAGGCTGGAAGCAGCTCGAGATTCCGCTGGTCGGCAATGGCGAATTGACCCAGACGTGGCCTGACGACACCAATAAGGGCAAATCCATGACCGATGCCGATCTGACCTCCATCAAGGAAATGGTGTTCGCATCCAACAAGTGGAATGCCGAAAGCACCGGCATCGACTTCGCCATCGCCGATATCCAGGTGGTCCCGGCCACCGGCTCCCCCACCGACGCCGATGCTCCGAAGGACGACGCCAGCGAAGGCACGAAGCAGGACGATGCCAAGGATGACGTCAAGGACACCTCCGCCGACGTCGCCAATCAGGATCCGGCGAGCTGCCCGATCACCGACGACTCATCCAACACCGCAGATAGCGGCAACGGCACTTCGACCAACCCCTCCACGCAGTCCGGCACGCAGACGTCCGATGCGGCGAAATCCGCCGCGCAGACGACGACGGCCAAAACCCTGTCGAACACAGGTTCCGGCATCATCCACGTCATTGCCGCGATGACCGTGTTGCTGCTGCTGGGAGGATGCGCCGCATACATCGTCCACAGGTGGAAGGCACATGCCGGACAACGGTAGACCCCCGCAAAGCAACATGACGACATGATCCGGTCAAGCCCTCCGTGATTTCCACGGAGGGCTTTTGCCATATCTGGCGTAAGCGTCACACGGTTCGCGCTATCATCGGGAATATGACTCCCGCAGAACGTGCGAGCGCAGTCGCATTTGCTCTGAAGAACTGCGCACTGGAAGCGATGACGCCGGGTCCTGCGACGATGCAGGCCGCAGCCGATTACGAACGCGGCTCAATCGATGTGTTGCGCCTGATTGAAATCGCCGACGATGAGTCCGATTCGCGAATCAGCCGCTATCGTCTGGCGGACGGCAGCCTGGACGATACCGCCTCCGATCATGCCTCAAGCCTGTTCGCAAGAAACGTGCTGCTGGCGGAACGCGGTTGGAAAACGACCGGAGACCTGAGTGAGCTGACCGCCATCCATAACGGACTGTTCACAGGGGTGTTCGATGATGCCGGCAAGCTACGCACTTCGAACACCACGCGCGAACGCAGTGACGACCGGGCCCGTGCCAAGGATCCGGAAGCGTTCTTCCCCGCCTCGCTCATCGAGACGGGTGCGATGAACATCTCCACCGAACTGGCGGAACAGCATAATCTGACTTGCCTGGACCGCGACGAGTTCATTCGAAAACTCGCCAAAATCTATGACGAGCTCGGCTACCTGCATCCATTCAAAGGCGGCAATGCGATGGTGCTGCGCATCTTCGCTTCGCGTCTTGCGCATGATGCCGGCTGGGACCTTGATTGGGGCCCGGTGACGCGCGAAACATATCGCAAGGCCAAGCATGACGCCTACCAAGGCAAGATCATCGCGTTCGAACGCATGTTCGAGGCGATGGTACGCCCGGCGAATCAGACACGTGTGTTCCTGATCGCCGGATGGGACCAAGGTCCCGCACACTGACAACCCCGCTCGGACCGTTCTCAGTCGATGTCACCGAGGTGATGTTGCGTGTAGGCATCGGCCTGTGCGTCAATGGCATCGTAGTCGCCGGCGTCCGCATGCCCGATGATGGCCATCGCGTTGTCAAGCAGGGCGGGATTGAGCGCCTGTAGCCAGTGGATGCGCGGATCCCGGCCGAACCAGCCCATCTGTTTGCGGGCAAGCCGTTTTGTTTTCTGCGCGATGTCCATGAACGTGTCGTTCAGATCACGCAGACCGTCCAGATAGTCGACGACCTGCTGATAGCCGAGCGCCTTGGCGGCGGTGATGCCGAGCCGAGGGCGAATCCGCTCCACCTCCTCGATGAATCCGCCTTCCAGCATCTGCTTGGTACGGATGTCGATGCGACGATCCAACTCTTCGCGTGGCAGATCAAGACCGATCTGCACGGTGGGAATCACATATCGATAGTGTGGCAGGCTTGCCGAATACGGACGACCGGTCACTTCGATCACTTCCAGCGCACGGATGGTGCGACGCGGATTATGTGGATCCATGCGCGCCGCCGCCTGCGGATCCTTGGCCTTGAGCTCGTCGAACAGCGCTCCGGCACCCTCCGTCCTCTCACGTTCCTCCAACCTGTCACGCACGTTCGGATCGGTGCCGGGGAACGAAATGTCGTCGATTGCGGCACGTGCGTACAGGCCGGAACCGCCGACCAGGATCGGACGAATGCCCTGCCCCTGCAGTTCGGTGATCTTCTCGCGTGCCAACTCCTGGAAGCGAGCCACCGACATGGCGTCATCCGGATCGATGATGTCGATGAGATGATGCCTGACCTGAGCCCGTTCCTCGGCGCTCGCCTTGGCGGTGCCGATATCCATGCCCCTATACATCTGGTAGGCATCGGCGTTGACGATTTCGGCCCTTTCGCCTTTGGACGCCAGCGCTTTGGCGATGGCGATGCCGAGTCCCGTCTTGCCGGATGCGGTGGGCCCCACGATGGAGACCACACGTCGCGACTGTTCCTCAGTGACGGACGGCATAGGTCTGGCCTGCCTTCGGATCGGGATCGGCGATGAGATTATGCCGGCCTGCATGGGTGACGGTGGCGGTGACGAAATCTCCCACCTGCGGCATCGGCTCACCTTCCGGAATGCCGACATGCACGAGCACTCCGGTCCTTTCGCGACCGGTCACGCGATGGGTGGCGGCATCCTTCCTGCCGGACGCACCGGTGACCATCACTTCGACGTCACGGCCTTCGAAGATCTTGAGATTCTCTTCGGTAATGCGCTCCTGCAGGGCGACAAGACGCTCGAAACGGTTCTGGACCACATCATGCGGCACCTGTTCCATCTCGGCGGCCGGCGTGCCGGGGCGTGGCGAGTAGATGAACGTGAATGCAGACGAGAATCTCGCCTCCTCGACCACGCGCATGGTCTCCTGGAAGTCCTCCTCCGTCTCGCCGGGGAAGCCGACGATGATGTCCGTGGAGATCTGCGCGTCCGGCATGGCCTCGCGAATCTTACGCAGAATATCCAGAAACTTCGCGGAACGGTAGGAGCGGCGCATCGCGCGCAGAATCCTGTCGGAACCGGATTGCAACGGGAAATGCAACTGATGCATGACATTCGGCGTTTCGGCCATGGCGGCGATCACATCGTCAGTGAAGGCTGCCGGATGCGGCGACGTGAAACGCACACGCTCCAGGCCCTCGATCTCGCCGCAGGCGCGCAACAGCTTGGAAAAGGCGAAACGATCGCCGATGCCGTAGCCGAAGGAGTTCACATTTTGCCCGAGCAACGTGATTTCCTTGGCACCTTCATCGACGCATTGGCGAATCTCGGCGAGGATGTCGCCCGGACGTCGATCATGTTCCTTGCCACGCGTGGTCGGCACGATGCAGAACGTGCACGTGTTATTGCACCCCACGGAGATGGCCACCCAGCTCGATACCCGAGAGGCACGATCGGTGGGCAGCTGGCTCGGGAAATAATTCAGTTCCTCCTCCACCTTGACCTGCGCATGCCCTTGGACGCGGGCCTGGTCGAGCAGCTGTGGCAGAGAGCCGATGTTCTTCGTACCGAACACGGCATCGACCCATGGGGCCTTCTCGGCGATCCGCTCACGATCGAGCTGCGCCATGCATCCACCGACGGCGATTTGCAGGTTCGGGCGTTCGCGCTTCATCTCGGCCCATAGGCCGATGGTGCCGTACATGCGTTCGGCGGCATTCTCGCGCACCGCACACGTATTCATGACGATCAGGTCCACATCATGATCCATATACTGTTCCTCGGTGGCCGGAACATAGCCGGCACTCTCAAGTACGCCCGCGATGCGTTCGGAATCATGCACGTTCATCTGGCAGCCGAGTGTATGCACGTAGAACACGCCCCTACCCCGCACGGGGGCCGTGTCGACGGTCGGTTCGGCCAGTTTCGAGGCACGCTCCGCCTCGGTCATCATGTCTTCATTCATAACGCACCATGCTATCGGCAGGGCCGCCCAGAGATTGATGAACGAGGCGACAATCATGGCGATTGCGTGAATACGAAGCGCTTCCTCGGTCTTTTCACAGTGTCGTTAGGGGCATCATGGGTACACTGTTGCCCGTGATACTTGACAGACAAAGCCGCATCAACACTGCCGATCTCAAAGCCAGATTGAAGAATGTGGACTTCGGCAAGGGGGCATTCCCTGCCGATCAGATCACCGAATTCATCGATCAGATGCAGGTGTATGAGGGTGCCATGTACGAGATCAGCACCAAGCTGGAAATCCTCGATTCGGAGTTCCAGGTACGCTTCTCGCATGATCCGATCCATCATATGGAACGTCGTCTGAAGTCCGTCAATTCCATTCTGGGCAAGCTGAAAAGGCGTGACCTGCCGCTTACCGTCAATGCCATCAAGGACAACCTGTTCGATGTGGCCGGCATCCGCGTGATCTGCAACTATCGGGACGACGTGTATTCCGTATCCAACTATCTGTCGGCTCAGAACGACATTCAGGTACTGCGGGTCAAGGACTACATCAGGAATCCCAAGCAGAACGGCTACCGTTCGCTGCATGTGATCTATGCAGTGCCGGTGTTCCTATCTTCAGGCCCGCACTACACACCGGTCGAAGTACAGTTCCGCACCATCGCCATGGACTATTGGGCGAGTCTGGAACATGCGCTGCGCTACAAGACGGATCTTCCGGATGCCAAGCTGTCCGAGCATTCGCAGACGTTGCTCGATTGTGCGCGCAGCCTGCAGAACATCGAAACGCAGATGCAGAACATCCATCGCGACATCAACGGCGCACCGCAGGTCGGCGAAGCCCCGAAGACCAGCTGATCATCATCTGCGCCGTTCCGCACCGAGCACCGCATCATCCGACTGCTCGCACCGCCGCAACCGTGGCACCCTGACCGGTATCTGCGCAAGCACGGTTCCCGCGAAAATCAGCGCACAGCCGACATAGGCACGCATCGTCATGACCTCACCAAGCAGCAGTGCACCGCCGATTACGGAAAAGAACGATTCGAGGGACATGATCACGGATGCTCGCGTGGGTGGCACCAATTGCTGTCCGACCACCTGCAGGGTGTAGGCTATGCCGGCGGATCCGACGCCCGCATAGACTATGGCGAACCACGCATGGCCCGCTCCCGCCCAGTCGACGGAGCCTTCGACGAACGAACCTACCCAGCTCAACACGGCGGTTGTGGCGATTTGACCGAACGAGAGCGCGATCACATCCATTTTCCGGCCGAACGTATCGATTACCAGGATGTGCGTGGCGAACAACACGGCGGTAAATAGGAGCACCACGTCGGCGATGGTGATGGAGCCAAAGCCATCGGTGACGCACAGCAGATAGAAACCGACCACGGCTATGGCCACACTGATCACGACGCTCAGATGGATGCGACGACGTAGCACCACGAAGGCAAGCAGCGGCGTCATAACGATATACAGTGCGGTGATGAAGCCGGAACGCCCCGCCGAACCACTGTAGAGCACGCCATACTGCTGCACCGTGCTGGCAGAAAAGAGCACCACGCCGCAGATGACGCTGACCGCCACGGGGCTGGCGGTCCATTTCGGCAGATCCATGACCTTGCCGTCCCCGAGCTCAAGAACCGGCCGTTCGCCTGCATCATATGCCGTTCGAGATCCGGCCGTGGCCTTGCCGCGCCGTCTGAACCATAACAACGGCAGCAACGAAAGGGCCCCCAGCGTGAATCGCGTGGCGTTGAAGAACAGGGGCGTCATGGAAGCCATGCCCTGCACCTGCGACACGAACGCGAATCCCCAAATCATGGCCGTCAATATCAGGCAGGCCATGCCTCCGATCTCTTTGCTCTTCATGAGGAACAACCGTAAAGCAGGCCGTTTACCAACAAAAAGGCCTGACCATATTCTGGTCAGGCCAACAAGCGACGCGAACGTCGTTACTCGATGTGCCTCAGTTACGGCTGCCGAACAGACGCAGGATGTACAGGAACATGTTCACGAAGTCGAGATAGAGATTCAACGCGCACAGAATCGAGATCTTCTTGATCATGTCCGGACCTTCGCCCGCGTACTGGGCGAACAGGGCGCGGGTGGCCTGGGCGTCGTAGACGGTCATACCGGCGAACAGCACCAGCCCGATGGCGGAGATGAGCATCAGGGCGGTGTCGCCCGGTGCGAAGATCGCCAGCAGCACTTCGGCGATGATGAGCACGATAAGGCCTGCAAGCAGGACCGGTCCCGCCTTGAGCATGTTGAACTTGGTGGTGCGGCCGAGCATGGTCAGCGCGAAGAAGAACCCAGCGCACAAGGCCAGTGAAATGCCGATGGTGCCGAGGTCATAGACGGCGAAGATGATGCTCAGGGTAAAGCCCATGAGCGCGGCGTACACATAGAACATGACGCGCGCCGAGGAAGGCGTCATCCTGGTGATGCGGGCACCGAGATAGACGGCCAGCACGATCTGGACGATGGCCGGTGCGAATACGCCGAAGATGCCGGTGTATTGGAGGAACGTGATGTACAGGCCGGTCATCTGCGTGACGATGGCGACCACGGCGGTGACGAGCAGACCAATGGTCATCTCGCCGTAGGCCCGGGTCACGGAAACGCGCTGTGCCTCCTCATAGGCATAGGTCGCCTGGGTGTTGATGGCCGCGGTGCCGTTCTGCGCGTAGCCGTACTGCTGGTACTGGGACTGGCCATACTGCGGCTGCTGGGCATTGTATTGGTACTGATATTGCGGCTGCTGGCCGTTGAGATTGTTGTTGGGGGTGTTGCCGCCCTGGGGCTGCTGACCGAATGTCATAATTGCTCCTTACCTCGATTACGCATAACAGTACGGGATTTTTCTGACTATTTCATGAATATCCCGTACCAATATGACGGAATCGGCACAAACCCGGACTTTATTCATCAACGCACATTGCGACGCCGGTTTTTGCGAATCCCATGCCGACACGCCACGGCTTCCCCCTTCATCACATACGGAACAACGCCCACATCTAGACTGGTAGGAAACGGTCCCGACGGGAAGGTCAGCATGTCAATCAGCGCCACGGAAAAGCCTTTGGGCAAAGTGTTCACCTCCGACTATCAGTTCACCATCCCTTCCTTCCAACGCGCCTACACATGGCAGGCGGACAACGTCTCGCAGCTGGTGAGCGACCTGCAGGACGCGTGCGCGAATCCGGACAGCCCCTACTTTCTGGGCTCCCTGATTCTCGTCAAGGACGGTTCGGCCAGATACCAGGTCATCGACGGACAACAGCGCCTCATCTCGCTGTCCATCATCATCTCCGTACTGCGCGAGTTGGAAACCGACCCGGACCTTATTGGCAGTCTCAACGAGCTTATTCTCGAGCCAGGCGACAAACTGCGCGGCATCAAGGCGCAACCGCGTCTGAAACTGCGCGAACGCGACACCGACTTCTTCCGCATGTATGTGCAGGAAGGCGATTTGGAGGGATTGTTCGACCTGCGCGACGGCGACATCGAATCCAACGCGCAACGCAACATCGCCGTCAATACACGACAGGTCTTCGATGAGCTTGCGAAGATGGAAGACCACGACCGACGCCGTTTCGCCTCGTATCTGGTCAACGAGGTCACGCTGGTGATCGTGACCACCGACGATCTGGCCGGGGCGCATCGCATCTTCGACGTGATGAACATGCGAGGCGTTCCCCTGACCGCATCTGACGTATTCAAAGCGAAATCGGTCGCCGCCATCTCGCCGGTCGCACGTACCGTCTACGCGACCCGTTGGGATGACATCATGGATCCGCTTGGCGACGATTCGCAACTTCTGGAGGAATTCTTCTCGGACCTGCACCTGATCGTCTCGCACAAGGCCGTCTGCACGCAACTGCTCGAGGAGTTCCGCAACGACGTACTCAAACCGTATGTCAGGGATCAGAACGTCATCTCGTTCATCGACGACGTGCTGGCGCCCTATGCCAACGCATGGCTTATCATCAGCAGACCGACCGACGCGAACCTGCCGGACGACGTGGTAGGCCAGCTCGTGGCACTCAACGATTATCAGACCACCGACTGGAAACCGGTCGCCATGTGGGCGCTGGTCAATTCCATCCGCAATCTCGGCAGCGACGCCGCCCGCGTGTTCTCCAAACCCGGAGCGCATACGAGGGAAACCACCACGAACGGGAAGAACGACGAAGACCTGCAACTGCACGACATGGCACGCCTGCGCGACGTTCTGTCCGCACTGGAACGCGTCACCGGCGTGGACAGCCTGAACAGACAAAGCCCGCTGTACCGACGTACGCGTTCGGCGAGCGCCATCCGCGACCTCGAACGAGGCCACACCCTGCAGCAGATCCGCGGATTCCTCATCACCGACGATGACCGCCGGAGCGCGCTGGCCCACCTGCGTGGCGAGCTACAGACCGGTCCCGCGCTGAAGCGTCTGCTGCTCATTCGCGCGAACGAGCAGCAGGCGGGATTGCGCATCACCCGACCGCGTAGTCTCAACGCCGTTGCGATCATGCCCGAACAGGTCGTGTCGGGTTCGTCGTTCGCCGATTGGCCGGAAGCCGTACGTGACCATTGGGCCAACCGTATCGGCAATCTTGCGCTTAGCCAGGCCAATGAACGCCAGCTTGCGCCGCTCGCATCCTTTGAGGAACGCCGCGACCGCATGCTCCTGTCGGCGAGCTCCAAACGATTCCCCCTGACCGCGCAGCTTGCCGATATCGCCCAATGCACTCCTCAGACCCTGCAATTCCGACAGGATGAAACCATCCGGCTTATCGCCGATCATTGGAACATTCGCTACGATGCGGAACGTACCGACCTGTCCACGTTAAGCGAGGAATTCCTCACCAGAAAAACCGAGGCCAAGACGCCGACCTCGAAACGCGTGACCATCATGCAGATTCTGGAGGCCGGGTTGCTCATTCCGGGCGAAACGCTGGTCTGGGACCGACCGCGCAAGGGCGAACGCTGGGTGGTGACCGTCACCGCCGAAGGCAAGCTACGCATGGATGACGGGCAGGAATACGCCTCCCCCACCGCTGCCGCCCGGGCCGTCGGCGGCGGCAGTGCGGGACTGACCGTATGGAAACGCACCTCGAACGGCCAAAAGCTCAGCGACATCTGGAAAGCCTACCGACTCAAGAAACGCTGACCCCCCTTCAGCCAATTCCTCCGACGGACTCAATGGCCGGCAAGCCATTCGACGGCGAGCTTCGTACGGTTCGAAATATTGGTTTTGGCGAGAATGTCGCTGATGCGGTTACGTACCGTGCCCTCGCTTAAGAACAGTTTCGCCGCGATCTCACGGTTGTCAAGGCCCTCGGCGACCAACTCCACCACGTCACGCTCACGGTCGGTGAGATGCGCGAAACGGTCGGGAGCATCCATGCACCCTGAGTCCTGCGGTTCGTTCGGTCGCGCTGCCGTTGGCGCCGTACCATTGGCGAACCGCAACTTCGCGAGAACCTCCGCGCCCATGACGATCTGCCCCGCCATGACGGCCTGCACCGCCGGGATGACGGAAGAGACGTCCTGCTTGATGAGATAGCCTTTCGTACCGATCTCCATGGCTTTGGCGATATACGCCTCATCCGCGAACGTGGTCAGTACAAGGATGCGGGCGTCCGGATGAGCATGAAGGATGCGCTCGGACGCGGTCAATCCGTCCATGCCGGGCATCTGTACGTCAATGAGCAGCATGTCGGGAACGTTCTCGTCATATTTGGACATGGCGGCTTCGCCGCTGTTTGCGGTCCAAGGCACCTCCGCGGCACCGGTCGCCGCAAGAATCGTCGCCAACGACGAGCAGACGATCGGATCATCATCGGCGATGGCGACTTTCATGATGAGGCCTCCTTCGACTTGGGAATCGATACGAACACCCGCCATCCTCCATGATACGGCCCGCAGACGGCGCTACCGCCCAAGGCCCGGGCGCGCTCCTCGATATCGGCCAGGCCGATGCCCCCATCGTCACGGGGTTTCGCCGGCATGGCATGGCCGTCGTCCTGCACGACCAGCTGCCACAATGCCGGCATATCACGCAACGTGATATGCACGGTTTCGGCGTCACTGTGCCTGACGGTATTGTTCAACGCCTCACGAATCGTGGTGGCGAAGCAACGCGCGATCGGAGAGGGCGCATCATCAATGGCGTTGTCGAGCATCACCTCAAGACCCACCGCCTGCGAGGCGGCATCGATCTGCGCGGTGAAATCGGCACCTTCCTCTTTCAGGTCATGCACCGATCTGCGCACCATGGTCATCGCCTCGTTCACCGTCGCATGAATATCCTCGAACCCCCGTGCGTCGGCATCCCGACCGGAGATTTGCGCCACCACTTGAGATGCTTCGGACTGCATGATGGCACGGGTCAGCAGATGCCCGACATTGTCATGAATCTCCCGGGCGATACGGGTACGTTCCGACAGGATGGCCGAACGCACCGAGGCCGCACGGTCCTCCTCGGATTCGGAGAGCCGATTGCGCAACTGGCGAATCTGGTTTCGCCGCGTGTCCTGCAGGCGCTTGGTCTGCAAGAGCAGATCATCAAGCCGCATAAGCTGCAGTCCGACGCCGAATCCCAGCATGGTCAACATGGACAATACCGCAATCCACGCCCAATCCCATGGAAGATTCGCAATGTTCCTACGAACCGCAAGACCTGCGAGAGGTATCGTCCAGACCCATCGCGCACACAGGGCCGCGCACTTGCCCATATCCGACCATGCTTCGCCTTGGCGGAGCGGCCCGCATCCACGAACCGCCGCCGCATCCACCGCAATCACCGGCAACAGCCAGCACATTTCCGGGCACCATACCGCATTGAGCGAGAACGCACAGACCACGGCAGACGTGACGATGCCGAATCGTGTATATTCGCCGACGGCGGCACAGCAGATGGCGAGCACCATCGCATAGATCAGTTGCAGGGAGGCATCGCCGATCACGGCGATGCCGAGAAGCACGCCCATGATCATGAGCAGACCTTGGAATGTCAGTCGCCGCATGCCTTACCTGTTTCGCCTCGCCGTCATACCACTGCTTCAAGCGTAATGCACGTGCTTCGGTATTCGGCGACGACGGCGTCCGAACGTGACAATTGTCATGATGAACCGTCATGGGCGTCATGAACGACGTGATTTCATGCACCATGTCGGAGAATTCCCGCGAACGACAATGGAACCAACGGAGCAAGGAGCATTCCATGAACGAAGACCATTCCACCGTGAGCGCGGTGCAGGTGACGCATCTCGTCAAACGTTACGGCGATATGCTGGCGCTCGACTATTTTGACCTCGACGTACGTCAGGGCGAAATCTTCGGCCTGCTCGGGCCGAACGGTTCGGGCAAGACCACGGCGATCAACTGCATACTCGCGCTGCTCACGTTCGACGCGGGTACGGTACGCGTGTTCGGGGAACCGATCGGCCCGACCAGTTACGCGCTGAAACGTCGCATCGGCATCGTTCCTCAGAACATCGCCGTGTTCAATGAGCTCACCGTCGAGGAGAACATCGATTATTTCTGCTCGCTCTATGTCGGTGACAAGGCCCGCCGACGCGAGCTGGTGAACGAAGCGCTGGATTTCGTGGGATTGCAGGACTACCGCAGATTCCGACCGGCGAAACTGTCCGGCGGACTGCTGCGCCGCCTCAACATCGCATGCGGCATCGCGCATAAGCCCGACCTGATTTTCTTCGACGAACCGACCGTGGCCGTGGACCCGCAGAGCCGCAATGCGATTCTCGAAGGCATCCAGAAGCTCAGCCGCGAGGGCGCGACCGTAATCTACACCAGCCATTACATGGAAGAGGTGGAACAGATCTGCGACCGTATCCTCATCATGGATCACGGCCGGCACCTCGCGCTCGGCACCGCCGACGAGCTCAAAGCCATGATTGACGCCGGCGAACGGATCAGTGTGGAAACCGCCGACCTAGGAGGGACCGCGGACGGCTCGAACACCGCAATCATGCTCAAACGACTGCGCGCGCTCCCCTTCGTGTTGGAGGCGGCCTATGACGGCCGCGAACTGACCGTGCGCTGCCGCCGGGGCGAACACAACCTCATCGACGTATTGAACGTACTCGAGGCGAACGGCACGAACATCGGGCATCTGACCTCGCATCAGCCGACGCTCAATGACGTGTTCCTTGAGCTGACCGGCACGGCGTTGCGCGACTGAAAGGCGTGTGATCACCATGTTGCAGACGTTACTGATCACGTTGAAACTGCATTTTCGTCAGAAAATACAGTTATTCTGGCTGTTCGCCTTCCCCATCATCCTGGCCACCATGTTCAACGGGATGTTCGGCAACATCTCCGAAAACTACGCATTGCACACCTTCGACATGGCGGTGGTCGAAGACGCGGACTGGAAGGCGAATCCGGGCCTGCAGACGCTGATTGCCGGCATCTCGACCGATGGGGGCTCTTCGGACTCCGATACGACGGGCAAGGTCGTCGACGACGACGGCGATATGCCGAAACTCATCAACGCCATCCCGACGACATCGAGAGCCTCCGCCGACAGGCTACTCGCCGACGGCAAGGCGCAAGGCTACCTGTATGCCGACTCCAGCGGCCGGTTGCATATGGCGGTCAGCGAATCCACGCAGGGCAGCGTCACGGATGTGATGGCCAACAGCAGCGGTCTGGGCATCTCGCTGACCATGCTGAACAACATCGTCAACCTGTACAACCGTACCGGCATGGTCATTACCGACATTCTCGCCACCAACCCGACGGCCATGATGGACGGACGACTGACCTCAAGCATCGGCGCGATATCCGGATACACGAAGGAAGTGAAGCTCACGAACTTCAAACCGGACGGAACCGCCCGTTACTATTACGCATTGCTGGGCATGACCGCACTGATGGCGATGACCTTCGCCGTGAGCACGGTGACGATGGCGCAGGCGAATCTGTCGACGCTGGGCGTCCGCCGTTCCGTGGCACCATTGGCCAAATGGAAACAGCTCGCAGCCGGATTCCTGGCCAGCTGGTTCTGCTCGTTCCTAAGCCTGACGGTCGCGATGCTGTACATCCGCTTCGGATGCGGCATATCGCTCGGCGGGCGCGAATGGGCCGCGATCGGCTCCTGCGCGGCGGCATCCTTCTCCGCGAGCGCATTCGGCATGTTCATCGGAGCCCTACCGAAGATGCCGACCGGCGCCAAACATGGATTGTGCACGGCAATCTCGTGCATACTGTCGCTCTTCTCCGGACTGTACGGTTCGTTCGCCATGGGCCTGAGCGATATGATCGCCCGGCATGCGCCATTGCTCAGCCTCATAAACCCGGCCCAGCAGATCACGAACCTGTTCTATGACATTCTCTACTACGACAGCTTCACACCGCTGTTCAAAACCATAGGCATACTGCTCACCATGAGTGCGATCTGCCTGGTAGCAGCGGTCGCTTTCCTGAGGAGGCAACGCTATGAATACCTGTAAAGCCGCATTGCGGATCCTCCATGCCCGCAAACTTTACGTCATCATCTATCTTGTATGGATCGGCGCGATGATGTTGGGCATCAGTTGGCAGATCATGCATGCCTCACGAAACGCGGACAGCACCACCTATCAGCCGAGCGCCGCCCAAGTGGCCATAATCGATCGCGACGCAGACGCCGACGGCCTGGCATCCTCGCTGCGTTCCTATCTGTCGACGGACAGCGAAATCGTCGACATTGCGGACGACGACGAATCGTTACAACAGGCCGTCGCCTCGAACTACGTCGATCTGATCGCCATCATCCCGAAAGGATTCGCCGAACGGTACCAGCGGTATCTGAATGAGGCCGACGGTTCCGCCGCTCAGCCCGCCATCGAGACGGTGGTGAGCTACACCTCCGGTTCCGGTTCGCTCGCACAGTTGAAGGTCAACGAGTTTCTTTCGCTGACACGCACCTCGTATCTGGGACTTCCCTCCGGCGCACGTAACGTGTCCGATGCGGCACGGACAGTATTGGACATCGCGAAGAAAGACATCAAGGAATCATCCGTCGCCGTCATCCAGGCGCCATCCAACGATACCGATACCGTCAAGCCGGCCGCCTCGGCATTCGCAAGCACCATCAAAACCGGCCTGTATCCGCTCTTGCTGGTCATGCCGATATGCACGTTCCTGGTGATCGGCACATTCAACGAAAGCGAGATCCGCCGCCGACTCTATGCCTCGCCGAAACGTTCGGTATCGCTGGAACTGCAGCAGGTGGCCACATGCTGCATGTTCGGCCTGCTGGTATGCATCGGCTACACCGCCGCGATCTTCCTGCTGATGACGATGGCGGGAGTGCCGTTCGAAGGACTGACGATTGCCAACGTCGGACTGTCGTTCGTCTCGCTGCTGGTCTATACGTTAATGGCCATCGCCTGCGGTTTCCTGCTGGGATCGGTCGTTCTTTCCGAAATGGCCGTGAATGGATTCGTCAACGTATTCGGCCTGCTCACCATGTTCACGTCGGGCATGTCGTTCGCAGTGGACATGATGCCAGCCCCGATGATCATGATCGGCAAGCTGCTGCCGGGATGGTGGCTGTGCGTGTCCATCGACAACGTGTTCGGACTCGGCACGGCTTCGAACACCGGCGTGGACTATGGCGCATGGGCGTCGTCGATCGGTCTGGTGGCGTTGTTCGGCGTAGCGTTCGTCTGCCTCGGTCTGGCCCTGGGTCGTATCCGTCGCACCCGTCCGACCTTGGCCTCCCCTGCGACCACGCAGCTGGCGAAGTAAGGATGCCGATCGAATTCGCGATATCGGAGTACTCGACCGCAATCGGCAGCCAGTCCCACACCGTTGGCCTATCGCAACGTCAGGAACGGAGCATGCCGTTGCGATAGGCCAACGGCGTGATGTGCATAAGCCTACGGAACGTGCGTGTGAAAAAACTGGCCGAGGAGAATCCCATCTGGGCGGCGATCGTGGCGATCGGCAGTTGCGTGGTCGTCAGCAGTTCCGCGGCGGCGCGGACGCGCACATCATTGACGAACTCGATCGGCGTCTGACCGAGCAACTCGCGAAAGATCGCGGTACACGTGGTGCGTCCCACCAATCCGGCCGCCGCTATCTGCGCCAACGTGATCTGATGCACGTAATGCTGCTGCACGAAATCGACCATCATGGCGAGTGTGGCGACATGCGGATGCCGTCCGGCATGGTCGTGCATGCCGTCATCGCCGCGCTCGCGTGCGATCACGGTCAGTTCACGCAGTATCGCATAGAAGCAGCTGAGTACGGTCAATGGCGCAGTGTCATCCGCCAATGTCATATCGCCTACCGCCGAAGACCTCATACCATCCGGTCGTCCGAATTTCGCATCGTGCAGTTGCACGATGCGGCCGATCAACTCGCTTCCGTGCACATCATCGGGGTTCAGGACGACGTAGGGCGTCGACTCATCCGTCACCAACGGCATCACGAATCGCTCATACACTGCGGTGGGAGCGCTCATACGTGCGGGATTGAGCAGCGTACAAGAGAATTCGCAGTCGGTGCCGTCTTCGGTGAACCCATAATGCAATTGGCGTGAGTTGACGAAAATCGCCTGTCCTTCCTCAAGACGAATGACCTCGCCATTCACGAAATACCACATGTGACCGTGGATGATATGCGTGAATTCAAGGTCGATATGCCAATGGCATTCCGCACGCATGTTCGGATATTGGTGCAATAAGGAGTGTTCGGTGAATGAAAAGAACATCGGCGCGTCGTATTGCACCATTTCCGCGCCGTTGGGCAGGCGCCCCCAGCCGGTGATCGGCATGAATTCATAAGGTAGACGCTCTGCCCGTTCAGATTGGTTCATCCAACGCTCCGCCAACTCGATTCGGTAAATAGTGCAAAATCTAGGAACGATAGTACAACGAAATGCGGTGTCGCCGAACGACAAGGGCATTGAATGGTACTCAGCATCCATCAATCGATTGACGTACGACGCAGGAGGAGCATCATCATGGCGGACACCATCAGCCAGCCGGCAAAGGACGAATGGGAACGTATGCTTTCCGGTGAACTGTATGTTGCCGACAGTCCGCAGCAGCAGGACGCGAACATGCGCAAACGCCGCCTCGTGCAGGCCATCAACACGTCGAAGTACGACGCGTTCAAGGAACGCGAGGAGTTGTTCCACGAGCTGTTCGGCTCGCTCGGCAAAGGTGGTTTCCTGGAACCGCCGTTCAATTGCGACTACGGCTGCAACACGTACATCGGAGACAACTTCTATGCCAATATGGACTGCATCTTCCTCGACGTCGCGAAGATCACCATCGGCGACCGCGTGTTCTTCGGACCAAGAGTAGGCCTATACACGCCATATCATCCGATCGACGCCGCCGTAGGTTCCTCCGGTCCGGAAGGAGCCCGACCCATCACCATCGGCAGCGACGTTTGGTTCGGCGGCAACGTAGTCGTCGGTCCCGGCGTCACCATCGGCGACGATGTGGTGATTGGTGCCGGCTCCGTGGTGGTCAAGGACATCCCCTCACATTCGGTGGCCGTAGGCAATCCATGTCATGTCATTCGCAGGATCACGGATGCCGACCGTGAATACTGGGAAGGCAAAGCCGCCGAATACCGTGCGTGGAAGGATTCGCTCAAAAGCTGATGTGAGTGGACGGCGGACAGCTGCCGCCATCCCGTGAATCACGACCGCGCATGGTACGGCGCCGGAATATGGCTGACTTGCCACGGCCTCATGTTCCGGCGCCGTTTTTCGTACCCGCCGCACCCACATTCCGACTTATGGAGGCCATCTTGAGAGCCGTTGCAACTTGGCATGATTTTTTGCGTCAGACCATGACGCTAGCCCTGCCCATTGCGTTTCAGCAGCTTATGCTGGCGCTCTCGTCCTGTGCCGACACGTTGATGCTGGCGGGGGTCGGGCAGGATGAGCTGTCCGCGGTATCACTCGCCACGCAGTTCCAGTTCATCTTCAGCCTGTGCCTTGCCGCATTGACGCTCGGCATGAGCATTCTCGTCGCACAGTATTGGGGTGCCGGCAACAAGGAGGCGGTGGAAAAGGTGCTGGCGTTCATCATGCTGTACGCCGGTGGATTGTCGTTGCTGTTCTTCGCCGCGACCTTGCTGCTACCGGATTCGCTGATGTCGATCATGACGAACGACGCCACACTGGTCGCTCTCGGTGCACAGTATCTGAGGATTTCGTCGGTCTCCTACCTGTTCATCGGCCTGTCGCAGATCTACCTGTGTCTGATGAAGAACGTCGGCGCCGCGACCATTGGCATGACGGTGAGCACGGTTGGCGTGATCGTGCATGTTGCGTTGAATGCCATGCTGATTTACGGTTGGCTGGGTCTGCCGGAACTGGGGATTTTCGGAGCCGCGATCTCCACGGTGATTTCGCGCGCGATCGAGCTGATATGGTCGGCTGCGGTGGCCTCACGAAACGACAGGCCACGATTGCGGTTGCGCATGATGTTGCATCCGGACGTAATGCTTCAGCGGGATTTCTGGCATTACAGTCTGCCGGTACTCGGCAACGAGCTGGTGTGGGGCTGCGGATTCACCATGTACACCGTGATCATGGGTCATCTTGGCGCGGATGCGGTGGCGGCCAACTCCATCGCCAATATCGTCAAGGATCTGCTGGTCTGTTTAAGTCTTGGTCTCGGCAATGCCGGTGGCATCCTGGTCGGCAATCTGCTCGGTCGCAATGCGTTCGAAGAGGCGAGGATCATGGGCGATCGACTATGCAGACTGGTGGCGCTGGTTGGCGTCGGCACGGGACTGCTGATCGTCGCCGTACGTCCTCTGGCATTGCGGTGGGCTGGATTGACGCCACAAGCCACGCACTATCTGTCGGTCATGCTGCTCATCTGCGCATACTATGCGGCCTGCGGATGCCTGACCAACCTGACCATCGCAGGTATTTTTCCAGCCGGCGGCGACGCGAAATTCGGTCTTGTCTGCGACGCGATCGTCATGTGGGCCATCGTCGTGCCGATTGGTCTGCTATCCGCCTTCGTAATCAAGTTGCCGGTGCTGGCGGTCTACGCACTGCTCAATACCGATGAATGCATCAAGATGATTCCCGCCCTGATCCACTATCGCAAATACCGCTGGATCAACAACGTGACCCGCCAATAACCCAACTTTCCGCAGCAATCATGGAGCGAACCGGCCACGATTGGGCCGAGCATACGAAAAAAAGGGGGATGGAATCCGATGATCCCATCCCCCTGGTAGGTTCCCACCTACTTCATCAAATTACGCAGGACGTACTGGAGAATGCCTCCATTGCGGTAATAGTCCGCTTCACCCGGAGTGTCGATGCGCACGATCGCATCGAACTCGGTCTTGGAACCATCCTCATGGGTGGCGGTAACGTGAACCGTCTTCGGGGTGAAGCCGCTGTTGAGTTCCTCGACGCCGGAAATGTCATATGTTTCCGTACCGTCGAGACCGAGGCTTTCATAGGACTCACCCGCCGGGAACTGCAACGGCAGCACACCCATACCGATTAGGTTGGAACGGTGGATGCGTTCGAAGCTTTCGGTAATGACAGCCTTGACGCCCAGCATGACGGTGCCCTTCGCGGCCCAGTCACGCGAGGAACCGGTGCCGTATTCCTTGCCGGCAAGCACAACCAGCGGCACGTCGTTGCTGATGTAGTCGCGGGATGCCTCGAAGATCGTAGTCGGCTTCTTGGCCAGGAAATCATAGGTAAAACCACCGGGGGTGACTTCTTCGCCTACGGAGGCGAGCAGCTGGTTCCTCAGGCGGATGTTGCCGAAGGTGCCGCGCACCATGACCTCATGGTTGCCTCGGCGGGAACCATAGGAGTTGAAGTTCTTCGGTTCGACACCGCGGTCGGTCAGATACTTGCCGGCCGGGCTGGTGGCCTTGAACGCACCTGCCGGAGAGATGTGGTCGGTGGTCACGGAGTCGCCGAGCAACGCGAGCACGCGGGCACCATGAATGTCACTGACCGGATCCGGGGTGGCCTTCATGCCGTCGAAGAAGGTCTGCTTACGCACGTAGGTGGAATTCTCATCCCATGCAAACAGCTCGCCTTCCGGCACATCAAGGCCCTTCCAGCGATGATCGCCATCGAATACGGAAGCGTAATCCTTGAGGAACATCTCACGGCTGACGGTACCGTCGACCACGGCTGCGACCTCTTCGTTGGTCGGCCAGATGTCCTTGAGATATACGTCGTTGCCGGCTGTATCCTCGCCGAGTGGCTGGGTCTCAAAATCGAAGTCCATGGTACCGGCGAGCGCGTAGGCAATGACCAACGGAGGAGATGCCAGATAGTTCATCTTGACATCCGGGCTGATACGGCCTTCGAAGTTACGGTTGCCCGACAGTACGGAAGTGACGGTCAGGTCGTTGGCATTGATGGCTTCGGAGATTTCCGGCAGTAGCGGACCGGAGTTGCCGATGCAGGTGGCGCAGCCGAAACCGACCAGCTGGTAGCCAAGCGCGTCGAGATCGTCCTGCAGGCCGGCGGCCTTCAGATAGTCGGCCACCACTTGGGAGCCCGGGGCGAGCGAGGTCTTGACCCACGGCTTCGGCTTGAGTCCCTTGGCATGTGCATTGCGGGCGATCAGACCGGCGGCGATCATGACGGACGGATTGGAGGTGTTGGTGCAGGAGGTGATGGACGCAATGGCCACGTCACCGTTCTTGATGTCGAAGTCGCCACGGAAGTCGGTGGAGACGGCAACCGGCTCCTGCACGGTCTTGTCGGTCTCGTAATCCGGCAGGGTCTCGGCGAACCTGGCCTTGGACTCGGTCAGCACGATGCGGTCCTGAGGTCGCTTCGGCCCGGCGATGGACGGCACGACCGTACCGAGGTCGAGTTCGAGGTATTCGGAATATTGCGGTTCCACGTAGTTCGGATCGGTGGTGTCTCCCCACAGCTTGTTGGCCTTGGCGTACGCTTCGACAAGTGCGATCTGCTCTTCGGAACGGCCGGTCAGGCGCAAATAATCAAGTGTGACGCCGTCGATCGGGAAGATGCCGCAGGTGGAGCCGAACTCCGGACCCATGTTGCCGATGGTGGCGCGGTTGGCCAACGGCACGGAAGCGATGCCTTCGCCATAGAACTCCACGAACTTGCCGACCACGCCATGCTTGCGGAGCATGTCGGTGATGGTCAGGACCACGTCGGTGGCGGTGACGCCCTCCGGAATGGAGCCGGTGAGCTTGAATCCGACGACACGCGGCACGAGCATGGAAATCGGCTGGCCGAGCATGGCCGCTTCGGCCTCGATGCCGCCAACGCCCCAGCCGAGCACGCCCAGGCCGTTGACGGTGGTGGTGTGTGAATCCGTACCCACACAGGAATCGAGATAGGCGAGTTCACGACCGTCTGCGGCGGCCGCGGTCATGATGACCTTGGCAAGGTATTCGATGTTGACCTGATGGATGATGCCGGTTCCCGGCGGTACCACGCGGAAGTTCTTGAACGCCTGCTGCCCCCAGCGCAGGAACTGGTAGCGTTCGCCGTTGCGCTGATATTCGATGTCCATGTTCTGTTCGACCGCATCGGCCACGCCGTATTTGTCGATCTGCACGGAGTGGTCGATGACCATGTCGGACTGCACCTGCGGGTTGATGACCTCCGGATCGCCTCCCAGCTCCTTGACCGCATCGCGCATGGTGGCGAGATCGACGATGCACGGCACGCCGGTGAAGTCCTGCATGACCACACGGGACGGGGTGAATTGGATCTCATGACTCGGCTGTGCGGCCGGATCCCAATCCAACAGGGCCTTGACATGATCATCCGTAATGTTGGCGCCGTCGATGTTGCGCACGAGGTTCTCGACGAGGACCTTCAACGAATACGGCAGATGATCGATGCCCGGCAGATCCGCAATGCGGTAATAGTCGTAATCCTTGCCGTCCACCTTCAGGGTGTCCAGCTGGTCGTCGCGCACAGACATGCTACCTCCGAGCTTTCTTGGATGTATAACAACAGCTGATTATCCGTTGTCAACGATACAGGGAGGTTAATTCAGCTCTGGCGTGTCTTCTTGAAGTATGGGACAATACGCGGCAGTTTCGGCACGAGCCAGATGCATAGCGCGAACATGATGGCCGACAGCGCCAGCGCGACCATGGTGGCACGCAGCATCTCCCCCGTCGGTATGACGAGCGCAAAGAAACGCGCGGTGAAAGGCGCGAACATGCCGGCCACGCCAGCCATGGCGAACGTCAGCACCAGCACGCCCCTCCACGAGTTCAAGGGGCTCGCCACCCGTGCCAGCACGAAAATGCCCATCATGAGCAAAATGATGGCATTGACGCCACGCAACATGGCCAATTGGACGCTCGAACGCTCGACATCCCATCCCATGAACATCGGCAGCAGCCATGACGTGCACAGAATCGACAGGCCCGTAGCGACGCCTCCTGGCAATGCAAAGCTCACCACACGCTTCAAAAAACCAGGAATATACCGACGTGTGTTCGGCGCCAGCGCCAGAATGAACGCCGGCATGCCGATGGTGAGCCCTCCGATATAGGTGATGTGACGCGGTAGATACGGAAATGGAATCTGCGTCAGTACCACACCAAGTGAAATCAGCGCGGAATACACGGTTTTGACAAGAAACAGGCTGGCTACGCGTTCCATGTTGGCCATGACCTGGCGTCCTCGGGCCACCACGTCAGGCAGATGCGAGAATTTCGAATCGACGAGCACCACCTGCGCCACGGCTTTGGTGGCCGGCGCCGCATTGCCCATGGCGATGCCGAGGTCGGCCTCCTTGATGGCCAGCGCATCATTCACGCCGTCGCCGGTCATGGCCACTACGTGGTCGGTCAGGTGCAATGCCTGGACGATGGCTTTCTTCTGGTCCGGCAGCACGCGGCCGAGCACATCCACATCATCGAGCACGCGAGCCAGTTCCTCACTGTTGGCCGGCAGTGCACGCGCATCCATGAACACCGGCTCCCGTTCGCCGGTCAATCGTACTTTTCTGGCGATCGCACCGACGGTGACGGGATTGTCGCCGGAAATGATGCGACAGCGCACGCCCTGCTCACGGAACCAGGCGAGCGTCGCCTCCGCGTCGCCTCTGATGTGTTCGGAACACAGCACCAACGCAACCGGCTGCGATGTGGAATCAAGCTTCGGATCGGTCTCGTAGTCGGACGAGGCGGCCCCGTCGAAACGTACGATCAGCAACACTCGATTGCCGTCGTCGGCGAAATCATTGACCTGACGCAATATGCCGGAATAATCGCCGTCGAGATGGGAGATGATGACCTCCGGCGCGCCCATCGTCCATACGGCATCGCCATCGTAGATCGAGCTCCATTTGCGGGCCGACGAAAACGGCACGCGTGCCGTAACCACACCCGGGGCAAAGCCCTGCTCCCCCAGCCCCGCAAGAACCGCCTGTCCGGTGCCGTTCGGCTGGCCTTCGTTCGACAGATCGAACAGTGCCTGCTTGATCCGATGCTCATCCGCATCATCCGCCAATGGGACGATACGGTTGAGCATGATGCCGCCGTCGGTGATGGTACCGGTCTTATCAAGGTTCAGGCAGTCCACACGGGCAAGCGTCTCCACGGACTCGAGTTCCTGCACCAGCGTGTTCCGTCGTGCCAGTCGGATTGCGGCAAGCGCGAAATTCAGCGAGGTGAGCAACACCAGGCCTTCGGGAATCATGCCCACCACACCGGCCACGGCGGAGACGACCGCGGAACGCCATTGGCCGGTCGTAACGGCAGTGTCCCAGCCTCCCACGGCGTGAATCTGCGACCAGATGAGCAGCACGCATAACGGTACGACCAGAAAGGTCATGAACTTCAGAATCGTGTTGATGCCCTTGTTCAGGTCGGAGACGGTTTTCTTGTAGACCTTCGCCTGTGCGGTCAACGTAGCGGCATAACTGTGTTCGCCGACCGCCTCGACCTTCGCCAACGCCATGCCGGAGATGGCAGTGGAACCGGAATAGATTCGTTCCCCATCGCCCTTGCGTACGGTACGCGATTCACCGGTAAGCATGGATTCGTCCAACTCCAGGCCCCATGTACGCACGATCCGAGCATCGGCGGGCACCTGTTCTCCCGAACGGATCCACATGAGATCGCCAAGCACGATTTCGTTATGCGGCACCTCGACGTCCACCCCGTCGCGACGCACCAGATAATCCGAAGCGACGAGAATCGACAGTCTGTCAAGCGTACGCTTCGCCTTAAGCTCGGTGATGATGCCGATGCCGGTGTTGATGATGATTACAAAACCGAAAACGGCATCCTTCCAGGACCCGGTAATGAGCACCATGAGCATGGCCGCGAGAATGATGCCGTTGAACAACGTGAACACATTCGCACGGATGATGTCGACCAGGGAGCGCGAGGTCGACGACTTGACGGCATTGGCCTGCCCGCCGTCTTTCAGGGTCTTGACTTCGGCGGCCGTCAGACCCGACTCGCCGATCGGGGGCATGGAAGGACTTGCACTCATGCTTGTCAGCCTACCGTCCCCGACTTATCCATGCCGGACTTTCCTGTGAAAGCACGGTGAAATAACCACCATATGCCGTGACGCGGCAAACGCCATGTTCGTTATTTCGTGGTGACGACCATGTCACGCTCATGCGGATCGTTGTTGCCGATGGTCATTACGGCATCGGCGATGGGAACCGCATCGGCCATGCGATCGTTGATGGTCAGCACAGCCGCATACAGCTTCCCGTCCTTGGGTGCCTGCACCGGATTGAGCAGTGCCACCGCGATTCCCGCCTCGCGGGCCCCTTGCAATGCCGCATGCCAGTCGTCGCGATTGGCATCGGTCACATCCATGCCGCCGATGACGATGATGCCAACCTTGCTCTGCGTCATGTCGCGTACGCCTTGAATGGCCGTTTGCTGGGCGTCGATGGTGCCGGTGACGGGAACATACGTCGGCTTGAGTTTGCCCTGCTCCATGGCATCCAGTACCAAGCCGTCAGCGTCGATGTCCTGCGAGCCGATGAACGCCACTTTGGTGTCGGCACGGTCAGGGCCGACGTGGGCGACGGCGGAATCCTGCGATTGCGTATCCCCCACGGCCCCGTTCGGCGGCGTGCAGGCGGTCAGGGAGACCGCCAGTCCGATCGCCAGCATTGCCATGCCCGCACGTCGCAACGCGTTGTCACTCACCGCTTATGCTTCCTGAACAATGCGACGGTCTCCACATGATGGGTCGTCGGATAAATGTCGAAAGCGTGGATGTCGGCCAACTCATAGCCAAGACCGGCCAGAGTGGCGGTATCGCGCGCAAGACTCGCCGGATTGCAGGCGATGTAGATCACGCTGCGTGCCTCGGAGTCGGCGATCTGCCCGCACACCTTGGCGCGGGCGCCGGCACGCGGCGGATCAAGCACCACCACATCGGGTCTGGCCAGATCGTTGCGCACATTGCCCAAGGTCTTCGCCACATCACCGGCACGGACATCCACATTATCCAAATGGACATGTCGCAGATTGCGTTGCGCATTGCGTACGGCCGTCTTACCGCCTTCCACGCTCAGCATGCGCGTGCGTTCCGCAGCAAGCGAAGCCAATGGCAGGGTGAACAGGCCCGATCCGGAATACAGATCCCACACGCAGGCCGATTGGGCACCGTTCAGCTCTCTCCGGACCAGATCAACCACGTGGTTGGTCAATGCGATCGGTGCCTGTCGATGCATCTGCCAGAATCCCCCGGCATCGACGCCGTACTCGAAGTCCCGGCCGGCGACGGTGACTTTTTCGGTCAGCGCACGCGTACCGGCCGTCACCTCGCCGTCCACCAACACCGCATAGTTCTCTTCGACCGCGGCACCGTCACGGGGTTCGGGTACGGAAAGCCTGATCTGGGAACCGGGAGTGAATCCGCCATCCCATACATGCTCGCGTTCGGCCACGTCGAGCAACGCGCGGCTAGCCAACGGCATCGTGTCGATCGGCACACGAACATGCGTGCCGCGCCGACGCATGGATGGCCGTCCGTCGGCATCGGCGATCATTTCGATACGGGTGCGCCAATGCAGTCCTCGTTCGGCTTCATCTTGCGGCATGCGATCGATCGGCACTTCCACTGCCGTATGCCCCAGCCGCAACATCTGCTCGACAATCGAGCAGGTCTTCCACTTGAGCTGCCCGGCAAGGCTCACATGCACCAGATCGGCGCCGCCAACCCCTCCGCCCATGGCAAGGGGCCCTGCCAATGGCCATATCGGTTCGGCACGGTCTTCGCTGGCCTCCAGCACTTCCACGACCTCACCAGTCCAGAAGCGCTCTTCCCTATCGTGTGGTTCATCAAGTTCCACACGGACCAATTCTCCCGGCAATGCGAAACGAACGAAAACGACCCGTCCGTCAATGTGGCCCACGCAACGCCCTTGATCGGCATATCGTTCGATGCGGATGGTCGCTTCCATCAGTGCTGTTCCTCCAAGCAATCATGTTCGCCCTGACCGGATTCTTCGGACAAGGCCTTGTGCCGGTGCATCGGCGTAGCGACGATCAGATACGAGACCCAGATCGCCAACGCCCAGAATGGAATGCCCATAAGCAGGCGTGCAGTGCCGAGCCAGCCGACATGATTGGCGGCATACAGTGGCACCTGTACGACCAGACGCAACGAGAACACGGCGATCCACAGCGCGGTGATGACCGTATAGGCCCGGTTGAGCGCCTTGTCCGATCTCCAATCGTCCAGCCACGCACGGAAATGCTCGGTGGGCAACGTGCGGATGAACTCGATGACCAGACCCAACCCTGGTACGCGTGCAATCAGCGACGTCGTAAGCAGCACGATGTAGAACGCGTTGGTCAGGAAGCCGAACATGTAATAATTACGCGCTTCATGGCTTTGCCACGCCCAAATCAGGCAGATGCCCACGGCGAGCAGGCCGCTGACGGCACCCATCACCGACTGGCGCTGCAACAACCGTACGATCACCTGAAGCACGGCCAGCGCAGCGGAAACGCCGACGGTCAGCTGCAGATTGGCGGTGATGACGAACAACACCACAAACACGACGCCCGGCAGCATCGATTCGACCACGCCACGCGGACCGCCGATGGCGTCGATTACGGAGAAGTCGTCGTCATTGCCGGCATCGGCGAGAGCGCCGAGACCGGTACGTTTTCTGGTTTCAGTCATTGGTCGAAACGAAAACCTTCGATCAGCGCACTTCGGAGAACATCGGACCACGGGACAGGGTGGTCTTGACCTCGACCTGATGATCGGAGTCGAACGGCCCCTTCGGTTTGCCCGGAATATCCGTCTTCTCGTCGTTGCCTTCCTGTTCGGCGGCCTCCTTGGCGGCCTTACGTTCGGCCGGTGCGACCGGAGGATGCATTGGGATGAGGTCACGTGGGGCAAGAGGATCGTCGCCGCGCTCCACCACGATATTCGCAAAGAATTCGTTCAATGCCTTGGTTTCGTCATGTTCCGGATCGGTGGCGGCCTTGCCCGAGAAGATGCCGCGTAGCATCCAACGCGGGCCATCGACACCTACGATGCGGGTCAGCACCTTACGGCCGCCCTTGACTACAACCGGCAACGACAGTTCGGTGCCGAACACACCGTCGACTTCGGAGGCGGCTTTATTGGCCTCGATCAGATCGGCACGCACATCATCCCATAGTCCCATGGTCTTCGGGGCTGCGAACGCCTCGATCTCCAAACTGGACGAGCCATAGGTGATGGTGGAGCCGAGCACCTGCTGCGTGGCGCGGTTCGCCTTCACACGCAGTTCGATGCCCTGCAGGAACGGCAGATAGTAGGATCCCAGATCAAGATAGTCATCGTAATCGGGCACATCCTCGTCGTCCACGTCCCAAGGACCGCGTTCATCGCCGCGTCCTTCGTATACGGCGGAAGGCTCGGGCAGCTCCATGACCTCCTGGGCCTGGGCCGCGGCCTCATCCACAGCCTGCTCTTCGGCGGCCTGCTGAGCGTCCTCGCTCTGGCGCTTCTTCTTGCCGAATCCAAACAATCCCATGATGTTCCTCATTTCATAACGGTTGCAACCGTGACCAGCCTAGCACCCACGCTTAATATGAGCTGGGAATTCGTGGCCCGTTCCTGCGAGTCGCGTCTCAGATGTCGTAGGTGATGGTCAGCGGCGCATGGTCGGACCAGCGTTTGTCGTAGGTCGGGGCCTTGTCGATGACGAATCCGCAAGCGGATTCGGCCAGCTCCGGCGTGGCGAACTGATAGTCGATTCTCCAACCCACGTTGTTGTCGAAGGCACGGCCACGTTGGCTCCACCACGTGTACGGGCCCTGGATATCGCCCGCGAGATTACGCATCACATCCACGAACTCCAGCTCACCCAGCCACTTGTCGACGTAGGCCCGTTCCTCGGGAAGGAATCCGGCATGCGTCTCGTTGGCCTTGGCGTTCTTGATGTCGAGCGGGGTATGCGCGATATTGAAATCGCCGCATAGTACGGACTGCCTGCCGCCATGCGCCGCCTCATCTCGCAGCTGGCCCATCCGTTCGAGCATGGTGTCAAGAAAACGGTATTTCTGTTCCATCTTGGCCGGATCATCGGTATTGCCTGCATGCACGTACACACATACCACGGTAACGATGTAGCCCTGTGGCGTCTTCACATCGGCCTCGATCCAACGGCCGGAATCGACGTCATCGTCAAGCCCCGGCAAGCCGTACCGCTTGTCAATCACCGGCAATGCCGAGAGCAGCCCCACCCCGGCACGTCCTTTGATACGGCATACCTCGTTGAGACGGTCCAGTTCACTTTGATCGGCGATCTTACCGGCGGTGGAGTATTCGAACCCAAATTCATCGAAAATCGGATCGATTTCATGCTGTGGCGCACGCACTTCCTGCATGCACCAGATATCGGGCGTGTTTCTGCCGGCCCAAATTTCGATGCCCTTGCGTTTGGCCGCACGGATTCCGTTCACGTTCGAAGTCGTAATGCTGATCGTCATAGCGCCAGCCTAACTCACATGCGAGAAAACCTCCCTCGAAAGGAGGGAGGTTTTCAGCGGTGCAGGCGGTCCGAACCGTTCACCGGCCTTCGCGTAGTAATCGTCGGAGCCCATCTTGTAGCTGACCTTCCCCCCGTCCGATCGCTGGGTTCGGGGAATCCGGATTCAGCGATCGGACGGTGCGGCCCAAGGCGTGTAGGAGAAGACCGCGCCACTCCACTGTGGTCATCAGTCGAGACCGAGCTGGAGCTTACCTCCTGGAATGGCGTCCAACAGATCGCGGGTGTACTGCATCTGCGGATGGTCGAACACCTCATCGGTGGTGGCATGCTCCACAAGCTTGCCGTGCTGCATCACCACCACCTCATCGGCGATCTGGCGAACGACCGCCAGATCATGGGTGATGAACAGGTAACTCAGTCCCCTTTCGGCCTGCAGGTCGTTGAGCAGGCGCAACACCTGATCCTGCACAAGCACATCCAACGCGGACACGGCCTCATCGCAGACGATCACGTCCGGATTGAGGGCCATGGCTCGCGCAATGGCGATGCGCTGACGTTGGCCGCCGGAAAGCTCGTTCGGATAGCGGCTCATCACGGATTCCGGCAGCTCCACCATGTCGAGCAACTCGCGTACGCGGGCGGCACGGCTGGTCTTGTCGCCGATGCCATGAATGCGGAGCGGCTCCTCGATGGAACGGTAGATGGAATACATCGGATCGAGCGAACCGTACGGGTTCTGGAACACCGGTTGCACATGGCGACGGAAATCGAGCAACTCCTTACCCTTGAAGCCCGCGATGTCCTTGCCCGCATAGGTTACGCTACCGGAGGTCGGTTCGAGCAGCTTCAGCACCATGTTGGCCACGGTGGACTTACCGGAGCCGGATTCGCCCACGATCGCCAGAGTGGTGCCCTTCTTGACGGAGAAGCTCACGTCATCGACGGCCTTGAACATCTCCTTTTTGCGTGGAAGCTTGAACTCACGGGTCAGATGGTCGACGGTGATGATGGCCTCGCCGTTTTTCAGGGAGGATTCGTTCACCGCATGCTCCATCACGGCCTTCGCGTCGCCCCCATGCTCCTTGACGGAGATGATGCGCTGCGATGCCAGCGATGGTGCGGCTGCGACCAGTCTCTTGGTGTACGGATGCTGTGGATGCTGGAGTACCTCGAGCGACGGACCGGATTCGACGACCTGCCCCTTATACATCACCACGATGTGCTGGGCTCGTTCCGCGGCCAGACCCAGATCATGGGTGATGAACAGCACTGCGGTGCCTAGTGAATCGGTTAGCGTATGCAGATGATCGAGAATCTTCTTCTGCACGGTCACGTCAAGCGCGGATGTCGGTTCATCGGCGATAAGCAGGTCGGGGCGGCAGGCAAGACCGATGGCGATCAACGCACGCTGGCGCATGCCACCGGAGAATTCGTGCGGGAACTGACGTGCACGGGTGGCGGCGTCCGGCAATCCCGCTTCGGACAGCAAACCCGCGATGCGATCGTTCATGGTGGAACCAATCACATACTTCTTGGCGAGATACCACGCATCCTCGGCTTTCACGCCGGCCTTGATGAGATCGTCGGCGACACGCCAGCGGGTTTCGGAACCCGGCACCCACTCATCAGTGAAGTACGCCATGGTCGTATCGAGATCCTCGCCGGTCTTGCCGATGTTGACCAGGGCTTCCTTGGCCATTGCCAACAGTTCCGGCAGCTCCTTGGAACCAAGGAAGGTCTCGTCATCGTCGCCTTTGAGCTCCACCCCTTCGCCGGCCAAGGCCTTGGCGAATTCAGAGCGTTTTTCATGGTCGATATCCATGTTGTTGGCGACAAGGGCCTCTTTGACCTGAGTCCCGATGCGCCATACCGGATTCAGATTGCTCATCGGATCCTGCGGTACAAGTCCCATTTTGGATCCGCGCAGCCTGTCGTAGTCCTTCTGCTTCAAGCCGGCGATCTCCTGGCCATCAAGCTTGATGGAGCCGCCGACCACATGGCCCGTGCCCGGCAAAAGCCCCAGCACTGCCATGGCGGAAGTGGATTTACCGGAACCGGATTCGCCCACGATCGCCACCCATTGGCCGGGATACACGCTGAAGGAGGAGTTACGCACCGCGTGCACGGCACGGCCTTCATCGGTGGTGAAGTCCACCTGAAGGTCTTTGACTTCGAGTAGCGGACCGTTGGCACGTTGCATGGCCTCAAGCTTGTTTTCGGTATTCATATCAGTCATCGAATATCCCTCACTTACACTCAGGCCGTACGGCTCTTCGGATCAAGGGCGTCCTTGACGGCGTCGCCCATCATGATGAAGGCCAGCACGGTGATGGCCAACGCGGCGGACGGATAGAACAACACCATCGGGTTGGTGCGCAGAATGGACTGAGCATGGGAAATGTCGCCGCCCCAGCTGACGGTGGTGGTCGGCAAGCCCACGCCAAGGAAGCTCAGCGTCGCCTCGAGCACGATGTACGTGGCCAACGATGTAGTGCCGACCACGATGATCGGAGCCAGGGAGTTCGGCAGGATGTGACGGAACAGGTTCCGTCCCGGCGTGGAGCCCAAGGCCGTGGAGGCGGTGTTGAACTCGAGGTTCTTCGCCTCCAGCACCGCACCTCTGGCGATACGCGCCACGGAGGTCCAGCCGAACAGCGTCATCACGAGGATGATCTTCCAGATGGAGTCGCTGGTCTTGAACATCTGCAGCACCACGATGGCGCCAAGCAGAATCGGCAACGCGAGGAAAATATCGGTCAGGCGGCTCAGCACGGCATCGACCCAGCCTCCGAAGAAGCCGGCCACCGCACCGATCAACGTGCCGAGCAGCACCACGAGCAGCGTGGCGAACACACCGACGCTCAAGGAAGTGCGGGTACCGTAGACCACGCGAGCGTACACATCGCAGCCCTGCAGGTCGAAGCCGAATGGATGGCCTGCGGATGACGGGTCGAGCGAATTGTCGAGATTGCAGTAGTTCGGGTTCTGCTTGGTCAGTACGCCCGGGAACAGTGCCACGAAAATGATGAAGACAATCAACAGCCCGGAGATGATGAACAGCGGATTGCGTCGCAGGGTGCGCCACGCATCCGCCCACATATTCGATGCGGGAGCCGATTCGTCGATGGAATCGACGGCTTTGAGCGGAGTCTCCTCAAGCGGGGCCACATAGCGCTCCTGTCCCGGCAGCGCGGTGGAAAGATTGGTTTCATTCATGTCAGTCATTGCTTATCCTCCACAGCTCACGCATAACGGATTCGAGGATCGAGGGCGGCGTAAAGCATATCGACCAGCAGGTTGCACACCACGAAGATCAGCATGAGCAGCGTCACGATGGACACCACCAGATTGCCTTCGCCCTTCAGAATGCTCTGATAGGTCAGATAGCCGATGCCGTGCACGTTGAAGATGGTTTCGGAGATCATGGCGCCACCCATCAACGCGCCCAGATCCTGCCCGAGATAGGTCACGACCGGAATCATGGAGTTACGCAGCACATGGCGCAGCATGACAGACTTGTTGTCCATGCCCTTCGCGCGTGCGGTACGTACGTAATCGAGCGCGATGTTGGACGAAATCTCCGCACGGCTCAATCGGATGATGTATGCCATCGATACGGAGCCGAGCACCATCGCTGGCATGAGCAAATCGATGAAACCTGGATTCGAGCCGGCGGTGACCGGAAGCAGACGCCATTTGACGCCGAGGAAGTATTGGGCCAGGAAACCGGTGACGAAAGTCGGTACGGAAATGAGCAGCAATGAGAAGATCAGGATGACGGTGTCGCACCACTTGCCCTTCTTCAAGCCGGAGATCACACCGAAAATCACGCCGAAGATGGCTTCGAACACGAAGGCCATCAGCGCGAGTTTGATGGTGATCGGGAAGGCGCGGCCGATCTGGTCGATGACCAGCTGCCCGGAGAAGGTCTTGCCGAAGTCGAGGGTCAGCGCGTTCTTCAGGAACAGCAGGTACTGGATGATGAACGGCTTGTCCAGGTTGTATTCGGCACGGATTTGGGCGGCAACCGCTTCATTGACCGGTTTATCACCGAACATGGCCTTGACTGGGTCGCCCGGCAGCGCAAACACCAGGGCGTACACCAGAAGCGTCGTGCCGAGAACCACAGGGATCATCTGCAGAATACGTCGCAGAAGATACTTGCCCATTGGTTTCTCCTTATTACTCAATTCTTAAGCCAGCCATTTGGCTATCGGTCTTTGTGAAAAAAGACCTTGCACGGGGCCGGCTGACAACTCGCCCCGCTAAGTCTACTAGCCGCTAAGTCTACTAGTTTCGCACCAAGGTGCCTTTATATTGTAGGTTTATGAAAATAAGCTGGGAAAACACCACACTGACCGGCACCTTACCCCTAGGTGTCTCATTTTCCCGTTTTTTTACCCTGGTAACGAATGCGGTCGTAACGACAAGGAAGGAACGGCGCATTACCGTTCCCTCCTTGTCAGCGATGAGAACCGATTAGTGAATCAAGCTCACTTGCTCTTGGTCATGTTCTCGTAGACCGGCAGGTTCTGCCAGTTCATCTCGAAGTTGGAGACGTTGGTGGAAGCCACGCCATAGGCATTGGCATAGTACAGCGGAACGGCCGGCAGATCATTGAGCAGCACTTCCTGGGCCTGCTGATACAGCTTGTTGGCCTCGTCGGTGGTCTGGGCGGCTGCGGCCTGGTTGCACAGGTCGTCGAACTTGGAGTTCTTGTAGTCGCCATCGTTCGAACCGTTGCCGTCGGCGGCGGAGGAGGAGAAGTTCTGGACCAGATAGTTCTCGGCGGACGGGTAATCCGGCTGCCAACCGCTACGGAACGCGCCCTGGACCTTGCGGTCGGACACCGCGGTGCGGTAGTCGTTGAAGGTCGGGTACGGGTTGGTGGCGGCCACTTCGGAGCCGAGAGTGTTGTTGATGGAGTTCACCACGGCGGTGTAGATGGTCTCATGGCCACCGTCGGCATTGTAAGCGAAGGTGAGCTTGTCATCGGAGGTCCACGGGCTGATGGCGTTGGCCTTCTCCCAGAGTTCCTTGGCCTTGGAGGCGTTGTACTTCAGGTTATCGGAGCCCTTGAGGGAATCGCTGTAGCCTGGAGTCAGCGGAGAGGTGAAATCACTGGCCGGCGTACCGGTGCCGTTAAGCACCTTCTCGCAGATGTTGTTGCGGTTGATGGCCATGGAGATGGCCTGACGGCGCAGGGTGCCTTCTTCGGTGCCAGCCTCGAAATGCTTCAGACCGGACGGGATGGTGAACTGCTGGATTACGGAGCCGGCCTTGTTGTAGGCCTGCACGGTGGAATCCGTTTCGAAGGTCTTGGTGGCGGAAGCCGGCACGGATTCCATCACGTCGAGGGAGCCGGACTGGATGTCGGCGTAGGCGGCCTCGTCCTTGGTGTAGACCTTGAAGGTCACGCCGTCGTTCTTCGGGGTGCGGTTGCCCTTGTAGTCCGGATTCTTCACGAGCACGATTTCGTTGTCATGATCCCAGGACTGGAACTTGTACGGACCGTTGCCCACCGGCCTTTCGCCGAAGGCCTTCGGATCCTTGTAGAAGGATTCCGGCAGCGGAGCGAAACCGGAATAGCCGACCTTGATGGCGAACACGGAGTCGGACTGGTTGAGGTCCACGGTGAATTCGTTGTCGTTGACGACCGTCAGGCCTTCAAGCTGCTCGTCGCCCTTGAGGTTGTCGGCATCCTGCAGCTTGTCATAGCCCTTGATGGTGGAGAAGAAGGAAGCGCACTTCTGCGCGTTCTTCGCATTGGCGGTATAGCTCCACGCCTTGGTGAAGGACTCGGCCGTCACCGGAGTGCCGTCGGTGAACTTCCAACCCTTCTTGAGCTTGATGGTGTACTGGGTGGCATCCGCATTGGCTTCGATGGACTCTGCCACTTCGTTGGAAGCATTGCCCTTGGCATCGAAGGAAATCAGGCGGGAGAACAGCAGATCGATCGGCTTACCGCCGCCGGTCTCATTGGTGTTGCCCGGGATAAGCGGGTTCTGCGGCTCGGAATTGTAAGCCGTGATGATGTTGCCGCCATCGGAGGCGGCATCATTGGAAGCGCCGCAGCCGCTGAGCAGCATGCCCAACGCGCAGGCCGCGGCGGCGAAAGCCAAAGCCTTCTTCTTCATAGAATCATTCTCCTATTCGTTATGTGAGGACCGTTGCGGCCCTCGCGTAAGAACGAGGTGGACGTTGATGCATGGCGTCAGCGCACACCTCGTTTTTACCGGTAGAGAACCATTGTTCCCTACTTAACGGACAACGCAGCATAACCTCTGCAAACGACATGGAGAAACGGATTGAAAGGGTGAATGCCGCTCACGGCCGGTCTCGTGAGGCCAAGACCGGAAGCATTGCGGAAATCAGCGTTTGGTCATGTCCTGATATGCGGGAACGTTCTGCCAGTTCATGGTGAAATTCTTCACATCCTTCGATGCCACACCTGCCGCATCGCCGTAATACAACGGAATCGACGGCAACTGACTGAGCAGGATCCGCTGTGCCTGCCGGTACAGATCGTTCGCGGTATCCTCATCGCCGGTCGAAGCCGCACGCGCGCATAGCTCGTCGAACTCGGCGTTCTTGTAGTCGCCGTCGTTGGAGCCATTGCCATCCGCGGCGGACGAATCGTACAACGGCACCAGATAATCCTGCGGAGACGGATAGTCCGGCTGCCAGCTGGTGCGGATGGCTCCGCTGAGTTTGCGGGCGGTCACATCATTGCGGAATTCCTGGAAGGTGGGAATCGGGCTGGTGGCCGCGTCGATGCCGAGCACGTTCTTCACGGAGTTGACGATGGCGTCATACACCGGGCCCGCGCCACCATCGGAATTATAGAAGAACTGCAGCTTGCCGTCATAATGGGAGATGGCTTCGGCCTGGTTCCACAACTCCTTGGCCTTCGTCGGGTTGTATTCAAGGTATTCGTGCCCTTCGATGGTGCCTGAATATCCCGGTACCTTCGGTGAGGTGAAGGAGTCGGCAGGGGTGCCCAGATTGCTGAGCACCTTCTTGCAGATGTTGCTTCGGTCGATGGCCATGGACAGCGCCCTCCGACGCAGCTGCCCCTCTTCGGTGGAGGTCTGCCAATGCTCGAGCTGTGATGGAATGGTTATGGTCTGCAGTACGGAACCGGCCTTGTTATACGCTTCGACTGACGAGTCGGTCTGGAAGATCTTGGCGTCGGCGGACGGAATGGTATCGAGCACGTCGAGATTGCCTGCCTGCACGTCGGCGTAGGCGGATGAGGGATCGGTGTAGACGCGGAAGGTCACGCCGTCGTTCTTCGCCTCACGATTGCCGTGATAGGCCGTGTTCTTTACGACGCTCAGCTCCTGGTCGTGAATCCATGAGCCGAACTTGTACGGACCGTCGCCTACCGGCTTTTCGCCGAAGGCCTTCGGATCCTTGTAGAAGGATTGCGGCAGCGGATAGAACCCGCAATACCCCACTTTGATGGGGAATACGGAATCAGGCTGGTTCAGTTCCACGGTGAATTCATGGTCGTTGATCACCTTCAGCCCTTCGAGCTGCTCATCACCATTGAGATTGGCGGTATCCTGTAGCTTGTCATAGCCCTTGATGTTGGCGAAGAAGCCCGAACACAGTTGCGCGTTCTTCGCGTTGGCGGTATAGCTCCACGCCTTGGTGAAGGACTCGGCCGTCACCGGAGTGCCGTCGGTGAACTTCCAGCCGGACTTGAGCTTGATGTCGTATTGGGAGGCATCGTCATTCGCGGTGATCGATTCGGCCACTTCGTTATGCGCCTTGCCGTCGTTGTCGAAGGAAATCAGACCGGCGAACAACAGGTCGATCGGACGACCGCCTCCTGACTCGTTGGTGTCTCCCGGAATCAACGGATTGGCCGGCTCGGCGTTGAAGGCGGTGATGACGTTCGCCGCCGATGGGGAGTCCGAACCGGAGCTGCCGCATCCAGCCAACGGTACGGCCAGCAATGCCAGTACCGACGTAAAGGCCACAAGCCTGTGTTGTTTCATTATTCCCTCGATTCATATGCATGGAAGCGGGCCGAAGGCCACAGGCTCTTTCATACATCTCGGGAATGCGAGTCATGGCCCGTTTTCGCGGCACGCGTATACCGTGCGGACCGATCGGCGGTTCAGGCTCGGGGGAACGCCTGCCCGTATCTCGCCTTGAGCTGTTCGATGGAGACATGGGTGTAGCGCTGCGTGGTTTTGAGCGAGGAATGTCCCAGCAGTTCCTGCACTTGCCTCAGATCCGCTCCCCCATCGAGCAGGTGCGTCGCCGCGCTGTGACGTAACGCATGCGGGCTGATGTCCGGCACGCCCGCCCGTTGCGCGCACTCATGCACCACCTGTCTCACCACCCGCTGGTCGATGCGATTGCCCTGCGCGCCAAGAAAGAGCGCATCCGCCGACCGTGCACGGACCAAACGGGGGCGTCCGTCCTCAAGCCAGCGTCGGATGGATTGCTCGGCCGGCACGCCGAACGGCACCACGCGCTGCTTGTTGCCTTTGCCCGTGACCTTCATCGTACGGTTGTCAAAGGCCACGTCATGCACGTCAAGTCCGACCAGTTCGGCGACACGGATGCCCGTGGCGTACAGCACTTCCAGCATTGCCGCATTACGTAGGCCGACGGCCTGTTTCCTGACGCTCTTCGTGCGCGATTTCGGCATCTGCTCGTCGACGCAGTCCATCAGCTTCTCCGCCTGTGATTCGCTGAGTACGGCAGGTAGCGTATCCGGAATCTTCGGTGTCATCAGCATGGCCGCCGGATTGGCGTTCGTCACGCCGCGTTCGTGAGTCCATGCGAAGAAGCCCCGCACCGCAACGGTTTTACGGGCCATGCTGCTTCTCGCATGCCGCTTCGAGGATTGCGACATCCACATGCGAAGATCCTCTATGGTCACTTCGTTGAGATCCTCACATCCCAATATCTCCAGCTGCGTCATGCATTCCTCAAGATCGCCACGGTACGCCTTGCGCGTATTATCACTCAATCCGCGGTTGGCCTTCAGATATGCATCAAAGGCGTCGATCGTATCCGCGAAACGCATATTCCGGCCTCTTTCCCCGAATTTTCCGCTGACTGCTCTTCCATTATGTGGCCATCTGTCGATAGACTTTACTCGGTATATTCTCCAGTGGACAGGCGGTATCATGGCACGTCACTCGGCACGGACCAGACAGCAGGGCGATTCCGGCAACGGAGTTGACGAACGAATCGTGGCAAGGGCCATCGACCTGACAAAGAGCTACGGAGACAAGGACAACCGGGTCACCGCGCTCAACCATGTGGATGTGGAATTCATGCGCGGCGAGATGACTGCGATCATGGGCCCTTCCGGCTCAGGCAAATCCACCCTGATGCATTGCATGGCAGGTCTCGACTCCCCTACTTCCGGCAGGGTCGTCGTGGAAGGTCTCGAAGTCTCGTCCATGAATCAAAAGCAACTGACCGATCTGCGCCGCGAACAGATCGGCTTCATCTTCCAATCCTTCAATCTGGTACCGACGCTGTCTGCCGAAGAGAACATCCTCCTGCCATTGCAGATCGCGAAACGGCCCATCGACCGCGATTGGTTCAACCAGGTGGTCAAGGTGGTCGGTCTTGAACAGCGACTGACCCATCGGCCGAGTCAGCTTTCGGGCGGCCAGCAGCAACGCGTCGCCTGCGCTCGCGCAATGATGGCGCGCCCTTCGGTGATCTTCGCGGACGAGCCGACCGGCAATCTGGATTCACGTTCCAGCCGGGAGGTTCTCGGGTTCCTCCGTGATTCCGTACGTGATTACGGCCAGTCCATCGTAATGGTCACGCATGATCCGCGTGCCGCCTCCTTCGCCGACCGCGTACTGGTGCTGGCGGATGGTGAGATCACCCGCGACATGAGCCACCCCACCTATGCCGATATTCTCGAAGTGTTCGCGGACGATGACGAGGCCGAAACCACGACTTCGACGGAAGGCGCCCAGTCATGATCCGTATCGGTTTGCGTGATGCGAGAAGCCATTTCAGCCGTTTCATCATGTCAATCGTGGCCATCGCGCTCGGCGTAAGCTTCGTGGTCGGCTCGTTCTGCTTCCGCGAGATGCTCAACAACCAGGTCTCGCAGATGATGGCCACCAACGCCGACCATGATGTGTACGTACGAGGCGCCAAACAGACCAAGAGCAGTTCGACACTGCTCGCATCGGGTTCGTCGATAGCAAGCTACAACGCCATCGACGTGGACCTCGCCGACGATATCGCCAAGGTGAAGGGCGTCACATCGGCGCGCGTGGCCTACTCACTCACCGGCGTGGTGCTGGTCGACAAACACGGCGACGCCGTGACCACTATGGGCTCGCCCTCGATGGCACTCGGCATCAGCGCTTCGACTCCGTGGCGCTCCGCCAAGTTCACTTCCGGCACGTACCCGAAAGGCGCAGATGAAATCGCCCTGCATTCCTTCGCAGCGGAGCGATCCGGTCTCAAAGTGGGAGACAAGACGAAGATCGTCTACTCCGATGGCCCGCATGACGTGACGGTCAGCGGTATCTTCTCGACCTCCGCAAGCCAGGCGGGCGCCATCATCATCGGCGTCGATCCAAGCGTAGCCAAGGAACAATCCGACAAACAATCGGACGATGCCGACAAAACCGCGCAGATCTGCGTCTACGGCAGTACGACCACTCCGTTGAACGCATCCGAGCAACAGCAGCTGGCGGACCGCATCAACAAGGCGCTGCCCAAGAATTCCAAGGCACACGCCGTCACCGGAGACGAATATCGCGACGATACCACCAAGGCCACGCAGGATTCACTCGGCTTCATCCAGCCGCTGATCCTCATCTTCGCCGTCATCGCGCTGTTCGTCGGTTCGTTCATCATCGCGAACACCTTCTCGATGATCGTACGTGAGTCGATGCGCGGATATGCGCTGCTACGATCCATCGGCGCCTCACCCGCACAGGTCTTCTCCACGGTGATCGTGCAGGCCGTGGTGCTCGGTCTGGTCGGTTCGGGCACAGGCATCGCGCTCGGTTGGGGCATGGTACGACTGATCGTCATGGGACTGGCGAATATGGGACTGCCATTGACCGGAGCCACCGATCCGTCCATCTCCGACATGGTAATCGGCCTGATCGTGGGTGTGCTGGTCACGTTGATCGGCGCGGCATTGCCGGCACGCAATGCCGCGCTTGCCCCGCCCATCCAAGCGATGAACGAGACGGTGAATCCGGAAAAACCGGTACGCATGCGAGGCATCGTCGGCACGATTATGGTGGTGCTCGGTTTCGCCAGCTGGGCGTTCGCCTGCGCCATGGCCGTCGCGGACGGCAACGGGCCGACGCCATGGGACGTGGTAAACCATATCGCCATCGGCTGGCCGCTCGGCGTCGGCGCGGCATTGGCCGTGGTCGGTGTCATCATGGCCGGACCGGCCTTCGTCTCCCCCGCCGGCAACCTATTGGGATGGTTGCCGTCGAAGATCTTCACCGTCACCGGCCGGCTCGCGACGCGCAACATCTCCCGTTCCAAGAGACGCACGTCGAATACCGCCGCCGCATTGTTCGTAGGCGTCGCAATCGTCAGCTGCCTCGGCGTGGTGGCCTCGTCGGCGAAGGCCTCGGTCAATTCCTTGGTGGACAACGGTTTCAAAGCGGATTTCGCCGTGATCTCCGCGTCCTTCGGACGGTTGCCAGATCAGGCCATATCCGACATCAAGAACACCGACGGCGTCAAGACGGTCACCACGAACCGTCTCATGCTCGGCGTCAAGTATGACGGCCGATCCATCGGTAGCGTGACATTCGCCACGCAAACGCACTTGTTCACCGACGTGTTCGCCGCGGAAACCACCGAGGGCGACGCCGTCAAGGCGATGAAGAAGGGTGAACTGCTGGTCGGCAAAGACGTGGCCGAAGACCGGGGCTGGCATGTGGGAGACCGGGTCAAGGTATCCGCCGAGAATACGGTGGTCGACCAAGAGGCCACCGAACAGGCCCAAGCCGATTATCAGGCCCAGGTTCAGGCACATGTGCAGGAGTTGCAGAACGAAGCGCAGCAGATGGCCGCATCCGGCGATGTGGCGGGAGCGCAGGCCAAGGCGGACGAGATCCAACGGTATACCGCCGACGCGCAGAACGTCGATCCGCAAACCTTGATCAAGACGAAGAAGGAGACCACGGAAAAGACGATCAGAATCGGTGCGATCGTGTCGAACTCCGTGTATCGCGACAATGTGATGTTCAACGATGACGTCGCCGAGCAGATCGGCAACAAGCAGACCATGTTCCCCATGTCTCTGTACGTCAATGCCAAGTCCGGCACCGATACCGCTGCGGTGAAGCGGAACATCAAGAACGCCGTGAAGAAGTACTACACGATTTCGGTGTTCGATCATGACGAATACAAGTCGACGATGAGCACGATGATCGACCAGGTGCTCATGATCCTGTACGCACTGCTGGCATTGTCGATTATCATCGCGATCTTCGGCATCGTGAACACGTTGGCGTTGAGCGTATCGGAACGTACCAAGGAGATCGGCCTGCTACGGGCCATCGGCACATCACGCGGACAGGTGCGCGGCATGCTCGGCATCGAAGCTGCCATCATCTCCGTATTCGGCACGGTGATGGGCTTGGTGGTCGGTGTCTCGGCCGGTGTGGTGATCCGCGCCGTCTACGCCTCCAAGGGATTGGAGACGCTTGCGGTTCCGTGGACGCAGTTGCTGATCTTCCTCGTGCTGTCGATCGTAGTCGGTCTGATATCCAGTATCTCGCCGGCCTCCCGCGCACTCAGGCAACCCGTTCTTGACGCCGTGGCCAGCGAATAGGTCTAGACTGTCGATAAACGGTGCAACGAAGGGGACAATATGCCGATTCCACATGAGATTCCTGCCGGCGCACGCATTGTGGTGCGCACGTACGAAGGCGTGGATCCGGCCGACCAACGTATGAAGTTCCGTGATTTTGTCGGCCATGTGCGCTCCTGGGACGGACGGACGCTGGAGCTGATGCGGGACGCGGCCGCCAATGGCTCACGTCCCGCACACCGTGTCAGCATTCCCGCCGACGCAATCGTCACGATCAAACCGATTCCCGAACGTTCCATGACCCGATCGCAATCGTGACGTTCGCTGTGTGCGCTTCCTCGGCGAGACTCACACAGCGGAACGGATTTGGACGTCAACCGCGTGATCATCCGTGAACCGGATGATGTGTTCTCCCCTGCGGGCGGATTCCAGCAGCATCTGTTGCCAGCCTTCCGCAGGGATCGCAAGCGAAACCGTCTCGCATCGTTCCATGAAATCAGGCTGCCGTATGGCCGTCTTGTAATCACGGAACGGTTGACCTTGCTCGAAGAAACGTGCCATCTCCTTGGCGTCGCTCTCCTGGGTGGCGGCGGTCTGCAACGCACCGGCGCCTTGGGGCTGAACGCCATGCAATACGTTGGCCATCAGCGTCAGACGATTGGCCATATTACGCAGCAATAGCTCCACATTGGCCGCATCCTCCTCCACCATGGCACGTGTGCGGTCCGGATCGGTCAATGCCACGCGGGTCATGTCACGCCAGGATCCCGCAGCGAGCGCGGCCGCGACATTACGATTCGGATTGACCACGAGTTCGTTGACCATGGCCGTGGCGATGACGTGCGGCATATGCGAGATCAGCGCGGCGCAACGGTCATGCGTGGCATCGTCAAGTACGATCAGGCGATTGGCGCAGGCATCGGTGATCATCGTCGCGACGGCCAGGAACCGCCGGTATTCAGTGCGTTCGTCCACGGTGATGGCCCATAGCGCGTCATCGTATAAAGCGGGATCCGAGGATTCCCAACCGGACAGTTCATTGCCGGCCATCGGATGCGCGCCGACGTAGCAGTTCTCCAGTCCGACGGCCTTCACCTGATCGCGCACCATGCCTTTGACGCTGCCGACGTCGGTGAGCGTCGTCACGTTCTGGTCGATCAGCGGCTTCAAAGCGGAGAGAATCTGCGGCATGGCCTTGAGTGGATTGCACAGTACCAGCACATCGGGCCTGCCATCGGCCAGAGCGGCCAATGTCGGCATGCAGGTGATGCCGTCCGCTTCGGCGGTCGCATACGGACGATCATTGTGATTCCAAGCCGTCACCTCGCAACCTGCGTTGACGAGCCTGCGTGCCAGAGAGCCTCCGATCAGGCCCAATCCCACGATTGCGATACGCTGCTTCACCACATCAGCTCCCTTCTTACCATACCGTCGTTCTGCCAATCCTCAGGCAGATGCCTATCGTCAAGACGCACTCCACCCTGCGGCAGCATCCAGCTGGCCACCGGCGGGCTCGGCCGTTCCCTACGAGGATAGACGGCCAAGGTCTTGGCCCAGTCTCCGTGCTCGGCGATTTCCACGAGCGCGTCACGGAACCGCCGTTCCCATGGGGCCGCGTCGAACGTGGCGATGAAGCTGTAGGTGCCATCATGTCCTTTGATCGGACGCGAGATGAAGCTGGTCATATTGAGTCCTGCATCGCGGAACACATCCAGCAGATCGGCGAGTACACCCGGGCCGGTAACCAGCGGGATGAGCGTCAATACCGATTCATAGTCCACATCGTCCTGGGTTTTCGGCTGTTCCAGCAGATCGGCGACTTCCTCACGTCGGGCCAGCACAAGAAACTCGGTGCGTGCGCCCTGATAGTCCTGTACCGCACTGCCGACGCGTTTGATGTCGTACAGATCGCCACAGATGCTCGGTCCGAATGCGACCTCACCCGGCTTGAGGTCGCGACAGGCGGCTGCGTTGGATGATGCCGTCACCGCGTCAAGATGATGCTCGGCGATGAATTTTCTGCATTGCGCAAGGCCATGCGAGTGGGCCGTGGCGACGTAGGCATCCTCCAGTCCGATGTCGGGCAGTGTATAGGCGTCAAACTCGACGTTGACGCCGACACGGGCGAAGCCGACCAGGTCCTGCGCGTCGATCAGGGCGTCAAGGTTCGGCACGACATACCCCTCGACGTTGTTCTCCCATGCGATGACGCCCCAACCTTCGCCGTTCTGCGCGGCCTGCATGATCTGCGGCACATCATCGCAGGCAATGAGATCGAATCCTTCGGGCACGACCGGCCGCAACAATCCGGCCGCACTGACCGCCGCCTGATGCGTGAATGTGCCTTGGGGCCCGAGATAGAACAACTTCCGCGCATTCATATCTTCCCGTTCCTCCTTCATGCTTCCTTGCACCTTACCGTAGTGGTGGCCCGTAGCGCAGCCCCTATTCCATCGGCTGGGCGTCCGTATCGGTCCGAGGCTGCACGACGAACCAGCGCTTTGGCAGGAGCAACATGATGCATGGGATCAGCACGATGCCATACAGCCAGAAGTAGCCGGCATGGTCGCTGAAGAACGGCATATTCGCGTCACTGCCGAAACCGACCGGAATCAAAGCGTCGCCGCCCGGACCGTATCCCGCCATGACCGTCCATACCACCAGTGACGAGCTGATGAGATGCAGGGCAAGCCCGACGACGCCGTCGCGTGAGCGGGCGCACCAGGTGGAAAGGATTACGATGAGAAAGGCCAATGCCAGGCCATATGGGATGTTCATCGATGCCCCCATACGATGTGCCATCGTGCCGACGGCACCGATTGCCGCGCCGGAAAGCACGTCGATGAGAAGCCTCACCGGCATCGGTTGCCGATACGACCATGGCAGCAGCCTGCGATCGTTGTCTTGAGTCATGCTCACCACTATTCTCCTCGTTCCTTATGATTTCATCACACCGTGTGCCGCCAGCTCGCCGGAAAAGGAAAAGGAGAGATGCACGCACATGCGCATCTCTCCTCTGCTCGATCAGCGACTACTTGCCCTGCTGATTGTTCTGACGACGCTGCTTGGCGCGCCACTTGTACCAGTCCTCACGGCTGAGGATGATCTTGCGGATTCGGATGGACTCCGGGGTGACTTCCACGCACTCATCCTCGTTGGCGAAGTCCAGGGACTCCTCAAGGCTCATCTTGATCGGCGGGGTCAGGGTCTCCAGCACGTCGGCGGTAGCGGAACGCATGTTGGTCATGTGCTTGGCCAGCGTGATGTTCACATCCAGCTCATCCGGCTTATTGTTCACGCCGACGACCTGGCCCTCGTACACCGGGGACTGCGGCTCGACGAAGAAGTTGCCGCGAGCCTGCAGGCGCTGCATGGCGTATGGGGTGGCGACGCCCTTACGGTCACAGACCATGGAACCGTTCTGACGGGTTACGATCTGGCCGGCCCACGGGGCGTAGCCTGCGGAGATGGAGGCTGCGATGCCGGTGCCGCGCGTGGCGGACAGTAGTGCGGTACGGAAACCGATCAGGCCACGGGAGGGAACGGTGAACTGCAAACGCACCCAGCCGGTGCCGTGGTTGGTCATGTTGTCCATACGGCCCTTGCGATCGGCCATGAGCTGGGTGACGGTGCCCATGTACTCTTCCGGTACGTCGATGGTGGTGTTTTCCATCGGCTCGTTGATCACGCCGTCAACGGTCTTGGTGACCACCTGCGGACGGCCGACGGTCAGCTCGTAGCCTTCGCGGCGCATCTGCTCGGCGAGCACAGCCAAGGCGAGTTCGCCACGGCCCTGGACCTCCCAGGCGTCCGGACGCTCGGTCGGCAGCACCTTGATGGACACGTTGCCGATGAGTTCACGGTCCAGGCGGTCCTTGATCATGCGGGCGGTGAGCTTGTGATCCTTGCCTTCCGTGCCGGCCAATGGCGAATCGTTGATGCCGAAGGTCATGGAGATGGCCGGATCGTCGACGTGGATGAGCGGCAGCGGACGCGGGTCGCTCGGGTCGACGATGGTCTCGCCGATCATGATGTCGTTCACGCCGGCCACTGCGACGATGTCACCGGGGCCTGCGGAATCGACGGGGGTGCGCTCCAGGCCCTGCGTGCGCAGCAGTTCGGAGACGCGGAAGTTCTCGATGGAGCCGTCCACACGGGACAGGCCGTAGGTCTTGCCCTTCTCCAGGGTGCCGTTGTAGATGCGGACCAGGCCGAGTCGTCCGAGGAAGTCGGAGGAGTCGATGTTGGCCACATGGGCCTGGAGCGGTGCACCTTCGTCGTATTCCGGGGCCGGAATGTTCTTGATGATGGCCTCGAACAGCGGCTCGAGATTGTCGTTATCCGGCAGACCGCCGTTCTCCGGCTGATTCTCGGATGCGTATCCGGCCTTGGCCGCGCAGTAGATTACCGGCAGGTCGAACAGGGAGTCCTCGTCAAGATCGATGCCCTCCTCGATGACGTCCTGTGCCAGACCCAACAGCAGATCGGATGCCTCGCCGACGACCTCTTCGATACGGGCGTCCGGACGATCGGTCTTGTTCACGCACAGGATGACCGGCAGCTTGGCTTCAAGGGCCTTGCGCAGCACGAAACGGGTCTGCGGCAGCGGGCCTTCGGAAGCATCGACGAGCAGCACGACGCCGTCGACCATGGAGATGCCGCGTTCGACCTCGCCGCCGAAATCGGCGTGGCCGGGGGTGTCGATGATGTTGAGGGTGATGCCTTCCGGATGACCGTACTTGGCGGCCAGCGGACCGGTGTACTGCACGGCGGTGTTCTTGGCGAGGATGGTGATGCCCTTCTCGCGTTCCAGATCGTTGGAGTCCATCACGCGATCCGGGACTTCCTCACGCTCGTTGAACACATGGGATTGCGCCAGCATGCCGTTGACCAGGGTGGTCTTGCCATGATCGACGTGTGCCACAATCGCTACATTTCGAATATCGCCGCGAACCGCCATCGAAACCTCTCTTAGTATTGCCGTTCTCTTGCGTAACCGTTCGGTACGTGCATGGTTATCGGTACTTGAATTCCGTACTTACACACAAACGAAACCAATCCTAGCGAAGCAATGCGACAGATAAGCCGAGGGGCCCATCGGCGCAACGT
>NZ_AZYA01000033.1:0-915 GCF_000513015.1 Bifidobacterium sp. MSTE12 | reverse complement strand
CGTGCGCCGCCGACGGCGCGACGGGGGAGATCTTCTCCTGCGCCGCCGTGAGGCGACGACCCCGGTCACGCCGACCTCGACGGACGTCGTCGAGCAATTCCTCAAGCAGAAGCCCTTCTATATCGCGCATAGAATGGGCGGCACAGAGTATCCAGAATTCACACAGCGCGGTCTCGAAGCCTCGCTGCGCGCAGGCTTCAAGGCCCTGGAGATCTCCGTCCGTCTCTCTGCGAAGGGACCGAACGGAGAGCCCGCCGAATTCGTCGCGATCCACGACTGGAAAACGACGAGGACCGTGCCTGGCACGGACCTGCCGATCTGGTCTACCCCCTGGAGCACACTGCGCACACTCCAACAGGGAACGGGGCCGTTCATGCGGCTTCGCGACATCGTCGACCAGATCCCAGATGACGTGGTCCTCGCGATCGACCACAAAACGACGTCATCTGAGGACCAGCGAAACACTGCTGATCTGCAGGCCGAGGAACGGCTCTTTGAGTACCTCGACACCGCTTTCGGTGGGCACCCAGAGCGCCGCGTCATCTGGAAGATTTTCGCGAAGGGGACGAGCGCGGTGCGCGCGAAAGCACGCGGATACCGCACAATGGCAATGCTCTACCCCGCAGAAGTTCCCGCGGCTGACCTCGGCTCATGGGACATGATCGGCATGGAGTGGTCCGCGAGCGCGGACGTGTGGAATCGGATCAACGCAACCGGGAAGCCGACGATCGCGCACATCATCACCAACGAGGGACAGGCGAGGACGGCGCTCGATAAGGGCGCGTCCGGCCTCATGGCGTCCTTCCCGTCACGTGTGCATCCGTAGCAGCTGAGAGGCCCCACCCTGCCGGGGTGGGGCCTCTCTCGCTATTCAGGCTGGGCTGCGTACCGCTGTCGCTGGGCACGGCTGACGGC
>NZ_AZYA01000032.1:0-1473 GCF_000513015.1 Bifidobacterium sp. MSTE12 | reverse complement strand
GGTACCGCTGTTCTGCTTCTAAGTGTTGCATGAATGGTCCTAGACAACGTTTAGGACCATTCCGTAAGCGGAGGTCGGCTTTGTCTCGTCAATTGAAACCGATGTTGAGGCAAAGCCGACCTAAGGAGGTTGCCGTGATTACTCCCTCGTCTTCTTCATCAGCTCCTCAAGGAGCTTCTTGGTTTTTTCACCATCCACGATGCGGTAGTTGGACTGCCACAGCGTCTTCATCTTGCCGGCGGCATTGGGATTGGTCTCCGTGTCGAACGTATTCTGGACCAAAGAAGCGCCAACCCTTTCCCACATCTCCAGAGGGTCGACCACCCATTCGACTCCAGGGCCATTCTTTTTCTTTTCGAGCAGAGCGCGGAACGCTCCAAAGATCGGCATGATGTAGCCTGCGGAGATGTCGTAGTTGATGGCCTTCTGCGTGAAGAGGGTCTTCACTTTCCCGTCTCGTTTCTCTACACCGCGGAGATTGCCAAAATGAGCCCTCTGACCTGCCTCCGTCTTGTAATCTTTAAACTTCTTGGGCATATCCTCTTGAATTGTTTCGTACAACGATACAAAAGTGGGGAGCAATTGGGAAAGCTGCAGATAGATGTTGTCCTCCGATGGGTTCACTCCGTCATCAGTGTGGTGATCGTCCCATTCCTTCCGATAGTCCTTGAAAACGGCTGCCTTCCCTGTATATGAAGCGATTGGAACTACCGATGCGTCACTAAAGCGATCGATGTTGAACGCATACATGAGTTTGAGCAGTTCCGAGACTGAAGTGGTCTTTTCACTGTCATTGTCCTTATAGGCGATGCTGTCGCCATAAGGCTGGTCGGCGATAGCTTTCTTGATGAAATCGAAGCGATCCTCCAGCATGAATCCCGCATTGCGGCGAGTAGGAGCGATCGTTAAACGTCATCGCCGCGATCTAATAGACGTCAAGCCAACACGGACCGCTTTTATAGAAGAGGGTGAGTCTTCAGGGCTTTCTTACGCTTGGATAAGCGAGAAAAGCTTGGCAAACATAGAAAACGGGTATAACTTCCCATCACTTCCCACTCTCTACAATCTCGCGATTGCATGCCAAATGGATCCGGTGGACTTATTCGAAGAAGTTGCCGAAGCGTTTTCCGCCCATGACTCACCTTACGGCAGCTTGATGGACGAGGATATTTGACGGCAATGTTTGTTGCCAAGTATGATTGTCTTGTGAGAGACGTGAACAAGGACGACGAGCCGCTGATCCTGCCTTCTGCGTTCAAGCACGGGGTGTCGGAGGGCGATATCCTGCACGCGTGGCGCGAGGCCCGCGGACCGGTGGACATCAACTACGACCGGGACCCTCCCACGTACATGTACGTGGGACCGGGGGTCTCCGGCGCGGTGTGGTACGAGATAGGCACGGCGTCCCGCGTCGGATACGACGTGGAACTGATCGTGCATGCGATGAAGGCCCGCAAGGGCTACCTGCGAAAG
>NZ_AZYA01000031.1:0-76537 GCF_000513015.1 Bifidobacterium sp. MSTE12 | reverse complement strand
AACGGCCACCTTCTTGCCATCGAACACGGACAGATCGGCGTCCTTTTCGTACCAGATAGTTGCTGCCATGATTGGCGCTCCTTTTATGTTTTTCGTGATTGCGGGATGGAAAGTCTTCCCGGATTGTTCGCGATGTTCTTCTGTTGTTCGGTTGTTGCGGCGGCTTGCGATTCCTAGGATGTTGCTCCCCCGGATTGTGTCCGCGGAACTCGCCCCGCCTCTCCTGCGGAACCGTTCTAGTCCCGCTTTCTTTATGGTGGTTGTCGGCGTTCACATAGTGACTATGTTTTTTGCCGAACGGTTTTTCACGGTGGTATCGGCACCCTTACTTGGTGAAATCGACGTCCTTCGTCTCCCTGCAGCTCAACACGGCGACGAGGCAGCACAAGGCCATCACGCCAAGGTACAGGCCCACGGAGTGCACGCCCCAGTGGTGGGACAGCCAGGTGGCGATGGTCGGCACGAACGCCGCGCCGACGATGGCGGCCAGGTTGTAGCCGATGCCAGAGCCAGAGTAACGCACATTGGCGTCGAACAGCTCGGGCAGGAAGGCGCCGATCGGACCGAATGCCGTGCCCATCAGCGCGAAGCCGATGCACAGGAAGGCGAGGTTGGCCACGAAGTTGCGCTGTCCGACGACCGCGGAATCAAGCAGGAACGGGAACAGCAGCGCGAAGGCCACGAGGCAGCAGGACGAGATGACGATCACGCGCCTGCGGCCGAACCTGTCGGCGTTCACGCAGGAGATCATGATGAATGCGGCGAATACGCACACGGCCACCATCAGCATGAACAGATATTCCTGATTGGTGAAGCCGAGGTCGCCACCGCCGTCTTCCACGCTCTTGGTGCCCCATGCGAGCGACCAGGTCGCCAGCGTGTAGAACAGCGTATAGGTGACGGCCACCAGGAACGTAGCCTGGATGACCTGCTTCCAGCTCTTCCTGAAGACTTCGGCAAGCGGCGACTTGACGACCTTCTTCTGCTCCTGCGCCATGCGGAAGATCGGAGTCTCCTCCATCTGCACGCGCACGACCAGGCCGACGATCACCAGCACTGCCGACAGCAGGAACGGCACACGCCAGCCCCAAGAGAGCATGGCCTGGTCATCATTGAAGGTTTCCAGCAGGAAGTAGGTGCCGTTCGACAGGAAGAAGCCGATCGGGGCGCCCAACTCCGGGAAGGAGCCGTAGAGTGCGCGCTTGTCTTCCGGAGCGTTCTCGGTGGCGACCAGAGCCGCTCCGGACCATTCGCCGCCCAGACCGATGCCCTGTACGAAGCGGCACAGACACAGCACGGCCACCGCAACGACGCCCCACTGGTCGTACGTCGGCAGGCATCCGATCAGAAAGGTTGCAATGCCCATGGTGAGCAGAGAGACCACCAACGTGGTCTTACGGCCCATACGGTCACCGAAATGGCCGAACACCAGCGAGCCCAGCGGGCGGGCGATGAACGCGATGGCGAAAGTCAGCAGGCTGGCCAGCAACGCCACGGTCGGGTTGGCGGTGTCTCCGAAGAAGACCTTCGGAAAATAGTTTGCAGCGGCGGTGCCGTATGCGTAGAAGTCGTAGAACTCGATGGCGGTACCGACCATGGAGGCGGCGATTACGGTCTTGACCGAATCGCGCACCATCGCCTGTGCTTTGCCGGCAGCTGTCTCGACTGCACTCATTGATGTACTCCTGTACGTCTCACGCGTTACCGACTCCCAACTTGCGCCGATAACGCTGCTCGTTCTGTTGCCGGCTTCAATCCACTCCGTTGCCTTCACGCCTTGTGGGCGGCAACGCAAAAGGCCCCGCTTCATGCAGGGCCTTCAACGTGTGTTTCGCGCGCTTCAAACCCTGCCTCCGTTGGCGAGGGATTGAAGCTGTATTGCTCGAATCAGTCCGCCAACGAAAGCGGAATAATAATTCGTGCGGACAGCAGTACGCGTGCAACCATTCCGTTCATCATGGCGGACCTCCTTTCGCAAAGTCTTGACGTTCGGCGAGCGCTTCGCTCGAACTAAGCGGTAAACATAAGCGCGTCCACTCGCCCTCTCCACCAAAGGTTCACTATGTGGACGCGTACAATCACTTCAGCAGCATCGTCAGCACGCCGGCCAGCAGCATGAAGCCGATGGCGACGCCGAACAGCGGCAGGTATGCCGCAAGTGCGGTAATCGCAAGCGCACCTGCGATGACGCCAAGCAGCGAGCCGAGCGTATTGGCCACGCTGAAGGCCGCCAGGGAACGGCCGACGGAGCGTACATCCGGCAGAGTCGCTAGATTGAGGCTTTGGCTGGTACCGTCGTACATCGCATAGGCGAAACCGGCGATCAGTGCGTACAGGCCGACGCCGAACAGTTTGTCGGCCATCATGCACGGAGCTGCGGCGCCAATCACGAACAGCATGCAGGAGATGACGGCGGGAACACGGGCGTCTTCGAAGGCACGGGCGATCGGACCGAGCAGCAGCGCGGCCATCAGCGAACCGACGAAAGCGGCGACGGCCATCAACGCCACGACCGCACCGGCACCGGTCAGGCCGTAGCCGGACAGCCCGTCGGCGTCGAGATCGAATGCCGCGAGATACCACTGGTATACGGCAATCAGCGTGGTGGCGGCGACGGCCAGCATGCGTGCGATGAAGGCGACGGCGAATTTCGGCGCATGCTTCGGAGGCCGGTACTGCGAGAAGAACGAGCCCTTGCGCACGCTCTCGCGCGGCATGTAGGTGCTGGAGCCTTCGCGCGGCAGTACGAGCAACGTGACGATGCCGGCCACGATGAACCAGATGGCGAACAGCATGATGCCCGAGCGTGTGGTGCCATCCCAGCCGGATTCAGCGGGATGCGTGGTGCGGTAGACGGCCACGAGAATGCCGAGCAATTGGCCGAGCGCAAGCCCCATGCCATGCCAGGAATCGGCGCGGTCGCGGAACTTGTCGGGCACGCGTTCGCCGAATGCCGCGGCCAGAGGCATGGCGATCATGGCATAGCCGATTTGCATGAGCAGCCAGAACACGATGACGAGCTGCAGGAGGTCGCATACCGACAGTATCGCCAGTGAAGCGGCGCTCAGGAACGCTCCGCTGATGATCCATGGGGTGCGGCGGCCGAGCGGACCGAAGGTATGGTCGGAGCCGACGGCGATCCAGGCGTTCATGAAGAAGCTCAGCACCATGCCGAGCGCCATGGTCAGGGCGAGGCCGGCAACACGCCCGTCGCCGACCAGCTGGTCGATGCGCTGCGGGATGAGCACGACGTCAAGTGCGGCAATCGGTGCGGCGAACAGCAGTGAGCCGAGCGCGAAGCCCGCAGTGAGGCGGTTGACCTGCAATGTGTTCGGCCTGCTGCCGTCGGGGGCGGTCATCGGGTCGCGCAGATCAAGGAAGGAGGATTCCAGATTCGGCACGGCCGCATCGAGATGCGCGGCCGCGGTCAGCGGTGAGCCGCCTTCCGCGAGGCGGGCGGCCTGCACTTCCGGGCGTTCGTTGGAGGCTTCCGGCACACGTGGACGCTGCTGCACGGCCAGACGCTTCAGGGCGGCCTTGGCTTCCGGGGTCAGCGTCTTCTCGTAATCGGGTCGATCGTCGATGCCGGGACGGATGAATACCTGACCGGGCAACGGCTGCGGAGTGGGCATGGTTTCGTTCTGGTTATCGTCAGTCATGGAAAGTCTTCTCTCAGGGGCATATACGCCGATCGCCCGGACACACTGCGTCGGTGCGTTCGGGCGATCGTTTGCGAGAGAAACTATATCAACATGCTGAGAATAATCTCATTTCACATTCTTGATGCGCATGATCAGGAAGGCGGCGATGAGCACGATGACGATGGCCACGCCGAAGACCACGGTGTAGGCGACGACCGGGGTCTTGGAGACGCCCATCACGGCTTTCACGATCACGACGAGAATCGAGGTCATGCCTGAGCCGATCACGGTGGAGAGCGTATTGGCGAGATTCAGGATGCCGAGGTCCTTGCCCGCTTCCTCCGGATTCGGCAGCACGGAGACGTTCAGCGCCTGATCGATGGCGTTATAGATGCCGTAGCCGAGTCCGGCGATGCCCGCGAACAGCAGCATGCCGGTGGCGGAGCGGAAGAGCATGGGCATCAGCGCACCGACGGCGAACAGGCAGCTGGCCAAGGCGACCGGCACTTTGCGCATGCCGATTTTGTCGGTGATCGGACCTGCTGCGACGGCGGCAATCAGGGAGACCACCAGCGTGATGACGGCCATGGTGGCGATAAGCTCCGCCGCCTTGACGTTGGCGCCGGGATCGCCGGCGAACACGTAATCCTGCGCAATGTACAGCTGGTAGGTGTTGATCATCCAGTAGCCGCCCATCATCATGGTGCGGCCGGCGAGCGCGTAGTAGAAGTCGGGCGCGTTCTTCGGCGGACGGAAGCTCATGAGCATGGACCTGACGTTGAGTTCGCCACGGGCCTCGTCGCGATTGGATTTCTCGCGGGGCCAGATGAGCACCACGACGATGCCGGTGAGGCTGAAGATGGCCATGCCCATCATCCAACCGCCGAAGATGCCGGCCTCGCCCTGCTTGAGCAGCTGTGCGCCGACGAAGGAGCCGAGGGTCTGCCCGACGGCGATGCCCGCGCCGTAGAAACCGGAGACGGTGCCGCGGAACTTGTCGGGCACGCGGTCGGACATGGTGGCCACGTATGGGGCGAGCATCATGTTGTAGCCGAGCTGCGCGCAGCACCACAGGATGATGATGAGTGGTTCGGAATGGGTCAGCGAGACGGCGCCGATGCTCAGGCCGGTCACCAGACCGCCGGCGACCATCCACGGAGTGCGCTTGCCGAACCGTGAACGGGTCAGATCGGAGAAGGTGCCGAAGACGATGTTGGCGAGCAGCGCCACCACGGATCCGAAGATGTTGACCAGACCGAGCATGGACTCCTTGCTGGCCGGGTCGATGGATTCGAACACGCGCGGCAGGATGATGGAGCTCAGGGCGACCCACGGGATGGCACAGGCCACGGCGGAGATGGTGAAGCCGATGCCGAGGCGGATGACCTCCGTTTTGGTCGGGCGGTGACCGTCGGCGGAGACCATCGGATCGCGCATGTCCATGAAGGCGGAGGATGGATCCGGTACGGCGGTGTCCACGGCGGCGATGGCGCCGAGACCGGAGCCTGCGGCGTCGGATGCCGCGGCGAGGTTGGTGGCTTGCACCTGCGCGTCGGTCTGGCTGGCATCCCCGGCTCGACGTTCGGGCATCGATGCCGCCAAACGAGTGACCGCTTCCTTTTGCTCCGGAGTCAAAGTCTTGTCATAATCCGGGCGGTCGTCAATGCCCGGTCGAACGAACTTGTCCATGATAAACCCCTTTTATATGGCCCGACCTCAGTATCGAACCGGTTCGATACTATCTCGGAACCGAGCGTATTTCAATTTTGGGGTCTTCCGCGCGTGTCGAACCGGTTCGATATCGTTTTACGCCTACGGAAAACCCACCATCCCCCGATGTTCCCTACCAAGGCGCGCAACGTCACGCCACGTATTCGGGCATGGAAAAGGTCCGGATGCGCAACTCGATTCGCATCCGGACCCGTCTGCATGCGACGTGCGGCCACATCATGGACATATGCGACCGCACATCATGACTTAGCCCTTCACCGCGCCGGAGGTGACGCCTTCGACGATGTACCGCTGCAGGAACAGGTACAGGATGAGGATCGGCAGCATGGCCAGCAGCAGGGCCGCCATGATCAGGCCGATGTCATTGGAGTAGGTGCCATAGAAAATCTGGGTCGCGATCGGAATGGTGTACAGTTCGCGACGGCCCAAGACCAAGGACGGCAACAGGTAGTCGTTCCAGAAAGCCATGGCGTCGATGATGGCGACCGTGGCGACGGTCGGCTTGAGCAGCGGGAACACGATGGTCCAGAATGTACGCCACTTGGAACAGCCATCGATGCTGGCCGCCTCCTCAAGCTCGTTCGGGATGTTCGTCTTGATGGCGCCGTGGAACATGAACACCGCCAACGACACCGAGAAGCCGGTATGCATGAGGATCAGCGTGATGCGGCTGTTCAGCACGTTGAGCAGACCGCCATACACGGAGACCAACGGCACCATGAGCACCTGGAACGGAATGACCATGGAGGCCACCATAAGTGCGAAGACAGCGCCGCCGAACCTCCACGAAGGATTGCGCACGATCACGTACGCGCACATCGCGGAGAACAGGATGGTCAGGATGGTGGCGCTGATGGTGATGATCGCCGAGTTGCCAAACACGGTGAGGAAGTTCATCTTCTCCATCGCCCTGGGGAAGTTGTCCAGGGTAAAGCCGTGCTTGCCGATCAGGGCGAGCGGCTCCGTGTTGATGTCCGCCTTCGTCTTGAAGACGTTGATCACGACGAGGATGAACGGAGCGATGAACAGCAGCAGCACGATCGTCAATACGACGACCATCAGTGCGTGCAGAACCTTGGTGCGAGTGCTGACTTGACCTTCCATTACGCTGCCACCTCACCCTTCTTGCCGAAGTACACCTGCAGCATGCCGATTACTGCGCAGACGATGAAGAGGACCAACGCCTCCGCCTGACCGGTGCCATAGTTCTTGTAAACGAATGCCTGATTGTAGACGTGCATGGCCGCGAGCACCGACTGATTGAACGGCTCGCCCTTGGTCAGCGAAAGGTTCAGGTCGTAGACCATGAAGCAGCGGGTGGTGCTCAGGAAGATGCACTGCACGAAGGAGGCGCGCATCAGCGGGATGACCACGTGCCACATGGCCTTGCCCTTGTTGCAGCCATCGATCATGGCCGCTTCCTTCAGGCTCTGATCCACGCTCATGAAGCCGGCCACGTAGATCAGCATCATGTAGCCCGCGTACTGCCAGACCGATACGAGGATCAGGCAGAACATCGCGCCGTTCGGCGTGGACAGCAACGATGCGTGGTCGGATTGGGTGGCCGCTTCGGCGATGGCGACGAAGGCACGGTTGAACACGAACTTCCACACGTAGCCCAGCACGATGCCACCGATGAGGTTCGGAATGAAGAAGCCCGCACGGAAGAAGTTCTGCCCCTTGATGCCGCTGGTCACCATGTAGGCCAGCAGGAAGGCGACGATGTTGACGAGTACGACCGCAATGACGGAGTAGACGAAGGTGCGGCCGAGCGACTGCCAGTACGCGGTGTCGGCGATGGCCGTCTTGTAGTTGTCGAGACCGACGAACGGCTTCTTCGCCGAAACGCCGTCCCAGCTGGTGAAGGTCAGGTACAGGCCATAGAAGAACGGCAGAATCACGACGGCGAAGAACAGGATCGTCGCCGGGCCGCCGAACATCAGATACTGGCCGATTTTGTAGGAAAGCTTATTCTGCTTCATGATGAATCCCATCCATGCCGGCGATGCAGGGGCCGCCGGTGCCGACGACGACCCCCGCATCATGGTGCATTACCCGGCGAATCAGGCGGATTCGCCCGTGAACTTGGCGGTCTTCCAGTAATCCTGGATGTCCTTGGCGAGGGTTGCGCGGTCCTCTTCGCCGGCAAGCCACTTCTGGAACTTGGCACCCAGCACGGAGTAGTGATCGTCCGGCAGGTAGTTGTAGTTCGGGATGAGCTTGCCACTGTCGGCATAGGACTTCACGGACTTGCTCAGCGGGTCGGCGACCTCGAGGGTGTTGCTCTTGAACGGGGAGACCAAGGCGGCTTCATTGGTAATGAATTCCTGACCGTCCTTGTCTTCGGCAAGCCAGGTCAGAAACTCCTTGGCGGCCTTGCGCTGCGCGTCGGAGGTGTTGTCGGAGGAGTCGATGAAGAAGTACTTGGAACCGCCACCGACAAGCTTCTCATTGGTGCCGTCGTCCATGTTCTGCGGAACCGGCATGAGTCCCATGTTCTTGGAGTAGTCATACTGGTTGATCACGGACCAATCCCAGTTGCCGCCGAACATGAAGGCGATCTCGCCCTCGGCCAGTTTCTGCTCGGTCACCTCGCGTTCAGCGGAGATGGCGGAGGACTTGGCGTAGTTGTTCTCCTTCATCACGTCGAAGAAGTTCATCAGGGAGGTCCACTTGGCATTGGAGTTGAGATCGACCTTGCCGGCCTTCATGTCAAGCAGGAATGCGTTCGGATCTTCCTGCTCCTCGTAGACCTCAGGCAGGAAGTGGGCCGCCAAGGACCAGTCTTCCTTCATCACGCCGGTCGGGGAGGTCATGCCACCGTCCTTGAGCTCCTGAGTGAGCTCCTTGAAGGAGTCAAGGGTCTTGTAGTCCTCCGGCTTGAACTCCTTGCCGGTAATCTTCTTGATGGCGTCGGCGTTGTAGATCAGGCCACGAGCCTCAATGGAAACGGGATATCCGTAAGTCTTGCCGTCGATGCTGATGGCGTAGTCGGTGTCTTTGACCCAGCTCTGGTCGGACAGGTCGACGGCGTGTTCCTTAGCCAGAGAGTAGACATCCTTGGCGTCGACCATGGAGATGGTGTATGGATCCTTGGAGGCGTACTTGGTGGCAAGATGGGCGGCGACGGTGTCGTTGGAGTAGTAGACCTCGACGTCCACGCCCTTCTCCTTGGAGTACTTCTTGGCCATCTCCTCCATCTGGCTTTCGATTTCGACCTTGGAGTTGAAGATGGTGATCTTAGTGCCGCTGGAGTTCGAAGATCCGCCTCCACATGCGCCCAGCATGCCGACGGCCATCAGCGAAGCGATGACGGCGGCGCCGGCCTTCTTCCACGAAAAAAGTGTTCTCATTGCCAATCCCTTTCTATTTCCACTGTTCATCAGGCAACACTGCCTCATGAGGTGTGAGGAGGAACCTCCGACTCGCGCCGTCGGAAATTTTCCGTCCTGAGCAATAAGTGTATCAACCGCTTCAAAACTGTCAAACCGGTTCGATAAAACCCGGTTTTCCAACCTTTCACCAGCGTGTCGCGTCAAAGGTTTGACGTGTTGCAAATACTGCCATTTTGGACTTTAGAAAAGGCCTTGCCTCACGTTATGATGGTACTAGATACCCCCATCAATCTGCAGTTCACAGCACACTGCAAGGCGACAATCACAACCAGCCAATCAAGGGAGATTTTATGGCAGACTGGCTAAATAACGCGATTTTCTACGAAGTCTATCCGCAGTCTTTTCGGGACTCCGACGGCGACGGCATCGGGGATTTTCGAGGCATCATCAGCAAACTCGAATACATCCGCAATCTCGGCTGCAATGCAATCTGGATCAATCCCTGCTTCGACTCGTCGTTCTACGACGCCGGCTACGACGTACGCGACTACTACACCGTCGCGGCGCGCTACGGCAGCAACGAAGACCTCGCAGCGGTGTTCGAGCATGCACACGAACTCGGCATGCACGTACTGCTTGATCTGGTGCCGGGTCATACGGCCATCGACAACCCCTGGTTCAAGGAATCCTGCAAGGACGAACGCAACGCATGGACCGACCGCTACATCTGGCGGCCGATGAGCCAATCCCCCGACCTGAATTCGCCATATGCATCGATTCGCGGCTTTCTGGGCGGCATCGCCGAACGCCCGGACGCGGCCGCCGTCAACTGCTTCTCCACGCAGGTCTGCCTGAACTACGGCTTCGGCACCGTGACCGAAGACTGGCAATTCGCTGCGGATTCACCTGAAGCGCAGGCCGGACGCCTGCTCATTCAAGACATCATGGACTTTTGGCTGGGCTTGGGTTGCGACGGCTTCCGCGTAGACATGGCGGGCAGTCTGGTCAAAGAGGATCCGGAACACCGTTGGACGTCGAAACTGTGGCGGCAGGTGCGTACCCACCTGGACGAAACGCACCCGGAAGCGGTGCTCGTTTCGGAATGGGGCAATCCCCGTGAGGCGCTGCACGCCGGCTTCGACATGGACTTCCTGCTGCATTTCGGGCCGTCACACTACCTCGACCTGTTCCGGGAGAATCCGTATTTCTCCGCCTCGGCGAACGGCGACATCAAGGCGTTCGCCGACACATACCGAAAGATGCTCACCGACACCACAGGTGACGGCTACATCTGCATTCCGTCGGGCAACCATGACATGATCCGCATGCGCGACACCCTGACACCCGCCGAAATGAAACTTGCATTCGCGTTCCTGCTGACCATGCCGGGTTGCCCGTTCATCTACTACGGCGACGAAATCGGCATGCGCTACGCACACGGACTCAAATCCAAGGAAGGCGGCTACGAACGAACCGGTTCGCGTACGCCGATGCAATGGGACCACTCGACCAACGCAGGATTCTCATCCGCGCGGCGGGAAAGCCTGTACCTGCCAATCGATGACACCGCAGACGCGCCGAACGTGGCTTCACAGGAGACGGATTCCGATTCGCTGTTGCGCACAGTACGCGCCCTGAACGCCCTCCGCATGGCGCACCCGGCGCTACAGGCGGACGGCGGCATCGAATTCCTGCACGCCGAAGACCACGCATACCCGCTGGTATACGCAAGAACGGCAGACGAAGCCGATGACGCGAATTCCAGCGAGCGCATCATCGTGGCCATCAATCCGTCACCCTCAGACGCACGCTGCACACTATCGGCGGCGTATGGCGATGCGATCGGCGCAGCGGAAGACGACGTGCTGTTTCACATCGGAACCGTCGCCGGCGTCGACGAAGGCGAGCTGCACGTACCGGCAGGTAGCGCGACCATCTTCAGATGCCGGTCATGATCGCGGAATCGTCCGGCCTCCTGTGTCAATCTCACCGTCGATACGCCGGAAAATCCAGTTGTAGATCCAAGCGCAGCAATACTGCGGCAACGTGACGCCCATCAACAGCAGCAGCGGAATCATATAGACGAAGAACTGCATATACAGCACGGCGAAACCGACGAGGATCACCAGCATGCACAAGGTGCGTGGAAAGAATCCGAGCGCAAGTTTGGCGGCGTTCCGCAGATGCACCGGAGTGGGGTCTTCGTAGCGTGACAGCAGTGGGAAAAAATACTGCGCAATGGCGATGACCACCAGTCCCGCAAAGGCGACGCAGGCGACAAGCGGGCCACGCATGGACGTCATCGACCATGCGAGTATGCCATCGACGGCAAGCACGACGGCGGCAAGCAGCAATCCGAGCCAGGGCAGGAGCGACTGCCTGAAATTACGTTTGAACGACTCGAAAAACTGGCGTGCAACATACGTCTCCTCATGGCGGACCATACGCCACAGCACGCTGTGCATGGCCGTGAACGCGGCGCCGGCGGTGACGATCGGAATGCAGCACAGCAGCGTGAGTACGTTAAGGATGATCAGGTCGAACAGTACGCCCATGATGGCGAAAAACATGTTGTTCTGATCGAAGAGCTTTGACATCTTTGGCATGGTGCTCACCTTACATGCAAGGGCCGGATACGGGCCGCATCGTCCGAAATGCCGAATTGTCCCTCCCACGCCTGCCGGCACGGGAGGGACAATGGCGGATGCAGGCCCGTATGTCAGGCGACGACCGGCGGCTCGGCGATCAGATCGTCGGTACGGTGATCGCCGGCGGCATCGGTCCACGCGAGCGTGGCGACCGAAGCGGTGTTGTCGACGCCAAGACCCTTGCCTGGCTCGAAGGTGAGCGTGGCGGAGGTGGCGTCGCCCTTCCAGGTGAAGCTGATGGACGTGTCACCATCGGCCTCGTAGGAGAATTCACCGTCGAAGGCGTCGAGCTCGTTGCGGAACTTCGCCAAGGCATTCAGCGCCTTGACGACCGGGCGTTCGAGATTCTCGTCGATCTCCGCGGTGGAGTAGTAGTGGCGGTTGATGTCGCGGCCGTTGTTGGTCTTCCTCAGCAGCTCCATGTCATTCCTGCCGGCGAGGGCGCCGACGTAGTAGACCTGGGGGACGCCCGGCAGGAAGAACTGCACGGCGCGGGCGGCGATGTAGTGCTGGTCGTTGCATCCCAATGCCGAGTAGTAGGTGCTGTTGACCTGGTACAGGTCGAGATTGGAGGCGGCGGCACCGGTCGCAGCCTGGGACTCGCCATGGGTGTTGGCGTGAATGGCGTTGACGAGGTTGTCGACGTCCTCATCCGGCACAAGGCCCTTGAGCGAACGATCCAGCTGATCGGAGCCGATGTCGATCACGCCGATGCCATCGTGCGTATCGAGCACGGTGACGGCATTGTTCGGACGGATGTCGGTCCAGTGCGCGACCGGCTCGACATGACCCGTATTCAGCGAGTGCAGCAGCAGCGGCGGCAGGGCGAAATCGTAGACGCGATCGACCTTCGAGGCGATCTCGACCTGCTTCTTGTAGTAGGAATGCACTTCGATGAGAATCTCGAGACCACGCTTGACGCCCTCTTCGCGCAGGCGGGAGATCAGCTTGAAGGTCTTCGGGGTCATGAAGCAGCTGGTGCCGGCCTCTTTGGCGCCGTAGCCGACGGCGTCGAGACGGATGTAGCTCACATGCGAGGCTGCCATCTGGTCGAAAATCGACATGAGGTATTCCCAACCCTTGTCGGAGTCGGTGTCGATGTCGACCTGCTGCGGGGTGAAGCTCACCCACACCAGACGGGTCTTGCCTGCAAACTTGTAGTGGGTGAACGGCAGACCCGGACGCGGACGGTAAATGCCGGCCAAATCCTCTTCGGTGGCGCCGTTCGGGAAGACGGAGCTCATGGTCAGGAACATCGGGTAGTACTCGGATTCCTCACCGTTGGCGAGCACGTCCTGGAACTGCTCGGATTCCCAGCTCATGTGGTTGACGATGGCGTCGACCATGATGTCGTGGGTCGTGGAAAGCTCGGCGACATCGTCCCAGTCGCCGAGCCGCGGATCGACCTTGGTGTGGTCGATCGGGTCAAAACCCGCGTCGGCGCCATCGAACGGGGTGAAAAACGGCAGGATATGCACGCCGTCGTACACGCCGTCGAAGCGGGTGCGCAGGATATCGGTCATCGACTTGATGGTGCCGTCGCCCAAACGGTCAGCATAAGTGATGAGCTGCACTTTGTTCTTCATGGGACCTCCCTCGGTTCCAAATCATGATTGTTTGCGATTGTTCAACGGCGGATATCGTCCACCCTGAATATCGAACCGGTTCGATATTACCGCCGAACGGGCATCGTTGTCCAGTCGAGAACAGCCCGTCGGCGTGTCAGACCAGCTCGATGCGTCACCGGCGCGCGACGGATGCGAGCGCCGTGATTTCCGCGAAATAACGGTCGGAATCAAGGCCATCCACAGTCGCAACATTCGTCATATGCACACCATCAAGCCCACCGTGCGCAACAATCGCATCCAATACCACGCGCTGCCACTCGACATCCATATACGGATCCACCTCCGTGCGGCCTAACGCGCGCATGGCACACACCAACGCATGAGCGCCCCAATTCGACGTGCCCGCCACCACAAGCTGGTCCGTCGACACCGTGCACGCGATATCCATACCGTGGTCCACCACGCCCTCGATGGCATAATCCTCGACGCGGCCCATGCCGATTTCATTGCCGCCGTCACCCACGCCGATGGTATGCAGTCCCATGAGAGTCAATTGGCTGAGGGGCGCGGTCCATTCAGTGATGTCAATGCCGCGCATGTTGTGCGGATTACCGTCGCGGGCAGGACCTACGCGCTCGATGTAGATCAGGGTGCTGATGCCTTCGGCGCGCACCAGGTCGATCACGCGATTCAGCCAGGCGTCGAACGGGGTGCCGCCGTGTGCCCGTTTGTCCGATTCTCCCGAATCAGACAAACGCGGGGCACTGTTCATGCTCCAATTGTCCGATTCTGGAGAATCGGACACATCAGGTGCGATGAGCACATGGTCCTCCGGCAGGAATCCCAACGCCGCCGGGCGGATCACCGGTTCGCAGCATTCGTCGCTGACCAGCCATGCGTCTCCGCCAATCGCACGCAACGCCATGCACACCTCCAACGCACCCAACGGACCGTCCGTCTCGGCGGCCGGCTGGTCGGCCTTCGGAATGAAGAATCCGGTAACCACCAGCGCCCGGGCCGGCAGACCGTTCCTACCGGAACGCCCTGTTCTGCCGGAAACCAAATGACGGGCGGCATGAAACAGGTCGCCGCGGGAATACGTCATCAACGTCTCCGAACCGCGGCCGACATCGCAAGCGGCCATGTTCGCGATTCTCGCAATGGTCGGGTAATGCCGCCAATCCAGAATGCTTGTACGCATGTTCCTCTCCTCCAAGACGTTCGCATACGCAAGACGTTCACATACGCAAGTGCAGACTATTCGATGAATCCCAGATTCTCGCCATATTGGGCGAAATCGCCGACCTTCGCGGACCGATGCAGCGTACCCGATGCGGACGCCGCGATTTCGGTCTCCATCTTCATGGCCTCAAGCACCACGATCGGATCTCCCTCGCATACCTGTGCGCCATCATCAGCCAGCCAACGGACCAAGGTGCCAGTGATTGTGGATTCAAGAGGCGTACCTCCGCCATGGTTGTCCGATTCACCAGAATCGGACATTCGCGGGGCAAGAAACGCACTCTGCATGTCCGATTCACCAGAATCGGACAAACCTGCAGCCAAGGAGGCGAGCGAGGCAAGCCCCGCAGGCAAGCCGAGACGTACGCGCCGCCCCTCAATCTCAATCCAGCTTTCAACGGGATCCGTCGGCGCGGCACGTCTACCGCAGGCTCCTCCCGACAACGCCGCAACATCAACCGATGGCAGGAACTCCTCCTCAATCCAACGGGTGTACACGCCGAAGTCGCCATCTTCCGCAACAAAAGCGGGCTGCTCAAGCACCGCCCTGTCAAACGGAACAACCGTCGGAATGCCGGCAACCGCAATCTCAGCCAATGCGCGGCGGGCGCGGGCCAGGCAAACTTCGCGCGAAGGCGCGGCAATCACCAGCTTGGCCAGCATTGAATCGAATTGACCGGGAATCGCACCGCCAGCTGCGACACCGGAATCAAAACGAACGCCGATGCCGGTCGGCACCCGCAATCCATCAACGGTGCCGGGAAAAGGAACGAAACCCAACGCCGGATCCTCCGCGTTAATACGGAATTCGATGGCGTGACCATGCACGGCAGGCGTGCAGCCGTATTCCAGACCGGGAATCTCGCGAATCCTCGCACCTTCGGCAATCGCAAGCTGTGCCGCGACCAGATCGACGCCTGTCACCGCCTCCGTAACAGGATGTTCCACCTGAATACGCGTGTTAACCTCCATGAACGACATGGTGCCGTCCGGATCAACGAGAAACTCCACCGTTCCGGCACTCTCGTAGCACGCCTTCTTACAGATGGCGACGGCCGCCGATTCAAGCCGCCGCGTGATCTCATCCGGCAGGAACGGAGCCGGCGCCTCCTCGATAAGCTTCTGATTGCGACGCTGCAGCGAACAATCACGCGTGCCGACTGCGACAACGCTGCCGGTTCGGTCGCCCAGCACCTGCACCTCCACATGACGGGGACGTGCCAGAAAACGTTCGATGAAGCAATCCCCGTTGCCGAACGCAAGCTCGGCCTCATGCGTGGCCGACATGAACGCCTCGCGCACATCTTCCAGCCGGTGCACGACCTTCAAGCCTCGCCCGCCGCCGCCATACACGGCTTTGATGGCCAGCGGAAGGCCATGTCGCTCAGCGAATGCCACGACCTCGGACGGATCGCGTACGGGCTCGGTGGTGCCAGGGGCCATAGGTGCGCCCACTTCGGCCGCGATACGCCGGGCCTCGACTTTGGAGCCGAGCATGCGGATGGTGTCGGCTCCCGGCCCGATCCATGCCATGCCGGCGGCGGCTACCGCTTCGGCAAAGTCCGCGTTTTCGGCAAGAAACCCGTAGCCGGGATGTATGGCATCGGCATGCGCTTTTTTGGCGGTCTCTATAATCGCGTCAATGTTGAGATACGTGCTTTTCGCATCCGCCCCATGCAGCGCATAGGCCTCGTCGGCCAAGTGTACGAACAGCGCGTCGGCATCCGGATCGGCGTAAGCTGCAATGGCCGTACGACCGGTGTCATGGCACGCGTGGATGATGCGCACCGCGATCTCGCCGCGGTTGGCGATCAGGATTCGCTGCAGTCTGGGCATTACCGGGCCTCCCTATGCTCTTGTGATTGTGTGTTCTGTTTGTCCGATTCTGGAGAATCGGACATTCGGAAGCGAATTTTGGCGCCCGGCGGTAGCTGTCCGGCTAGAATCAGCGATTCAGACGTCAGCACGGCAATGACCGGATAGCCTCCGGTCACGGGTTGGTCGCGCAGGAAAATGACCGGTTGACCGCTCGTCGGCACCTCGATGGAGCCCGGCAACGTTGCCTCGCTCGCCAATTCCGTAGCATCACGCCGTTCCAGCGAACGTTCGCCTTGCAAGCGCAGCCCTACACGGTTCGATTGCGCGGTGACCGTCCAAATCTGGTCGAAAAAGTCGCTGATTCCCGTCGCGGTGAACCAGTCGTCGCGCGGCCCCAAACACACATGCAGCTCCGTAATGTCGCCGGATTTCGGTAGATGCTCGGGCCATGGTTCCGGTAGACCTACGCTGTTTCCATGCCCGCCGTTTGGGCGCGGGCCACGCACCGTTGATGGATGGCGTCCGGTCGGCGAAAGCACCGGTAGGAGCTGCCCAGCCGCGACCGGCTTGGGTCCGATGCCGCTCATGGTGTCGGTTGCAGCGGAGCCGAGCGAGCGGGCCACGTCGAATCCGCCGCGTACCGCCAGATAGTCGCGCAATCCGCTGGTCGGAACGCCGATTTCGATGACTTCGCCGTCACGCAACAGCATGGCCTCCTGCCGAATCACGACGGTACGTTCGGATGCATGCGGCTGGTTTCCCGCATTACGTTGCGCACCCAAGCCACTGTTCCATGTGGTTTTGCCGATGATGGTGATTGGTGCGGGAGCACCGGCCACGGCCACGACCATATCGCCGTGTGCTGTAAAACGCACTCCTCCACCGGTGATTTCCAGAACAGGAACATCCGTGGGATTGCCAACCAATGCGTTGGCGAGATGAGAGGAGCACGGATCGGCCGCACCCGAACCGGTCACACCCATATCCGCCGCGCACCGCCCGTCATCTTGGAAAGTGGTGAGCAGGCCCGGGCGAGTGGCCTCCAACGCAGTGGTCGCCATGATGGATGAATCTGGGCCGCACCGTTTGTCCGATTCTGGAGAATCGGACAACTGTAATGCCAAAATCCGGTCCTGTTTGTCCGATTCTCCAGAATCGGACAAACAGGAGGCAGTTCCGGCCACAACACGCTCTCGCGCGGGAGTGAACCGTATAGCATCACCCGGCTGCAACAGCGCAGGCGGGTCGGCATGCTCATCCCACATCGTCTTTTCGGTGTGACCGAGCAACTGCCAGCCTCCGGAGCTCACACGTGGGTAGACACCGGAAAAGGTGCCGGCCAATCCCACCGCACCGGCGGGAACGCTCAAACGTGGCACTTTGCGGCGCGGCACATCGAAGATTTCGTCGCCACCGGTCAGGTAGGCGAAACCTGGTGCGAAGCCAACGAATGCGACCGACCATGCGTGGGCGCAGTGCCGCGCAATGACCTGCGGCACGGAAACACCAAGCAATTGGGCTATGTCAGCTAGATCCTCACCGTCATAAATCACTGGAATCTCAACGGTTCGCGAGCGCCGGCACACATCGGTGGAAACATCCAGCGCGCGCACCGCGGCGATGATGTCGGCGCGGGATGCGAGCAGCGGGTCGAATGAGATTAGAATCGTGCGGGCTGCGGGAATCAGCTGGGTCACGGCGTCCAGAGCGTTGCTGCCCGGTATGCCCGCAGCTTTGGAGGAACGTAGCGCGGCGAATACGCGCAGGGTCTCGTCGAGATCGGCGAGTTCCACCAGCACGCCACTGTCGCCGCAGGTCCGAAATCTCATGATTGCCGGCCAATCGAGGATGATATGCCGTCACGCGCAGCGCCGGATACTTCGGGAGTGCTCACACCATGGCCAGATGCCCCATCGAAATCACGGCGTGTCTCTTCCCTATCCGCCGCAAATGCGAGCACCTCGATGCCTTCAGCCTCCAGATTGGCTCTCACTGCCCGAGCCATGGCCACAGCGGAGGGCGAATCGCCATGCACGCATACGGAATCAGCGTTCAACGTCACCACGGAGCCGTCAACCGCTTCGACTTCATGCCGTGTGGCCATACGCAGCACACGCGCGGCCACCACTGACGGATCGGCGATCACCGCTCCAGGCAGCCGGCGCGAGACCAGCGTACCGTCCGGATTGTAGGCCCGGTCGGCAAACGCCTCATGGAACACGCGCAGACCCGCATCCGCCGCCAATCGTCCGACCACGGCTCCGGGCTGGGTAAGCACACCCAGGCTTGGGTCAACGCAACGGATCGCGTCAACCACCGCAGCGGCCTGTACCTCGTCGTGCACGATCCGGTTGTAGAGCGCCCCATGTGGCTTCACGTACCGTACGGCGGTGCCGACGGCATGCGCGAGTCCCTCCAGCGCGGCGATCTGATACATCACGTCCGCCTTCAGCTCGGCGGGAGTCGCATCGACGTAGCGTCGTCCGAATCCAGCCAGATCACGATAGGCGACGTGCGCACCGACCGTGACTCCGCGCGCGGCCGCTGTCTTCAGCGTGCGCAGCATCACTGAGGGATCGCCCGCATGGAATCCGCAGGCCACGTTCGCACTCGAAACCACCGAAAGCAACGACTCATCGTCGCCAAGTCTCCAACGCCCGAAGCTCTCGCCCATGTCGCTGTTCAGATCGATGCCGTTCATGCCGCTCCTTACCGTTGTCCCGCCGCTCACACCATGTAATCCAGGTCGCGTTTGTCGGTGATGAACATGTGGCCCGGCGCATGCGTAATCGCGAATTCCGGTTTCGACGCCATCACCGCCGCCTGCGGAGTCACGCCGCACGCCCAGAACATCGGAATGTCGCCCGGTTCCAGAACCGGCACGTCGCCATAGTCGGGATGTGCGATGTCTTCGATGCCAATCGCTGCGGGATCACCCACGCATACGGGAGCCCCGTGCACCGACGGATAGTATCCGGAGATCCGGCATGCGTCGGCCACCTGACGTGCGGGAATGCCGCGCATCGACACCACCATCGTGGAGCGAAAGGCGCCGGCCGGCCGGCATTCGATCGACGTGTCGTACATGGGCACGTTGCGTCCGGCCGTGATGTGTCGCACCGGGATTCCGGCCTCCATCAAAGGAAACTCGAACGTGAAGCTGCAGCCGATTACGAACGTCACCAGATCGGACCGCCAATAGTCGCGGATGTCCGGCACTTCAGCCACCAACTCACCACGCCTCCACACGCGATACATCGGTACATCGGTGCGGATGTCGGCTTCCGGCGCGGTTGCCGGCTCGGTGACGCCCGGTTCCATCACTTCCAGCAAGGGGCAAGGCTTGGGATTGCGTTGCGCAAACAATAGGAAATCAAAGGCCTGCTCTTTCGGCAGAATCATCAGATTCGCCTGCGCATAGCCTTGAGCGACGCCGCATGTCGGGCGTACTTGTCCTGCACGGAACGCGGCGCGCGCGGCCGCGGGAGTGGATGCCGCATCAAGATCAGCCATGTTTGCACCTTCCTCACCTATATCCGTGCCGGCGGCGTACCGAACGGCACAACCCCGGCATAGCCCACAGGCAACGGGAAACTCTCTTGACCCCACGATGGACGCACAACGTTACGGTGTTTTGACTTTCGTGACGCCAATGTTTCAGCCTTGCAAATTGGCGGCTTCGCGCGGAAACATACCTCCATTAGGTTGGGTGCTGTACGACGGCGTCGCGTCGTCGTCCCGATTTCATGCGTTGCGTCGGTTCCACGCGACTGGCATTACGCAGTCGGCTTCGCATGATCGGATTGGCAGAATTGACATGTTACTGACATGTTCATGTGATTGGGATTCGCGCCATCCGCACGATTCGCGCCGTATGGTTCACGCGATGGTTGCGCGCGCAGGAAGAGAGGTTCCCATGAGTTCGATCGTTCTGGGCGTCGGCAACGGCAAGGCGCTGTTCACAGGCACGTCCGTCGTGCCCGATGAGGATCTGGTGCGGTTCGCCGATCCGACGGACAGCATCATCAACGCCTTCGATCTGAGCGTATTGCGAGGTGATGGCATCTTTGAGGCGACCACCGTATGGAGGGGTTTCCCGGTCTCGTTGGAGAATCATCTCAGGCGTCTTGCGCAATCCGCAAAGCTTATGGACATGCCCGAGCCGAACATTCCGGCGCTGACCCGCGCCGTGGAGCTGGTCATCGACCAATATGACGACCCGGAACCTGGCCCGATGCTGCGCATCATCGTCTCCCGCGGTCTCGACCCCGATACCGGCGTGGGCAGGTCGGCCGACCGCACGCCCACCATCTTCATCTTCCTTGATGCCAAGGGCACATTGCATTCACTCGAACCGATCACCATGGCGTCGATGACGCGCGGATATCCGTCGGACATCACCGCCCGCGCGCCTTGGCTGCTCAATGGTGCGAAGACCCTCAGCTACGCGTTCAACTGTGCCGTGCACCGCGAATGCGCGCGTCGGGGCGTCGGCGACGCGATTCTGCACACGGAGGACGGCTATACGATGGAGTGCCCGAATTCTTCGATCGTGGCGCGATACGGCGATGACTTCGTCACGCCCGACCCGCGCATCGGCATCCTCAACGGCACTTCGCAGCGTGAGATGTTCGCATGGGCGTTGCAGGAGGGCCATAAGGCGGTCTACAGGAAGCTGCCGATTGCCGAGCTACGTGAGGCCGACAGCCTGTATATGACGCACGGTGGCTGGGTGATTCCGATCAGTGAGATCGACGGGCGTGCGCTAGTCGTAGACACGGCACAGATTCAGGCGGTCAACGATGCGATTCATTCCGGACGCACGCATGATGACGCGCTGGGGATCGGTCCGACCGGCGATTACGAGTGATCGGCGGCCGCTGACACCGCTCGTGTGGTGTCACCCAACGCCAAGGTCACGGGAATGAGCACGGACGGCTCGAACGGGTTGTCATCTTTTCTTAGACTCGCCTTGGCGGCGGCCGCATCCTCGTCGGCGATGGCCTGCGTGATGTGATCGGCTACGGTCTGCGTGATTGCAACGAAATCCTGCACGACCGCGGTCGTCTTCATGCCGGCGAGATCGGTCAGATACGTGCCATCGTAGGCGACGATCTGCAAATCCTGCGGAATGGCGATACCCCGGCGCAATGCTTCGCGCACGCAGAAGGAGGCCCCTATATCGGAGCTGACTACCGCATCCACGCCATCCGGGCCAACGCGATCCAGCGTCTCCCCCACCGCACGACGGTAGCCGTCGAAATCCATGACCTCGCCGGCTTCCACATACTCGTATCGAATACCGGCCTTCATCAGCTCCTGCTCGAGCGTCAGGTAATAACGCACCGTCGGGAAGGTGGTCTTCTCCAAGTCGAAGACGTCTTCGACCTCGCCGCGGGCGGCTAGGTCGAAGAACTGATCACGCGGGCCTCCGATCATCACCACATGACGCGCACCGGTGCGAATGAGCAGATCGGCAATCAGACGGCCGCCCTGTTCATGATCGGAACCGACCGAGGGGATGCCATCCCCCAGCACACGGTCGAACGCAACGATCGGGCGATGAATGGACGTCCAATAATCAGGCGTATGCGCGGTATGGGCGCTCATTACGATGCCGTCCATGATATGTCGGCGCAGCATTTCCACATATTCGGCTTCGCCGTTCTCGGCATCTGCGGTGGAGCACAGCATGGTGCTCAGTCCCTGCCCGGCGAGCATATGCTGCAAGCTGGCCGTGAACGTGGCGAAGAAGGGGTGCCGGATGGTCGGCACGATCACGCCGACCATATTGGTGCGATTGTGGTATAGATTGCGCGCCAGTTCGTTCGGCACATAATTCAGCGCGTTCATGGCACGCTGCACCCGGTCACGCATATCGTCGGACACATATCCCGTGCCGTTCACCACCAACGAGACGGTGCTCAATGAGACTCCGGCCTTCTTCGCCACATCGCGCATGCCGACCATGTTCATACTCCTTTGCGCAGCCGCTATCATGCTCATTGTACATAGTATCGAACCGGTTTAGCGACCGGTGTGTGCATCGTTGTACGTTCGGTCGAGACGGTCGTCGAGAGCATGAGGTCGCGGCATACGAAAGCGGTGCGAAGCCTGACGACGATTGTCGCCCGCTTCGCACCGCGCGTCTCGTTTGGTCATGATTCGCACCTGTAACTCAGGTGCGGCGCCACGATCAGGCCGTAGGCACGGAACCTTCCTGAGAGTGGTCGAAGACCGGCTTGTTGTCGGCATCGTACTTGTAGACGCCGATGGAAGCCGAGCTTGGATCATGCGCATCGTTGAATGCGCCGATGGAGGTCTGGCCCTTGTACTGGATTTCCTTGCCGTCCTTGAGCAGCGCCAGGCAAGCCTTGTAGGAATCGCATTCCTCGCCCTTGGTGGAACCGGAGACCGCCATAAGGTTCTTCTGCACGGTCTCGCCGTCCGTCGCGCCGCCCTTCTGGGCCGCGAGCGCCGCCAGCACGATGGCGTCATAGGTTTCGGCGGTGTAGGTGAAGTCGGTGACCTTGGAGTTGAAGGACTTGACGTTCTTCTGGAATTCGTCGGTAGGATGGGCGCCCGGGATGGTGCCGACGGAACCTTCCAGCAGACCGGCATCGAAGTCCTCGGAGTGGTCGACGGTATTGCCGTCGGTCATGTACAGCTTGTGGGTATCGATGCCCTGGGTCGCAAGTTCCTTGACGAGCGGCACGGTCTGATCGAAGGCGATCACCAGCGTGGCATCCGCATTAGAGGCCTTGATGCTGGTCACCATCGAGGAGAAGTTGGTTTCGGTCGGATCGAAGGTATCCTTCTCGCCATAAACGACCTTCACGCCGGCATCCTCCACGGTTTTGACGACCACGTCACGCAGGGACGTGCCGTATTCGTCGTTGAAGACCGCGATGGCAAGGTTCTTCACACCGTCCTGTGCGATGATCTGGCCCAGCACGGCACCCTGTACGGTGTCCGGCGGGATGGTGCGGAAGAAGTAGTCGTTCAGGCCGGAGAAAGCAGTGGACGTGGCACCCGAAGAGATCATCGGCACCTTCGCGGACGTGACCTGCTTGTAGGTGTTCTTGACCACGGAGCTGGACGGCGGGCCGACCACGACGGACGGGTTCTTGGCGAGCACCGACTGCGCCGACGACGTGTTCTGGTCGGCATGGTCCGCGTCCGAAGTGTCGGCCGAAGTGATTTCGATGTCTTTGCCGAGTACGCCGCCGGCATCGTTGATGTCCTTCTGCGCAAGCTTCATGGTGGCGATATTGGCCGGGCCGAGGTACGCCATGGAGCCGGTGAGCGGGAACAGGCCTGCCGCCATGAACGTGCCGGAATCGGATGTGGATGAGGCGGATGAGTCGCTCGAGCTGGACGAAGACGAGCCGCAGCCGGACAGCATCATCGTCAGCGCGGCCGCCGCCGCGGTAATCGTAATCAGGGTCTTCCTGGAATTACTCTTCTTCATTATCGTCACTTCCTCTTGTCTCTGTACTGTCGTTTATTGTCGTGATTATTGCCGCGGGCAAGCAAGAATCCGCAAATTCCTGCGGATACCACGATTGCGCTATCTGGAATTATGCGGATTCTTGCGATTGAGGCCCGACGGCGACCGCGCATCTTACGTTTGTCGGCCGCCGTCACAACCTACTGTCAGTCGGTCGGAACGTCGCCGGACTGGGTGTGGTCGAAGACCGGCTTGTTGTCGCCGTCGAAGGTGTAGACGCCGATGTTCGCGGAGCTCGGATCATTGTTCTTGTTGAACGGTCCGATACCGGTCTGGCCTTGGTACTGGATGTCCTTGCCGTCCTTGAGGAGGGCGAGGCATGCCTTGTAGGAATCGCACTTTTCGCCGCCGTCCGCGCCGGAGACCGCCGCCATATTGGCCTGGATGGTCTTGCCGTCGGCGCTGCCGCCCTTCTGCGCGGCGAGGGCTGCGAGAATGATGCCATCGTAAGTTTCGGCGGCATAGGTGGTGGTGTTCTTCAGATCCACGCCGGTGGATTCGAGACGCTTGATGAAGTCATCGGACGGGTTGACGCCAGGGATGGTGCCCTTCGAGCCCTTGAGCAGGCCGGCATCAAGCTCGCTGGAATAATCGGAGGTGTTGCCGTCGACGAAATACAGCTTGCTCATGTCCACACCGGCGGAGGCGAGGGCCTTGAGCAGCGGCTTGGTCTGATCGAAGGCGATGACGAGCGTCGCGTCAGGGTTGGACGCCTTGATGGCGGTGGCAATCGAAGAGAAGTTCGTTTCGGTCGGATCGAAGGTATCCTTCTCGCCGTAAACGATATCGACGCCCGCGTCACCGGCGGTCTTGACGACCGTGTCGCGCAGACCGGTGCCGTATTCGTCGTTGAAGACCGCGATGGCGAGCTTCTGCACGCCATCCTGGGCGATGAGGTTGCCCATCACGGCACCCTGCACGGTATCGGGGGCGACGGTACGGAAGAAGTAGTCGGACAGGCCGGAGAAGCTGGCCGAAGTGGCGCCCATCGACAGCATCGGAACGTTCTGCGAGGTGATGGACTTGTACGTGTTTTTGACCACGGAGCTGGAAGCCGGGCCGATGACGAACGACGGATTCTTGCTGAGCACGGACTGCGCGGCGGACGTGTTCTGATCGGCATGGTCCGCATCGGAGGTGTCGGCATCGACGGTGGTGACGTCGTTGCCAAGTACGCCGCCTGCATCGTTGATATCCTTGACCGCAAGTTTCTCGGCGGCCAGTTCAGGAGGTGCGAGATAGGCCAGGGAACCGGTTTCCGGCCACAGTCCGCCAAGCACGAACTTGGTGGTCTTGGCGCTGGAATCCGACGAACTGGCAGTGCTGTCGGAACCGCTGGAACTCGAGCCGCAGCCGGCGAGCGACATCACTGCGGCGGCGATCACGGCGGTCGTCGTGATCGACAGCTTCTTCATGCTCTTCATGTTGATATGCTTCATGCGAATCACCATTTCCTCTCTTGATTCGGCCGAATGCCGAACCCTTGGTGACGATTGCGATCGTCTTGATTGTTCTCGACCGTTCGCAACCTTTACTTCGGAATATAGAAACCCTGCAAACCGAAAGTGTGTGCATAAAGTTAACCTGAGATGAAGCCCGAAAACTGTTGGAAACACAAGGATTTCCAACGGTTTTTAGGCATGGCTGAACCGCCGGCGGAGGTAGGATTCCCGGTACGCCGGCGGTTGGCTGGGACTCGAGGTCCTCGCTTACGGAAGAAAGCCCGGGCTCAGGGACTCAAGGTTCCGGCTCATGGAGGAAACCGCGGAACGCGTGCGCAGACCGCCATTCGGGACCGAAGGCGTACGAAGGTACATCGAGCGGCGAGCGGCGAGAAAGGCGGCATGCGCTCCGTTCCGTGATTCCCAGAGTTCTGCCGTCACTTCATCTCCCTTCCTCTTCCACCTCCTCTTCCAGATTGCCGAGGTAGAGGGAAACGACCTTCGGATCTTCCATCAGGTCACGGCCCTTGCCGGAATATGCGTTACGGCCCTGGTCGAGAACGTAGCCACGATCGCAGATCTGCAGGCAACGACGGGCGTTCTGTTCGACGATAACCACGGAGACACCGGCCTTATTGACCTGACGCACGCGGATGAAGGTCTCATCCTGCAACATCGGGGACAGACCTGCGGAAGGCTCATCCAGCAACAGTACGGATGGCTTCATCATCAGGGCGCGGGCCATGGCCACCATCTGGCGTTCGCCGCCGGAAAGCTGGCCGGCAAGCTGGTTCTTGCGTTGGCCGAGCTTGGGGAAGATGGAGCACACGTAGTCGAACCGCTCGTTGAACAGCTTCGGCGCCTGGAATGCGCCCATATGCATGTTTTCCGCGATGGTCAGGCTGGGGAACACGTTTTCGGTCTGCGGCACGAAACCGACGCCGCGAGAGACAAGCTTGTCGGCACGCAGGTTGGTGATGTCCTCGCCCTTCAACAACAGCTTTCCGGAGTGGATATGCACCAGACCGAACAGCGACTTGAGCAATGTGGACTTGCCGGCGCCATTCGGACCGATGATGCCGACGATTTCGCCCTCATGCAAGGTAAGGGAGGCACCGTTGAGGATGTTCACGCCGGGAATGTACCCGGCGATCAGATCGACCGCGTCCAGCAGGGGCTCGCCATCGGGTTCTCCCACGTGGATCTGCGCACGGGTCAAACCGTCCGCGCTCCCACCCTGCGTGTCCGATTCTCCAGAATCGGACAACTGGGAACCAACATTCCCCTCCTGAATGTCCGATTCTCCAGAATCGGACACAGAGACCACCGGATTCCCCGTCTGGATGTCCGATTCTGGAGAATCGGACAAACCTGCCGGATCGGTGACGCTTACGATGTCGCTCATCTCAGGCCTCCTTCAAATCTTCAAGCACGGAATCGTCACCCAGGTCCACATTGGCATGCGCACCCAGATAGGCGTCGATCACAGCCGGATCGCTCATCACGCTCTTCGGCTGACCTTCGGCAACGATCTTGCCTTCCGCCATCACGGTGACCCAATCGGCGATATGACGCACCATGTTGATGTCATGTTCCACGAACAGCACCGTCGTGCCTTCCTCACGCAATGCCATGATGTGGTCGAGCAGCGACTGCTTCAACGCCGGATTCACGCCGGCCATCGGTTCGTCAAGCATCACCAGCTGCGGATCCGACATCAGCGCACGTGCCATCTCCAGCAGTTTGCGTTGGCCTCCGGAAAGCGCGCCCGCATAATCGTTTTTCTTCTTGATCAGCAGGAAGCGTTCCAATAGCGCTTCCGCCTTTTCAACGTTCTCTTTCTCCTGACGTTTCCACATTCCGGGAAACAGCGCACGGAACATGCCCTCACCTGGTTGCACGGGCGCACCAAGCAGCATGTTGTCAAGCACGGTCAGACGGCTCATGACCTTCGTCAGCTGGAATGTGCGGACCATGCCCATACGTGCCACCTTCTCAGGCTGCACGTGGGCCATGTCCTTGCCGTCGAACTGCCAAGTGCCGGTATTCGGCGTATCGAAGCCGGTCATCAGATTGAAGAACGTGGTCTTGCCGGCACCGTTCGGACCGATCAACGCAGTGATGCCGTGGCGTTCGATCTCGAAGTGGCCCACGTCCACGGCGGTCATGCCGCCGAATTTGCGGGTCACGTTGTCGGCGATCAGAATCGGATCGGGCTTATGCACGCCCGGCTTGTTCTCCACGAACCTGAGATCCTCGGTGACTTTGTCCCTGTAAGCGGTGGAGATCAGGGTTTCACCTTCTGGCGCCTTGGTGGCCCATTTCGTCAGATCATGGAACGGGACGCCCGGCTGAGGGAAAGACGACACGGCGGGCTGTTGAGTATTCGTTGTATCAGGCATGGAAAGCCAACTCCTTTCGGTCGCCCAACAAGCCTTGTGGCCTGAAGATCACCAGGCACATCAGCGCGACGCCGACGATCACCCAGCCAAGGGCTTCGATCTGGTTGGAGGAGATCAGGGTTTCGGGAACCGTATTACGCATGACCTCCTTGACGAAGGTGAGCAATACCCACAGCACGCAGGAGCCCAGTACCGGGCCAAGAATCGTGGCCGCGCCACCCAGCAGCAGAATCGTCCACACATAGAAGGTGACGGTACGACCGAGCGAATCCGGCTGCACGGAACGCGGCAGCACGAAGATGATGCCTGCCATCGCGCCAAACAGACCGCCGAGAATCAACGATTCCATCTTGTATTTCGTAACCGGCTTGCCGAGCGAACGGATCGCGTTCTCATCCTCGCGGATGCCCTTGAGCATGCGCCCCCACGGCGAGTGGAACCAACGCCAGCACAGGAACGCCGCGATTGCCACCAGAATCCAGGCCACGATGCGAAGCCACCAGGAGTTCGCAATGTTGTTGCTGTAGGTCCACAGCAGGAACGTGGTCGAACCATCGGGCAGCGGGGAAAGCGCCTCGAACTTCTCCGTGAAATCCTGCGGGGAAATGCCGGCGGAACCGCCGGTGAGATTCGTCATGGCCGTCGACCTGCCGATGATACGGATGATTTCCGCGGCAGCCAACGTGACCATGGCTAGATAGTCAGGGCCGAGCTTCAACGTCGGAATGCCAAGCAGCAGTGCGTAGATGACGGCAAGAGCGAGCGCCGCGCATACGGAGGCGAACAGGTTGCAGCCCATCGACTGCGTGACTGCGAAGCCGTACGCGCCGAGCAGCATGAAGCCTGCCTGACCCATGTTCATCAGGCCCGTCATACCGAAGTGAATGTTCAAACCGATGGCGGCGAGTACGTATGCCGCCGTGGTCGGGGCGATCAGCTCGCCCGCCGCATTGGAGATGATTGTCATGATGTCCATGAATCAGCCCACCCTTTGTTGCTTGCCGAAGATGCCCTGCGGGCGCACCAGCAGAACGATGATGAGGATTGCCAGCGCGCTGGCGTAACGCATGTCGTTGGGGATGACGAGCGAGCTCATGTCCGCCACGATGCCGATGACCAGCGAACCGATGAGTGCGCCGTTGGCGGTACCGAGGCCGCCGAGCGTGACGGCCGCGAACATCAGCAGGATCAGGGTCGCTCCGGTGTTCCAGGAGATGCCGTTGAGATAGATGCCCAACAGCACGCCGGATAGTGCGGCCATGGAGCATGACAGGATCCAGACGACACGTACCACCTGGTCCACGTTGATGCCGGAAGCCGCTGCGAGCGCCGCATTGTCGGACACGGCTCGCGTTGCCCTGCCGAGACGGGTCTTGTAGAGGAACAATGTGACGCCGATGATCACGCAGATGGCGATTAGCGCGGACAGCAACGTCGGCATGTCGGTCGTGATCGGGCCGAGCTGGAAGCTGTCCGGCACCGATTTGACGATGCCCTTGATGTCACCGCCGAAGAAGAACTGGAACGTGTATTGCAATGCCATCGACAGGCCGATGGTGACGATCATCTGCTGCATGGTGCCGACATGGCGGCGGCGCAGCGGGCCCCATACGATTTCGTTTTGGATGAGACCTGTGATTGCGCCGATGACGATGGCGAAAATGGCGGAGGCCACGACCGGCATGTGCAGCATCTGCGTGCCGACATATGCCATGAGACCGCCGAGCGTCACCTGCTCACCGTGCGAGAACGACTGCAGGCCGGTGGTGCCGTAGACGAGGTTCATGCCGACTGACATCAGGCCAAGCATCAGGCCGAAGATGATGCCGGAGTACAGCTGTTGCCAGATGCGCTTGCCGATGTTGGAGCCGGCCTTCTTCTTTGATACCGTTGCGGTGCCTGAGGAGCTGGAGCTGTCGGAGCCGGATTTGGCCGAGTCGGAGGACGAGCTGCCAGAGGATGCGGAGTCGTTGACTTGGTCGAAGCGGACCACGCCGCGCTGCTTGTCGAAGCTGGCTTTCTTGATGGTCACCGTGGCGCTGCTCGACTTCAATCCGTGCTCTTCGGCCACGGATTCGTCGATGGTGACGGTGTAATCGCCGTCATCCTTGACTGAAAACGCCCACTTGCCGTCGGCATCGGTTGTTGTTTCCGCTTCTTCCGTACCGGAAAGCTTCACGGTGATATCCGCAATCGCTTTCTTGTCGGCATCCTGCAGAATGCCGTTGACGCAACCGTTGTCGGAAGTCGGATTGCAGACATCCACGGCGTCGGCCGCCATGGCTGAGTCGGGTGGCAGAATGAATAGCATCGAAAGAGCGGCGAAGATCGAACATAGTATTACGATTCCCGATCGACGATGCCGTGCAATGTGAGATACGGCTGTCATAGGATTTCCTCTCTTGTTGTTTCCACAACGTAGGAGAAGAAACGGCGTTCTCAGTTGCACTCAGATTTCCGGAAGGTTACTCTCACGCCGGAGTTGTAACACGGAAATTACGCGGGAAGGTCGGCGGAGAGCTCTCTCAGACGGATTGGCTATGGTGCCGGAATGGTCAACCGCTGTCGGAAAATGGGACATGATTGCCGGCAAAACAACGTTTTTGCCCGATTTTTCGGCATTCTCGCGCATCTGACATTTTGCCGCGCCTGACGTTTGTCAACGGGCGAGCGAAGCCAATCCGAAACCCAATGCGACGCACACGAGCGGCACCGCAACCGTCGCCACGCCATACCCCAACGCCATCGCGAAACGCTTCTTGCGAATCAATGACAGCACTTCATTGATGGCCGTCGAGAACGTGGAAAACCCGCCCAGAAAACCGGTCAGGAACAGCATGACGGTCTGAGAATCCACCGATTGCGCATAATATGACATCATCGCAATGCCCGCACATAACGAGGCGATACCGTTGATCACCAGCGTGGACAACGGGAAGGAACGATTCCAGCTACGTTGAATCGACACATCAAGCACATAACGGGCCATGGCCCCGATGCCGCCGAAGAAGCAAAGCAGCCACATCATCAGCGCACCTCCCCCGTGGTCGGATCGGCGACCAGCGGAATCTCCGCAGTGATCGGCTTGGGTTCGAAACTCGGCGGATTCACGGACGGTACAGGACTATTCCGCCGCGTCGCGTCGGCAAGCTCCGCCAACCCTGGGGATTCCTGCGATTCCACAGATTCGGATTGCGCGGCCCGCGCGGCCGTGGTCGCAGCCGCCTGCGCCGCCGCAGCCGCCTCCAACGCGGCTTGAGCGGCGGAATGCGCCATATCGGCCACTTTCACCTGCGTATACCCTTCGGCCAGCCCCTTCCTCATCGTCAAGTTGTCCGATTCTGGTGAATCGGACAAACGTGAGTGTCTGTCAGCCCCCTGTTTGTCCGATTCACCAGAATCGGACAAACGTAATGCTTCACGTACGGCTCTGCGGGTGCGGCGCGCCAGCAGCAACTGCATAATCCCGAGGCCCGCCACAGACGCAATCATGCCTCCGACGAAACTGATTGCAAGATACAACAATGCACCCGTCACATGATGTGTGCTCATTCCTTCCATGGTTTCCAACATGAGCCCGGACATGGTGGAAAGCCCTCCGAGCATCCCCAGACCAATGCCGCGACTGGCGATCTGACGCATGCGGCGGGGCCACCATGAAGCGACCGCCATGTATTCAACCAGCATGGCGAACAGGAAACAGGCAAGCATATTCGACACGAAGGTGCCCGGTACGAACGGCTGTCCCTCAGCCGCCGGCATCATCTCATCAAGCACGCGACGAAGTCCCACGCCGACGAAACCGCCGACGAACACCACCAGATACATCAGTCCGTCGGCCAGAGGATTGAATCGTGCCTGCACACGCTTTAACGGGGCGAGAGGAATCTGAGGAGGATTGGAAGCCGCAGCCGCACCTTGAGGTTGAGCATCAGCGTTGGCCGCCTCAACCACGCTGATCGCCTGCGTCGCCGGATTCGGGTCCTCCCCCGCGCCTAGCCGCCTGGGCGGCTTGGGCTCGTCATCCGCCTGTCCGCCATGCAACGGACCCCGTGTCTGCGATTCCATGTCGCTCCCTTATTCCAAAACTTTCAGACGCTCACTCATGAACCACACCGTTCTCGCGACTGGTCACACAACGATGCACCAGTCGCAGATACCGTCTTCCCGACATTGCACGAGTGTACACGCTGCCACGACGCAATCCGACCACGTGTCCGATTCTGGTGAATCAGACACGTAATGCCCTCTGCAACGCCCACAGATGTCCGAATCTCCAGAATCGGACAGCCGTGTAGGGCGCTCACAGTCCGACATCGCACAGCCGACGCATGGCGAGACGCACCTTGCGTTCCTCCTCGCCACTGAACAGCACCACCAAATAATCACCGGCACGCAGCGTAGTATCACCGCGCGGCACGATCTCACGCTCGCCACGACGCAATCCGATAATCAGACAGCCTGACGGCCATGCCACGTCACGTACGCGCTTGCCCTCCGCTTCGGCACCCATCTCCAGCGGAAGTTCCATCACACCGCTGCCGACCTGGCTCACAACGGTTGATTCCATGCCTCGCGCCTTCATATACCGTGCCAACAGTTCGCCATAAATCGGCCTGGTACGCAGCAAATCGGAGACAAGAAGCGCGATGAAGGCCGATGCCGCAATCGGCAGCATGTGCGTCAACGTACCCGACATCTCTACAGCCAGCAAAATCGAAGTAATCGGAGTCTTTACGGAAGCGGCCAACGTACCCGTCATCACACAAACCGCGAACACAGCCACGGACTGCGACTGCAATCCGCAAAACTGACGTGCAGCCTCGCCGCAGATGCCACCAGCCAATGAGCCGATTGCCAGAATCGGCATGAAAATGCCACCGGGGGTACCGGAACCAAAACTGGTGCTGGTGAAAATCATCTTCGCCGCAAACAATATGCACAACATACCAATGCCCGATTCGGCCTTTTCGGACAATGCGATGAGATTCGATCCGCCGCCAAGCACGTCCGGCAGCCAGATGCCGACCGGCAACGCGATCGCGATGGCAACCATCGGGCGAATCCACGCAGGCAGCTTGCCATATAACGTCTGCAATCCAAGCAGGGAACGGTTCACCAGCGAACCGACCAGACCGGCGACGATCCCCAGCGGAATCAACCAAATGTATTCGGCAAGAGGCAGTTGCCCGACAGCGCCGAAATCCAACACAGGACGCAGTCCGAAACAATATTTCGAAACAAAATCGGCGGTCAGCGAAGCAGCGGTCGCACCCATCAAAATAGTGGGCGAAAAACTACGATGAATACCTTCAAGCGCAAACATCATGCCGGAAAGCGGGGCGCTGAACGCGGCGGAAAGGCCGGCAGCGGCACCAGCGGACACCAGATAGTGCTCCTGCGCATCCTCACGACGCCGCCCACGCAAACGATGCGACAGAAACTGCGCTCCAGACGCGCCGATTTGAATGGACGGCCCCTCACGGCCCAGCGACAGACCGAACAGCGACCCCAGCAGACCACCAACGAAACGAACCGGCAAAATGCTCTGCCAACGCATCTTCAAACCATCGATCACCACACCATTGGTTTGAGGAATGCCACTGCCACCGGCCATCGGCTCTTTGTCAACCATCCAAGCGATAAGCAGGGCGCTGCCAGCGGCCGCAGCCATCCACGGCACAAGCAGCCACGGCTGGTTACGGATCTGCGCGTACATCCAACGTGCACAATCCGTGCCATATTCGATACCAAGACGGTAAACAACCACCAACAAGCCGGAAATCAGACCAACAGCAACGCCGGCCGCGGCCATCTTCCATTTCAGATGGTCGAAGCGTGGAATCAGCCTGTCGATGGTCGGAATCGAACTCATCGCATTGCGCTCCCGTCTCCTTGCCCGTTACGTCTTCACACAGACTGTCCGATTCTGGTGAATCAGCCAGTCGCGCCTCCAATATCAACCCCCATGTGTCCGAATCTCCAGAATCAGACACATACGCATCCAAACTCGCCCACGCATGTCCGATTCACCAGAATCGGACAAACAAGGATGTCAGATCACCAGTTGTTTGTCCGAATCTCCAGAATCAGACAAATAGGGGATAAAAAAGGTGCCGGACAGGCGTACACCTGCCGACACCAATCATACGTACACTACCAATGAAGCGCAGCGGGAATCAGTCGACGAGCGAATTGATCTGAATGATGTGATCGCGCTGCGGGCCGGTGCCGATCACGGAAATGCGGCATCCGGACAGCTCTTCAAGACGCTTGACGTAATCCTGGCAGGTTTGCGGCAGATTGTTGAAATCATGCACTTGGGAAATGTCTTCGGTCCAGCCCGGCATGGTCTCGTAAATGGGCTTCGCGACGGCAAATTCAGCCTGATCGGTCGGCATATCGTCGTGGCGTTCACCATTTACGTCGTAAGCCACACAAATCGGAATCTCTTGAAGACCTGTAAGCACATCAAGCTTAGTGAGCACGATATCGGTCAGACCGTTGACTTGGGATGCGTAACGATTCACGACCGCGTCAAACCAGCCGCAACGACGCGGACGACCAGTAGTCACACCGTATTCGTGGCCTTGGGCACGCAGCCAGTCGCCATCCTCACCGAACAGCTCGGTCGGGAACGGTCCCTCACCGACTCGGGTCACATATGCTTTGGAGACGCCAATCACGCGGGTGATCTTGGTCGGTCCAACGCCGGTGCCAGTGCAGGCACCGCCGGCGGTCGGGTTGGAGGATGTCACGAACGGGTAGGTGCCATGGTCCACGTCAAGCATGGTGGCCTGGCCGCCCTCGAACAATACGGTCTTGCCCTCGTCAAGCGCCTTGTTCAACACCAAGGAAGTATTGGCAACGTAAGGCTTCAGACGTTCACCGAGCTTAAGCAGCTCGTCGGTGGTCTGGTCCACATCAATCGGACGACGATTGTATAGTTTGACCAGCATCTGATTCTTCTGATGCAGGCTCGCCTCGACCTTGTCATGCAGATGCTCAGCGTTGAACAGGTCATGCACGCGGATGCCGACACGATTGATCTTGTCAGCGTAAGCCGGACCGATACCACGGCCGGTGGTGCCGATCTTATGTTTGCCGAGGAAGCGTTCAGTCACCTTGTCGAGTACACGATGATACGGCGCGATGATGTGTGCGCTTTCGCTCACCAACAGTCGGGAGCAGTCCACGCCGCGGCTTTCAAGGCCGTCGATCTCCTCGAACAGTACTTCGGGATCGACCACGACACCGTTGCCGATGACCGGGGTCGCCGTCGGACTGATGATGCCGGATGGCAGCAGGTGCAGTGCGTACGATTCGTCTCCGACCACCACGGTATGGCCTGCATTGTTGCCGCCGTTGAAGCGTGCAACGTAATCGACTTTGGTACCGATGAGATCGGTGGCCTTGCCTTTACCCTCGTCGCCCCACTGAGCGCCAATCAACACGATACCCGGCATAACGCACCTCCACGCTGTCGCCTTATTCCGCCGAAAACAGCGTACCTTGAGCCCTCTACTGCGGGTCGCCAATCCTGTTTGTCCGATTCTGGTGAATCAGCCATGCACGCCCGCCTTTTCACCCCTCATCTGTCCGATTCTGGAGAATCGGACATTCAGGCGCACAGCGAGGCACGCTATTTGGCTGATTCACCAGAATCGGACAAACGGAATCCCGGCAGCGCCGCAACACACGACCCCGTCCGGCGCCATCCACCCCAGGCTCTACATCTCACTCAGCTGCTCGACAGTCACGAACTCGTACCCCTGCTTCTTCAGATCGTCGATAATCCCCGGCAACGCCTCCACGTCCTGCGACCGGTCGCCGCCGCCGTCATGCATCAGCACCACCGCGCCGTTATGCGCATTGTTCAACACCGCATCATGAATGGCCTGCGCACCGGGCATCTTCCAATCCTCCGTATCGATATCCCACAGCACGTTCATGTCAAGCAGGTCGGCGCACTGCTTCCACTGTTCCACGCCGAACGCACCATATGGGGCACGCATCACCTTCGTTTCCAGTCCGGATGCCTTCTTCAGATTGTCAAACCCTGCCGTGATCTCCGCGCGCAACTCGTCACGCCCCATCTTCGGCATGTATGGATGCGTGTTGCTGTGACTCGCCACCTGATGACCTTCTGCAAGCATGCGCTTCTCCTGCTTCGGGTATTGCGCGGAGCTTTCGCCGACGTCGAAGAACGTCGCCTTCACGCCTTTCTCCTTGAGTATGTCCAGAATCGCGTCGCTGTATTGGCTTGGCCCGTCGTCGAACGTCAATGCGATTACCTTACGTCCGGCCGGTCGTGGCGAACGCGACTGTACCACCAGATTCTGCGGTTCCTTCTTGAATCCCTTGTCGACTTCCTTCTTGGATCTCCGCCCGACCCAAATCTCTTTCATACCGTCCTTGCCGAGTTGTTTGACTTCCTGCAGCGGCCCATTGTTGAGATTGATGTCGGTACCGTATTTGACGGTGTCGTACCGTACCGTATGCGCTTCGGTCTGATCCTTACCGGATTCCACGGTGATTACGTCGTTGTCGGCCATACGTGTGCTGCCAAGTTGCGCGGTTGCCACGGCGGCGCCATTACGTTTCACGATGATCGCTCCACCGCCGCGCTTGTCGAGGACCTTGCCGGTGATATCCAGCAGACGGCCTGGCTTGGCGTTGAAATCATCGTTGTCATGGAGCAGGGTCGCAATCGTGCTGTCGATGCGAACGAGACGGTCGACACGATTGACGGTAACCGGAATGCGGCGCAAATGATAGTTCCACAGATACCAGCCGCCCGTTGCGCCTCCTGCGACCAGTACGGTCAGCAACATCGCAAGTATGACGCGCAACCAAGTGTGATGTTTGCGCGGCGGACGGACGCTATCCTCAAAAGACAGCTCTTCAATATCGTCTTCCAAAGTCATGCTGGCTTCTTTCGCTGCTATTGCCGTGACGTCGTATTGGGATTACCGCAATTGTAGGCGACGTTGCCGCGCCGGCAAACGATCCGACCGCCGGAGGCCCGCAAAACCACAATGAGAAAACCAAAGTGTCACAAAACGAGACATAATGGAGACATGACTATCGCAACTCCTGAACGTTATGCCGAGATGCTGGATGCCGCACGTCGTGGCGGCTACGCATATCCCGCAATCAATGTGACCAGCACGCAGACGCTGAACGCTGCGTTGCAGGGTTTCGCCGAGGCGGAATCCGACGGCATCATCCAGGTGTCGGTGGGCGGTTCCGCATATTTCTCCGGACAATCGGTCAACAATCGTGTGGTCGGCTCGCTCGCATTCGCCGCATTCGCGCATGAGGTGGCCGCACACTATCCGAACATTACGGTGGCACTGCACACCGACCATTGCGCCAAACAATATCTGGATGAATGGGTCCGCCCGCTGCTTGCGCATGAGGCGGAGCAGGTCAAGCACGGTGAAGAGCCGACGTTCCAGTCCCACATGTGGGACGGCTCGACGGTTCCGCTGGAAGAGAATCTTGACATCGCCGAGGAGCTGCTGGAAAAGTCCGTGAAGGCGCACACCGTGCTCGAAATTGAGATTGGCGCGGTCGGCGGCGAAGAGGACGGCCATTCCGCGGAAATCAACGACAAACTGTACTCCACGCCCGCCGATGGCGTGCGCGTGGCGGAACGACTGGGGTTGGGTGAACACGGCCGTTATATGGCCGCGTTCACCTTCGGCAACGTGCATGGCGCATACAAGCCGGGCGTAGTGCAGTTGCGTCCACGATTACTGCACGACATTCAGTCCGAAGTATGGGCGGCCGCGCATGACGGACGCCTGGGAAGCGTTGATGCCGCACACGTTTCCACTTGTGCGCTGCCGGACATGCCGGAAGGCAAGCCGTTCCCCCTGGTGTTCCACGGCGGTTCCGGATCGTCGGCGGCTGAGATTGCGGAAGCGGTTAGCTACGGCGTGGTCAAGATGAACATTGATACGGATACGCAGTATGCGTTCTCACGTGCAATCGCAGGACACATGTTCCGCAATTACGATTCCGTGCTGAAGATTGATGGTGAAGTCGGCAATAAGAAGTTCTACGATCCACGCTCGTGGGGCCGTGAGGCCGAATCCTCGATGGCCGCACGTGTGGTCGAGGCCTGCAGGCAGCTAGGTTCCGCGGGGCGGGCGCTGAGGTAGTCTTCCCGCCGTGGCGTTTGGCTGTCTTCCCCCTCTGTGTGTCCGATTCTGGTGAATCAGCCAAGGCGGAGAGGTAACCAGCGTTCTGTTTGTCCGTTTCACCAGAATCGGACACACAGAACATGATTAAAGGTGTGCGGATGGCTGATTCACCAGAATCGGACACAAAGGAAGGCCCCGCTACGACCACACGCCACCAGAACCGGTTGAAATTCCCACGGATCAGGCATGCCAAAGGACCGGATTCATCCGGTGGCGCTATAAGCCAAGCGGGCACGGCTCGTGTGCGAACAGAATCAGGAAAGAACAAAGAGAAAGAGGAACAGGACAGGAACTGCCACGCTTCTAGTAGGCGGTGCTTCGGAATCCCGCGAACGGCGAGGCATAAGCACATAGGTCACGTGGCACTCGAGCCGCGTCAAGCCGACGCCGCAATGGTTCCCGGGATCGGACATGCTCCATCTGGAATCTTACGACGTTAATTTTCAGCATATTCAGTTCACTTTCACGGTCCTTCTCTCGCAAAATCACATCAACCGTGTCACCGTCGACCGTCATGGACGGGTCCACATACTTCTGCCGACCATCCAACTCACCGACCACAATGCTGCCATCGTCACGTTCCCATGAAAAATCAGCCCTGATATTGCGACCATCCAACGGACTTACGTAAGTAACCTGCGCCTGCGGCTGTGCGAATCCCAATTCCAGCATCGCGGCGAGCGCGGCCACCTCACCGCCGTTCTCGCATGCCGGCTCCGCATGCTCCGCAACATAACGTGCACGGATGATTCCGCCGATCTTCCTTTTATTGCCAACGAACTCCTGCAGTTGCGTCTTCGTGAGATTACCTTTGCGCAAACCTGTGCAGCACACAATCATCGCATTTTCAAAATCCAGCATCCGCGCACAGTCCGCCATAGTCTGAATTTCTGCGGTGACCTGCATGCCGTCCACTACTTTCGTCGGCGGAGGATCCTTGTAAAAATGTGCGATGACGAAGCCGTGACGCCCCGCCTTGGAACGTTCCGTCACTGCAATGTGCACGTACCGCTGCAATTGCAGGGTGGTCGAGTAACCGTACGCACCGGCAGCGGACGGACCGCACAGCACCCAGTCCGGATGTTCGTGGCAAACTGTCCGAAGCGTCCATTTGATGCGATCGGCGTAGGAAAGTGCATTCCACTGCTGCGCACTGATGTAGTAGCCCTTCTTCGGCATGATAATCATGCCGGTATGTACACGACGTTGGCATGCACGGCGATCCTTAGGCTGCTCGGGTACCGCAAGACGGCGGTGCGCATAGGCTTGACGGAGCATCGCGTCTAGACGCTGCTGAGCTTTCGTTGCTCTTGCAGAAGAATTCCTGTGCATGTTCATGCGCACACGATAGGGGATTTCGGGTGGACGTGCCAGCAGAAACAGGGGTTGTGGTCGAAGGACGGGAGTTATCCACATTTTCGGGCGTGTCGCGAGGCTACGGGGGGTGGACTGTCAATCTTCAGCGGGAATAACAGGAGTTCGCCCCAGTTTGTCCGATTCTGGTGAATCAGTCATCCAATGCTGCCATACTGCACCGCATGTGTCTGATTCTGGAGAATCGGACAACCGGGGTACAGAAAACGGAATGTATGTGACTGATTCACCAGAATCGGACATTCATACAGCGCACGAACCAATCAGACTGTCTGATTCGGGAGAATCGGACATGCGGAGAGATGGCTAACGGGCACGCCGCGCGAACCACAGATTGATCAGCGACCCCGCCACCACCAGCACCACGCCAATCCAGAATGGCACGCCCAAAGCCACACCGAGCAGCACCGTGCTAGATGCGGTGGAGAACACGGGCGTGGCATATGAGCCGACCGCCAGCGTCTCCATGTTTCCGTGCAACATGCCATAACCCCAACAAGCGTATCCGCCGGCAATCGACAGTGCACAGGCCGCCAGTGCCACATATCCGCTTATCGACGGCATGGATGTTGGCCAGCCTTGGCCGGACGCGAAGTGAATCGCCCACAGTACTGCGGCCACGCAGCAGAAGAAAATCGTCGTACCATCGTAGCCGTCGGACATCGCAGGTGTCACGGTTGCATACACTGCCCATATGAACGCGCCTGCGAGCGCCAATGCATACGGCAGTGGATTCGATGCGATGTTACGCATGGCCTCATGTACGTCGAGACTCTCACCTCCGACGGCCATCGCCACGCCGATTGTCGCCACAATCGCGCCTGGCAGCGCTTTCCAGACCGCACCGCGCTTATGTGAGACCGTAGCGGTCATCAGTACCAGCAGTGTGGGCCATAGATAGTTGACCAAGCTCACTTCCACAGATTGCGCGGCCGTTGAGGCGAGTCCGATCGACAATGAGATTGACGCTTCGTACGCGATGAACATGGCACCGCCAATGATCAGATATTTACGTGGCGCCTTACGAATCGGCGCCGGTCGACGTACGATCATCAGCATCATGCCACCGACGGTGTAGATCAGCGCAGATCCGAGCGTTGCACCGAATGCGTCGGCGACGAGACGCACCAGCCCGGCCATGAACCCCCACAACACGATTGCACACAGGCCGATAATCGTGCCACGATGCGAAATCGCATGTCCAAGCAACGGATTGCGTGGCACTATGGAAGACTTAGGAGAGTTCGTCTGATTATCATTTGTCACTATGCCCACTTTCACCTCATGAGGATTGACATCAATGACTTTAATCAGGGGTTTTGAAAAACCTTCATCACTGTAATGAGTATCCCCCATCGCATACGTTCATGGGATACATCCTAGTCAGATGTATCCCATGAACTGCTTGGCGCCGGATGCCGCTGTGTTTAACGCTCAAGCTTTAGCATGTGAGAATCTGCAATCATGTAGTCTTATCCCCTCGCCTCAGCCAGACAAGCATTTGCCCATTCTCACGATTTGCCCAAGCGTAATACGGTATCAATCGTAGGCTAACCGATTCCATATCCGCTTCATCATCATGATTCACCGGATAATATAACTTTTTGACATTATTATTCTTATCAAGAACCGCAGGAACGCATATCGTTTCAACACCACCCAGCAGATCAGCGTCGAATTGAGACACAGCACCGCCTCGCAATGCTTCCTGCGTAACTCGATACTTCCATAAATCGTTAGTATTGTCGACTTGTTCCGCACAGAATACCGTCGGACCACGCATAAAGGCCACTTTACCAGCATCCGCCCGCACATTTTCATTGGCTTGCATGGCCCGCACAGACATATCTAAATCCAGCGTTACATTCATCGATATACATGAAGCAGGCACCTCCAGTGTGATGAACCCGTTTCGAGGAGGTATCGCAGTCGATATGCCGTTTATTTGCAAAACATAGTTATCTTCCGCCCAATCAGGAATACGTATCGCGAAACGGAAATCTGTATTGGCGGAACTCTCCACATGCCACGATATATGACCACTGCGAGGAAAATCACTATCTTGCACAACACTCACTCCATGGCCGAATGAAGCTCGATTGGCAATAAACTGATGCGCATAAATTGTATTATCCGTCACTGTGTACAGATAACGATCCACCGAAGCCACCAGACGTGCGATATTCGCCGGGCAACAAGAGCATCCGAACCATTCTGCTCGATGCGTCAATACATGCTTCTTATCGGGATTGTATGCTGACAACGCCGGATCAGCTTCTAGAGGATTAACATAATAAAAATGTGAGCCGTCGAGCGACATGCCAGAGATAGCACCATTGAACAACTGCTTCTCTAGCACATCGGCGTACTCTCCTTTCTGCTCGATATCGAGCATGCGACGCGCAAACATTGCCATGCCTACAGAGGCACAACTTTCACCATACATGGTATCGTTCGGCAAATCATAATCATAGGTAAACGCTTCACCTTCATGTGTCGAACCAACCTGACCAGTAATATACATTCGTCTGTCAACGATGTTTGTCCATAAACGTTCAGCCGCTGCACGTAGCTGCTCATCGTCAGCGAGATGAGCGACGTGAGCTGCTCCCTCACATAAATAAACAACACGTACGGCATGACCCTCAGCGGTGGTCTGTTGCGTAAAAGGTTTATCAATCTGATAATACTTATGGCTAAATGTTGATTCATTAAGCATTTCGCACGGACTCAGACCCTCCTTAAACTGTTGATCCAAGAAATTTGGATCTTTACCGCGTTCATGCAGAAAAAAAGACGCAAGCTCAAGATACCTTGGCTCTCCGGTAGCTTCGTATAGCCTAGGTAGGGCAACCTCAATCTCAGGATGGCCATCAACACCGTGAATCTTGCCTTCCTGCGGTCCGAATGCTCGGTCGATGCAATCGGCCATACCTCGAGCAATATCGAGCGCTTTACCGCTACCCGTCGCCTCCCAATAGGCGACTGCTGCTTCGATATAATGCCCCATGGTGTACAGCTCATGTGATTGACGCAGTCGTTTGAAACGTTCTCGCGGATAATCGATCTGGAATAGCGAAACCAAATAACCATCTGGCTCCTGCGCTTGGGAAATGAGGTCAATCAAATCATCTGCCAATTCTCGCAGATGAGAATCCTCACGATAACGTAGCGCATACGCTACAGCCTCTAGCCATTTGTATAAATCGGAGTCTTGAAACTGATAGCCAGTATGATGTCCTTTTTCAAGCCCTGCAGCAATGCGCAAATTACGGAGCGTATGCCCTTCATTACCATCAAAGGAATTGCCAGACGAGGGGTCATCCGGCAGCTTTGCGTCTTGCTCGTCTGACATAACAGCCCATTGATATGGCAATACTTTGTCGACGATGAGATTGCGGTAGCGACACCAAAATTCGGAAGTGATCTCTACATTGGGACGCGTGCTAAACAACTTTGTTTTCATAGCGGTTGTCTTCCTTATTTATCGTTATCAGCCCTTAATGGCACCTGACATAAAACCTTTGACGTAGTACTTCTGAAGAACAAGGAACAAAATCACACAAGGAATCATCAGTACTACGACACCAGCTTCGGTAATGCCATAGTCAATAGCACCAAGTGCCTGACTGCGCATATTAACCATGGCTAACGGCAAAGTCGCTTTAGCTGAAGAACTCAGATACAGCGGAATCATGAAATTGTTCCACGCTTCCAGAAAAGCAAGCAAGCCCACTGTAATCATGCTCGGTTTAACGACCGGTACCAAAATTTTCATTAAGGCCTGCAATGAGTTGCACCCATCTACCATGGCAGCTTCTTCCATGTCCTTGGGAATGGCATCGAATGCGTTGCGCATAATAAACGTTGACATCGGCAACTGGAACAATGTAATCACCAGTCCTACGCCAAGCAGGGAATCGTTCAAACCGATATTCTTGAACCACACCATCATTGGGATGAGCAATGAAGCATAAGGTACCATCAGGATTGACAGCGTCACCAAAAAGCCAAAATTACGCCCTGGATAATTAAACCGAGAGAACGAATAGCCTGCCATAGTGCATACAATGACAGAAAAAACTACGGTCACTCCGGAAACTACCACTGAGTTGAACAGATAAACCGAAAGTCCTTCCTGGAACTTAAATAACGTCAAATAGTTATTGATGCCCCATCCATCGACCTGCGATGAGCCAGGTTGCGGACTGAATGAGCAGATTATGACCCAAATCAACGGAGCGAGGAACACGAAGGCCAGCAGACCTTCGAGAATGCGGGCGATGACACGCTTCCACAATGGGGTAGCCATGATAATTCACTCCCTCTTTCACTTAGTGTTGTCGCGCATACCGCGCATCTGAATCGAATTAATAATCATCAGGAACACCAACACAATTAGGGACAATGCAGCCGCCATTCCAAGATCTTTCTTCGATTCGAAGGCGAAACTATAGATGAGTTGCACTACCGTAAGCGTGGAATTGTTCGGACCGCCGCGTGTAATGATAAAAAATTGATCGAAAGCAAGAATGGAGCCGGTCACGCAATAGACCAAGCACATCACAATGGTCGGTCTCATTAGTGGCAATGTGACGGAACGGAAGATACGCCACGCACCGGCACCGTCCATGCGCGCCGCCTCGTACAAATCCCCCGGAATTGACTGCAAGCCGATCATCATCAGAAGCATGTAATAACCGGAAAATCGCCAGACAATAACAATGATGGTGGCCCACAACGCACTTTGTCCAGTGGAGAGCACGGAACCGTTGGAATCCATCAGTCCGAAGAAGCTCAATATCTTCGTCACAGGTCCGACCTGCGGGGAATACATCGCGTAGAACAGCAGCGAGGCCGATGCCAAGCCCGTGGCGGAGGGCAGCAGAAAGCAGGTGCGCAGCATGTTATTCCATTTAGTGCTCTCCTGCACGATCAACGCTAAGCCAAGTCCAAGCGCCAGTAAGAAAGCAGTGACAAGCACTGTATACTCTAACGTGAACAGCACTGCATGCCCCAGCAACGGATGCGAGAACACTTTGATAAAGTTGTCCGGGAAGTTGATACCTCGATTTCCTCCCATCAAGCCCCAACGCGAACAGGCCATGACAACCAACAGCACAATCGGCACAAAGAACAAAACGATGATGAACAACCAATCAGGAATGGCGTACAACCACCCTCTTTTGGCCTCCACCATTGCCGCCGTGGATCGGCGTTGTGAGGTAGATAAACGGGTAGACATGGAATTCTCCTTTATTGCAACGATGCCGAAAATGACCCTAGAATTCACAATCTGCTGAATTATGCAGGTTGCGTCTGATAACACACCAATACATCAGACGCAACCTATAAGGGTGGGGTAATGTTACGTATCACTGCGCCAATACATCACTAATTGACTGATTATCGGCTTTTAACTTATTTGCCTCTCCCCACACCTGATCCTGCAGGAAAATCTGGAATGGCGAGCCAGCTGCATTAAATGCCTCATTAAAATTCTTAGACACAGGAGTACGTCCGTTGTCCAACACACTATTGGCTATTTGGATTCGTTCATCCATACTCTTATACCCATTTTTAAGCACTTTAAGATTAGCTGCTGTGTCACCATGATCAGCGAATACTGTTTGCTGGGCATCTTCAGACATTAGCCAACTCAAGAAATTCCAAGCTTGCGCTGCATTCTTTGAATCCTTAGAGATACCAATAGCATCACCGCCAAGGAAAGTGGAGCTCTCACCCTCTTTGATACCCGGAATCGGCGCGACTCCAATATGAGGACCGCCAGACTGTTCAGCTTCAATCAATGTAGCGACAGACGCTCCAGCATATGGCATCACGCCGATTTTACCGTTAGCAAACGGTGTAGTCCAAGTCGAACAATTCTCTTCCTTGGATCCAGCGCCAATACCGTTAGCAGTACTCGCAAGATCACGGTACATAGAAAATACTTTCCGCGAAACCGTCCCGTCAAGCAGCGAAGTATCACCACCCTCACTGATGACCTCTTCTCCGCTGGCCCAAATCATTGGAAAAGTCATAAATACAGCGGCTCCACCACATTGGCCGGCAACGTAAGTGCCAGCTACGCCTTCTTTATTCAGCGCAGCGACTGCTTTCGCCTGCTCTCCAAATTCTTCAATAGTAGAGGGCCCCTTTTCAGGGTCCAGACCAGCTTCCTGATACAAATCCTTATTCCACACCATTACTGAAATATCATTGAAAAATGGCAGGGTGTATTTGGCTTCCCCAACGGTACCGGCGTCAATATGCCCTTGGGTCAAGTCGGACAAATTGTCCAAATCATTAATCTGGCCAGTAATATCAGTGAAGATACCTTCCTCCGCCCAATATGGAATACGCACAACGTCACCTGAAAGTAAATCTGGCAGCGAATCCGTTTGTGATGAGCTACCGACTTTACCCTCCATATCTTCACTAGGTACCAGTTCTAGTTTGATTTGGTTCTTATGGCTAGCGTTATAGGCCTCGACAGCATTAGTCGCTTGGCGCTCCTTATCAGCACGCACCCACAATGACAGTTCAGTACCATCATCCGTACCACCTGCCGGAATGTCTTTAGCAACGGTCGCGTCATTGCTACTACCACAACCGGCAAGGGGGGCAGCTAGTAGCATGGTCGCCACGAAGCCCGAAAGAGCTCTGAAAGTCCAACTACGCGATTTCATAACCACTCTCCTTAATTTTCTTCCGCTCCCTCAACGACGAGTGAGCATCCTTTGGTTTCAACCACCCAATTTGTTAAAACCTTTTCACATCATAAAACAATAGTTTTTTACTGTCAATTTCAAACTATTTGAAAATAGTATATGGCATTATTTTCACCATTATTTTCACACTTCGTGAAAACGCTATAATTAGCGGAGGAACCATCAAGAACCCTAATCCCGTAAGGCAACTACGTGAAAAAAGGAACAACAAAGACTTCACCACGTCTCGAAGATGTAGCTAGAAAAGCTGGCGTGTCGATTTCAACTGCATCAAAAGCATTACATAACAATCCTCGCGTCAGCGAACAAACCCGCAATCTGGTGCATCGCATCGCCGAAGAACTCTCCTACACACCCAACGCTATGGCACAATCGCTGGTGACCGGCATGAGCGGCACAATCGGATTAGTCACTTCTGATATGCAAGGCCGATTTTGCACTCAAATTCTCATGGGCGCAGAAAACGTATGCAGCGCCCAATCAATCTCCGTACTGCTAGCCAATGCGCGCAATGATCCCACATTTGAAGCAATGCACATTCAAAAACTACTGTCGTTAAACGTTGATGGTCTCATCATGATGGGCCGAGAGACCGACCCACGCCCTTCTCTCGGTCAAAATTTAGCCGTACCAGTCGTATATGCGTACGCTCCGTCGGAAGACCCTAGCGATGCTTCGATTACCTGTGACAATACCGGAGCCGGCCGCCTTGCCATCAATCATTTAATTTCCTGCGGTCGCAGACACATAGCCATCATTGGCGGCGACGAATCCTTTGCCGCCGCCACAGACCGTGCCGAAGGAGCATTAAATGCACTAGCGGACGCCGGCCTCAAACTCGCCGGCCCTTTACGCTATGGCACATGGCACGGAGACTGGGGGCGTGGCGCCACCCGTCTTTTACTCGACCAGAACATACAATTTGATGCCATTGTCTGCCAAAATGACCAGATTGCTCGAGGCTGCATCGACGTTCTCAAAGAACGTGGCATCCGAGTGCCAGATGACGTGGCCGTCATTGGCCATGACAATTGGTTTGAAATCGTCACTCTCTCCCGACCGGAACTCACGAGTATAGATAATCTCGCCACCGATATTGGAAGCCAAGCAGCAAATATGTTGCTAGATGCCATTCAAGGTTACCCCCATCATGGTGTTAAGTCTCTACCTTGCAAGCTAGTCCAACGCGAATCCACCATTTGTCTCGAATAACAGCTAGGAACCACTGTCTTAGTTGGAATAGAACAACGCATTCCACAGATGTCCGATTCTGGTGAATCAGCCATTCAGACCCCAATATCAGGTATCCAAATGTCCGATTCTCCAGAATCAGTCAGGTAAAGGCAAAAGATATGGGTTTGTTTGTCCGATTCACCAGAATCGGACAAACAAACCCATCAGACAACTGCCCGCATGCCACAAGCCGCATGCCACGCGCTGCACAACCCGCAGCTGCACAACCCGCAGCTGCACAACCCCACGGCTCCGCATCACTCCATTCGCAGCCAGCAATCCCAGCGCCCTACCGTCGGCCGTTACGATACTTCAGCAACTGGATGACTGCGCCGGCAACGCCACACAGGATGCCGCCAATCGGCCAAGGAATCCAGAAAACAGCTCCCCAAAAACTAGGATCGCCCCCAAGCGCGGCATTCGCATTGACGCCCACGAACAGCATGAGCAACGCCATCACCGTTGCAATCAGCATGATGATACCGCACACCGCCCCGGTAAGTTTGTTGTAGTATTTGTCGGTCACACTCATAGGCTGTGACGGGCTTTCGAAATCATCCTCCGCGGAATCACCCTCCGCATTGCGCTCTTCGCTTTCGCGATTGTACTTGCCGAGCTTTGTGCGATCGAGCCGCATCCCCGTGAAGATGAAGCAGAATACGGCTACGGCCACCAGTGCCAGCATTATGCTGACGGGCCATCCGTTGTTGACGCCGAGTACCTCGTTGCAGTACACCATCACGCATACGCCGACCATGATCAACCCCACACCCACGGCCTTACCGATGCCATTTTCGATGACTGCGCGCGACTTGTCATCATCCGTGTAGAAATCCTGAATGTACGGATGACGCCGTTGGAAATCGCCATGCAGGGCACCGGCAGGAATCAGCAACGCACAGCCTACGATCACACCGAGAATAATCGGCGCGGCGGTCAGGAATTCATTCATCGGACTGTGTCCGATAATTGAGTTTTCGGAGTCGAATAGCATGCCGGCCGCAACGCCAAGAATCATCGCGGCGACGCCAAGTGCAGTCAGCCATGCGTGGATCTTCATATGCCTGTCGTAGCCGACCATGTCTTGCGGCATTGCAGAGCGCGATGCTGCGGCGGAACGCGGCGTCGCTGCAGGGTGATCCGCTTGCAGCGCAGTCGGCGCGTCTTGCGTCGAAGCCGACGATTCCGTCTGGTTTCGCAGCGACGACGAAGCCGCCGCGAAACCGACCGGTTGCGCAATTGCGGCCACAACCCCGACCGACCCGGAATTCGTAGACGTATCGGCGGTCGATTCACGTATGCCCGAATTCGGTCTGCGAACGTCACCCATCACCAGGTCATCAAGCGTTACGCCGAACAGGTCGCAGATCATCAGCAATTTGTCCATTTCCGGATATGCTTTCTCGGACTCCCATTTCGAGATGGCCTGCCGTGAGACGCCGAGCAGCATCGCCAGCTGCTCCTGCGTCATATTGCGGGTGCCGCGCAGGTATTGCAGATTTTCCCTGAAGCTCATCTTTGCTCCTTTACTGCGATTGGTTCCATCGTCTCATACCGTTCGATTGGCGATCTTGCCCTCGAAAGTGTGGAACGTGTTTGCGATTGATGATTGCAGATTGCCACATGGCTTCGGTTGCGTGCCACCATCTTGCGGTTGCACGGCCTTGGTGCAACCGAATTTCTCCCTGCAACCGGTAGTTGCGGCGGCGTACGCTCGCCTTTCGTTTGTCCGATTCTGGTGAATCAGCCATCCGTGTACGTTTTGGCACACCCTGTTTGTCCGATTCTCCAGAATCGGACAAACATGCCCATACTTTTGCCCTCCGGATGGCTGATTCACCAGAATCGGACAAACCAGAACCCAAGGCAACGGTTGTTGGCCCCAGCTTGGTCCCGAGTGCCCGGCTAAGCCAAGTGCCCCCACCTAAGCCCAGCACTCTGGTCGGCTCCAGCCCCAGTCAGGCCCAGCCGAAATTATCGGCTCCCGCCCCTAGTGAGAAATGGTATTTGACCAGACCCAGATCAGCTCCGGAGTATGACGTCTCGTTGGTCAGACGAACGGACACGATCCGCCCGTGTCCTTCGATGAAAAAGTCCTGTTTGTTGAATGCCGTCGGTGCAAGCAGTGCCGCTTTCACACCGTCCGTGAACCATGTAGGGGCCTTACCGTCGTATTTGCAGACTTCGGAAACGGATTTGGATTGGTGCGGCTCGCCTTGCTCCGCTCCGTATCCGATGGCGATGACGGCGATGGTCCGGTTACCTTCCGCCATTTTGTCCACAATCTTACGGCTGTAGGTACCGCCCGCCCACCAGGTATTGAGGCCCAAGGTTTGCGCGTACAACATGAGATCGGCGCCCGCATATCCCAGTCGTTCGTCCAGTTCTCGAGGGTCCTCCCCCTCACGCAGATTCGCGGACATGATGAGGAAATTACGCACACCTTTGGCACGTATCAGTTTGAAGATGGGGCCGAACGCAGTTGTGTCTTCGGTTCGTAGAGTGATGGCCGTGCCATATTTTTGATTGTCATGCGCAACGCGCCTAGTAAGCAACGATACGATGTCGTCAGGTATCGGCTTGTTGGTATAGGCACATACGGTGTGCCGTGAACGCATCGCTTCAAGCATATCCATACATACACCTTAGCCTTCAATCGGCTTCTCTGGCTATGCTGTTGGAATAATCCTGAAGTTGGAGAAATCGTGGAGCGGATGACGGGAGTCGAACCCGCCTTTAAAGCTTGGGAAGCTTTCGTTCTACCGATGAACTACATCCGCAAAAAGTGCCTTTTGGGCACGGAGGTTAAGTTTAGCACGTCGCGCACGGCTCCACAGACGCGGTTCCCGATATACGGATTACCGACCCGCGCCGCAACGCCCGCATAACCGCCCGCCAGCCAGATCCGTCAGCCGAGTCCGTTGAGAGACTCCGCCACACGAGCGCTGTACTCGCGCCGCACAAGCATCCGCCAGTTAAATCCGCCGTCCAAATCCACCAGTCAGCTGCGGAACGGTCCTTGCGAATACCCGCCCTGCGCATACCCATCGGACGTATATCCGGACTGCACGCCCTGCGCCTTCATCTCCTGGCTCATCTGCATAAGTCGCGAAATGCGGTCGGCGGTCGGCGGGTGCGTGGAAAACAGGCGGGAGAAGCCTTCTGTGGAGAACGGGTTGGCGATCATCATCGCGGCCACCGACTGCGTGCCTGCGGTCTTGCGCATCGGCGCGGCCTCGGCACCGTACGAAATCTTATTCAACGCGGAGGCGAGCGCTTCGGGATCGCCAGTCAGCATCGAACCGTCCTCATCGGCATCGTATTCGCGCGTGCGCGAAATCGCCATCTGAATCAAAGAGGCGGCAATCGGCGCAAGGATCGCACTCAGCAGCACGCCGAGCAACCCGAGTCCATTGCTGGACGAGCCGTTGCGATTGTCTCGCGACGAGCCACCTCCGAAATACATGAGCGAATAGCCGAGATACGAAATCACCGTGGCCATGGCGGATGCGATTGCGGAGGTCAGAATATCGTGATTGTACACATGCATGAGTTCGTGGCCGAGTACGCCGCGAATCTCACGCTCGTTGAGCATCTGCAGAATGCCCTGCGTACAGCAGACGGCGGCATGCCGTTCGTTACGGCCGGTCGCGAAGGCGTTGGGGCTCATGGTCGGCGCAATGTAGATGCGCGGCATCGGCTTGCCCGCCTTTGCGGACAGTTCGCGCACGATTTTGTACAGCATCGGCGCCTCCTGCTCGCTGACGGCCCGCGCACCCATCGACGCGATGGCCAGTTTGTCGGAAAACCAGTACGAGACGAAAGTCGAGCCAAGACCGATGAGAATGTAGACGCCAAGCGTGCGCTGACTACCACCCGTAGCCCACCAAATCAGCATGATGACGCCCCACATCAACGCGAAAAGCAGCGTTGTCTTCAAGCCATTGCAATGGCCATGCACCCGCAATTTGCCGTTCATAGGGCCCAAGCGTAAAGATGCAGTCTGATATTTTGCTGGATACATGCTGGGCGCCTTATCGGGTCCGCACCCCGCCACCGACCGGCGCAACATATCAGGTGCGCGCAAAGCGTGCGATCGCGAATCGCCCTACGCCAGCATGGCGCCGGAATGCACCGAATCCAATACGTCAACCAGCTCGGTGAGCAAATCGTTGCGTCCGCATGCGTCCGTCATCACGCTGAGCACGTACGCACCGGATGACGACGCCACGATTCCGCCGTCATTTAACGCATACAGGTCGCCTTCGCCACTGATCCATCCGGCTTTCGTATACACCGTGGTTGAGTCGCCAAGCGCCCGATGAATATTGGAGTTGAGTGAATCCGTCATATCGCCCGACAGCCACTGCAGCGCCTCGTCGGAAACATCGGCGGCCCCGGACGTCTGCTGTGCGAACAGGAATCCATAACCCTGCGTCCACAGCTTCGCCATGTCCCGCGCACAAGTGGTCACGTAACCATAGCCGGCCATCTGCACGGCGGTGCCGGCTTGTGCCGCCCATGAATCGAAGGCGTCGGTGCCATACGTGTCGACCAGCCAACTGTAAGCGGTATTGTCGGAGACGGTCAGCACCTGGTCGATGTTCTGTTTCGTCGTTGCATTCTGCGTATCGCCCGCTTGGTATACCGCGTTCAGATCGATGGTACCCGTCGAGGCGAGTGCCATGATGAACGGCGCTTTGATTGCGGACGCCGAATAGACCTGCGCATCCGCATTGTAGGAGATCGCACGGCCGGTATTGATGTCTACCAGCACGAAGGATGCGGTATATCCCGCGGATTCGAAATTGGTTATCTGCGATTCGATGGCCAGTTGCGAGTCAGTGTCGAGCGTGAAGCCGGAAGTTGAGATCGTTGCGCTGCCGTCAAGTGCGTCGATGCCGGTCATCGCGGACTGCATCGGACTGTCGGATGCATCGGTTTGTGATGTTGAGGAGGCTTGTCCGCTGGAAGAGGCGCTCTTTCCACCTCCCTCGGATGCGGATGAGCCAAGGCCCTGCAAACCAGCCGCTCCCGTACCAAAGGCGACAGCCAGTGCGGCTGCCGCCGCGATGCCGGTCACAGCCACGGTGACGCGCCTACGCATGTACATTCGACCTGTTTTCCACACGTGATTTCTACGATCGCCGAATCCCATGACACTCCGTTTTCGTATGATTCCCCTGTCGTGCGTAACGCTATGACCGAAAAGTTATCGTGACCTTACGCACACCTTGGGTTTTTCTGGAAGCCGAAACATGCGGTGAAGCCGCCACCCCAGCGCATCGAAGCATCATACGAGCAGCCCCTCGAGCTCTCTGCCCGAGGGGCTGCGGGAATCAGGCGTGGGCCAGAGCGCGCATCTGCTCGGGTTCGATGACCTTCTTATGCTCGCGGCCTTCCTTCGCACCCTCGGCACGCTCGAAGGCATCGACCTTCTTCCAGCCAGCGAAGTCGATCGGCTTGACGCCACGTTCCGCAAGCAGACGGTCGATGGATTCCGGATCGCGATCGGCGGCCACGCGTCCGCCCTCGGCGGCCTTGGACAAATCCTCCAGCATGTTGGTGACGATCAGCAGCGCGTCGGACTTGGTGGAGCCGATCAGGCCCACCGGACCGCGCTTGGCCCAACCGGTGGCATACAGGCGCTCACGCACCTCAACATCCTCACCGGCTTCGGCAGCCGTGGTGATACGGCCATCACCATGGGCATTGGCCAGGTGCGCACGGCGCTCGTCATAGGCAATGCCCGGCGCAGTGGCCGGCTTGTAGCCGATTGCATGGTACACAGCCTGCACCGGGTATTCCTCGAATTCGCCGGTGCGGCTCATCCTGCCATCCGCTGAAGTCTCGGTCTTCTCCACACGGATGCCGACGACCTTGCCATCCTCGCCCAGCACTTCGACCGGCGCGGAGTTGAAATGCACATAGTACTTGCGGTCGGCCGGATTGCCTTCGAAGTCCGTGTCGCCGTCGTCTTCCATGTCTTCGGCCATCTCACGGATGGTGAACAGTTCTTCGACCATCTGGCGGGTGAGCTTGTCCTTGCCGGCCTCCTCGATGGTGTCGTCATCCAGATCGAAATCGTCCTCGTTGATGATCAGCTGCACGCCCGGCAGCTTTTCCATCTCACGCAGCTCCTGCACGGAGAACTTGGCCTGGGCCACGCCACGGCGGATGAACAGGTGCAGCACCTTGGCCTTGTTGCCCTTGATGCCTTCGTACACGTTGTCCGGAATGTCGGTACGTTCCTTCAGATCATCGGCGTTGCGCATGAGCTCGCGCGCCACGTCCATGGCCACGTTGCCACCGCCGATTACGGCGACTTCTTCGGCTTCGAGCGGCCATTCGCGAGCGCCGGTCGGATAGCCGTCATACCATTCCACGAACTTGGCGGCACCGTACACGCCGTCAAGATCGGCTCCCGGCAGTCCGAGCGGCTTGTCTTCCACCGCACCGGTGGCGAACAGCACGGCGTCGTAGCGTTCGAGCAGTTCGTCAAGCGTCACGTCCTTGCCGAATTCCACGTCGCAGTACAGGTGGATGTCGGGGTTGTCGAGCGTCTTCTCGAGCGCGCTGGCGATGAACTTGATGGAAGGATGATCGGGGGCCACGCCGTAGCGCACCAGGCCGAACGGTACGGGCAGCTTTTCGAACAGGTCGATGCGGGCCTTGGTACCCAAGCCGAGTTCGTCGCCGAGCTTGCCCAGTTGGCGCAGGAAGATGTCGGAGGAGTAGACGCCTGCGGGGCCGGCGCCGATAACAGCAATACGAAGTTCATTAGTCTCAGTCACGCGCTCTAGCCTAACGCAAACCGTCGAAACGCAAAAGGGTCGATTTGCCGGGGGAATGGATGCTTGGATGGCTCTCTGCCAAACTCTCCCTTCCTGACGTAGTCCGGAATGGCGGGGTGTCACGAACGCAGATCGCGCAACACATCCACGCGCACATACGCCGTGATGTCGGCAGTGGTGGTCCAGTTCTTCCACGGCGTGCGCTTCGTCGCAATCGTGATCTTGCGATAGTCGCGCATACGGTATCCGAGGCGCTTGAAATAGTAATCCGGAAAATCGGTGTCTCCGATCACGAATTCAGGTTCGCCATTGGCGGCACAGGCCGCGATTTCCCGATTCATCCGCGATGCCGTCGGCACCTGGTTCGGTTCGTAGGCACGGCCGCGATAGGTACAGTCCAGTAGGCCGTGGTCGAAGTACGGGTCGGCGGCGATTGCCGCCCAGCTGTAACGGTGCGTATCTTCCTGGCGCGGCGTATGGCTTCCGTCCGGCCAGGTGGTTTCGGGATAGTAGCGCCAGAACGACACCCAACGGTCATGCTCGAGCCCGTTGCGCTTGACGAATGCCATCATGGCCCGTGCGCCCGAATAGTCGTAGCGCAGGTCACAGGTGATGGCGGCGACGTTCCACAACAGGCTTGGCAACAGCAACGCCACGATCACGCAGTCACGCACGACAGCGGGACTCCAGCGCCGGGTTTCGGCGGTTTTCTCGAACCGTGTCTTCACGAATCGGCGTAGACGTTCCGGCGCATCGTCCGCATCAAGCGGACTGTCACGGACAAGCATCCACCAATCCGCGACGAACAGCGCAAACATGATGCCCAGATGATGCAGGCTGAAATACTTCGCCGCACACAGCGCGAATAGCGCATACGGCAGCAACAGAATATCAAGGTCGCCGCGTCTGCGCGCAAGACGGACCAACGCGGCCCAGATCAACGCCGACAGTACCACGCACACCGCAATCGGGAGGACGTCCATCCTCATGCCATGCAGCGAGACATCGCCGGCGAACGACGTGAACATGCTTTCGGACGGCAATACCAGCCAGAACATCAGGAACTGCAGAATGGGTGAATTGCCGTTCGTGCCGGGGGTCACGCCGAAGGTGTCGGGATATGGCAGGATGCACGCGGCCAGCATAAGGCCCACGGCCATCAGCGTCAGCCAGGCGACGAATCGTCCGGAATCGGCGATCAGGGCGCGGAGGGACCGCGCCTGCAGCAGCACGCGGGCGACCCACACCAACGCCACCGCGCATGCCAGAACGATGCCGTAGCTACTGGTGCAGCAGAGCAGCAGCAGACTCAACGTCAAGCGCCACGGATGCCGGTCGCGTCCCTTCCAGCAGTCGGCCACCAGGAATATGGCGGCGCACATCAGCGCGTACGGACGGGAGGTGACGCCATATTGGAAGCATGGAAAATATGTGAACGGCAGCAGGACCGCGACCAGCGGGGGGAAGGGCGAGCGGAACACCAGCAACCATGCCATGACCGCGGCGCAGACCAACTGTACGCCTTTCAGACCGATCTCATATGGCACCCCGAGCTTCGCGGGAATCGCCAGCATCAGCCACCATAGCGGCGGATGCCCCTCGTAATGCGGGCGCAGCAGCAGGATATCGCGGAATGACGCATCGCGTGCGATGAGCCATGACTGCGCCTCATCGAACCACGGCTCATGGAACGCCATCACGCATACGATCACGACGACGTACGCGATGAACGTGATGGGACGCCAACGACGGCGGATCCAACCCCTCATTCCGGTTCCGAACCGTTTCGCCTCGCCCGGCCTTGCCTCCCCCACGGCACCGGCCAGCATCTCATTCCCCATATCAGTCTCCCACCGCCATGCAGCTTCTCTCTGATGCACCAATTTAAGCACATCCGATATGGACATGGCAGGCAGGGGCCAGCCGCATCACACGGCCCGAACGACTCACGGCGCCACTGTCGTGGCACGGATGCAACCGAATCTCGCTCAGTTGCACACCGTCCTTATAATGTGCCTGTTAATTCATGTGCCTATTCATCAGACTAAAACGTTTGACGAATACCACCGCCCTCATACGGCACGCATGCATGGGACCTACAACACAGAGAAAGAGCAAGCAACAGTGAGCGACGCAACATCGCACAGCGCAGTCAAACAAGACAAAAGCGACGCAGGCTATGCCAAGGACCTGAAGCCACGTCATATCCAGATGATCGCCATCGGCGGATCCATCGGCACCGGTCTGTTTCTGGGCGCGGGCGGCCGACTGTCGCAGGGCGGCGCAGGACTGGCAATCGCCTACGCCGTATGCGGCATCTTCGCGTTCCTGATGGTGCGCGCATTAGGCGAGCTGGCAATCCGCCGCCCGTCATCCGGCGCATTCGTCTCCTACGCACGCGAATTCCTCGGTGAGAAAGGCGCGTACGTGACCGGATGGCTGTTCTTCCTGGACTGGTCCGTGACCGTCATGGCCGACATCACCGCCGTAGCCGTGTACTTCCACTACTGGAAGGCGTTCCAAGGCGTGCCGCAATGGCTACTGGCACTGATCGCGCTGGCGTTGGTGTTCGTGCTGAACATGCTGAGCGTGAAAATGTTCGGTGAGGCGGAATTCTGGTTCGCGGCCATCAAGGTGGCCACCATCGTCGCGTTCATGCTCATCGCCATCTGGGCCATCGTGACGGGCGCCCCGGTTGGCGACGCCCACGCCGGCATCGCCAACATCACCGATAACGGAGGCCTGTTCCCGATGGGCATCGCACCGGTATTCGCCCTGACTCTGGGCGTCGTATTCGCGTTCGGCGGCACCGAAATGGTCGGCGTGGCCGCCGGCGAAGCCAAGGACGCCGAGAAAGTGCTGCCGAAGGCCATCAATTCGATGATCATCCGCATCTTCGTGTTCTACGTGGGTTCCGTGGTGCTCATGGCACTCGTGCTGCCGTATACCGCCTACTCCTCCAACGAATCGCCGTTCGTCACGTTCTTCTCCGGCATTGGCATTCCGCATGCCGGCGACGTGATCCAGGTCGTAGTCCTGACCGCGGCGCTTTCCTCGCTCAACGCAGGCCTGTATTCCACCGGACGCACCCTGCGTTCGCTGGCCGTGGCCGGATCCGGACCGAAATTCGCGGCACGCATGAACAAGCATCACGTGCCGTATGGCGGCATCATCATCACCTCCACGTTAGGACTGGTCGGCGTGGCACTTAACGCGGTACTGCCATCCGACGCGTTCGAAATCGTCATGAATCTGGCTGGCATCGGCATCGCCGGCACCTGGACGTGCATTCTTGTAACGCATCTCGCATTCCTCAAGAAGGCGAAAACCTGCGAGGAGACGCGACCGGAATATCGCATGCCGGGCGCACCGTACACCAACTACATCTCCCTGCTGTTCTTCGCTGTGGTCGTGCTGTCGAATCTCACCAGCGCTGCCGGCCGTTGGACGCTCGCCATGTTCGTGGTGGTCATCATCGCCATGGTGGCGGGCTGGTTCTACGTACGCGGTCGCATCAACGGCGATCTGATGGACGAGATGCTCGACGACAACGGCAACGGCGTGGCCGACGTGCTGGAAACCACGCAAACGCCGGGCAAGTAGCCGCTCACGATATCGGACAAGACAGTAAAGTGGGCGGCGGAACATACAGGCCGCCCACCCGGCGCATCGATTTTTCGATAAGGAGGAAGGCAATGCGCATTCACATCACCTACACCGGTGGCACAATCGGGATGATCGACTCGCCGAATGGTCTGATTCCGGGCGCCGACACCCGTGGATGGCTGTTCCGTCTGCTTGAGGATGCGCATATGGACTCCGGCCTGTTTTCGTTCACCGAACTTGATCCGCTGATTGATTCGTCGAATGCGACGCCCGATAATTGGCAGACGATGATCGACGATTTGCGCACGCATGCCGATGACGCCGACGCGTTCGTGGTGTTGCACGGCACCGATACGATGAGCTATTCCAGCGCGGCCCTGTCGTACGCGCTGACTGAATTCGGCAAGCCGGTGATCTTCACGGGCTCGCAGCATCCGCTCGGCAAAATCGAATCGGATGCCACCGCCAATGTGACCGGTGCGTTGAACGCGGCCATGAGCGGACGATTCCATGGCGTGGGACTGTTCTTCGGGCATCATCTGTTTGCCGGCAATCGTGTAAGCAAGTCATCGAGCTGGGCGTTCGAAGGGTTTTCGGCGCCGTCCACCGGACCGCTGGCACGCACCGGCACGCCTTGGCACTGGTATGCGGACGATTCCGCAGCGGTCGGATGTGGCTGGCGGTCACCGAAACCGTACGAACGCCATGACGTGGCCGTAATCGACATGGTACCGGGCATTTCTGCGGCACGACTGGACGCCATGCTCACACCCCGGCCGGAGGCGGTGCTGTTACGCGCATATGGCGTAGGTAATGTGCCCAGTGACGAGCCGGGTCTGACCGACGTGATCGCCGACGTGCTGCACGACGGCGTACCGGTTATCATCGCATCGCAATGTCAGCAGGCGGAAGTGCTGCTCGGCCATTATGAGACGGGCGATGCGATCGCTCGCGCCGGGGCCATCGGATCGGGTGACATGACGCTGGAGGCCGCCTACGCGAAAATCATGTTCCTACTGTCGCAAGGCGTGACCGGATCGGACTTCGGCAAATGGATGAAGCGACCCATCGCCGGCGAAATCTCACCCAGTTCGCTGTAGGGCCATGGGACTATAGGGATTTATTGGGATATAAGGATAGAGGCCGCATCACATAATCGTGCACGACTTTCAGGAAATCACATTCCCGGGAATCGTGCACGGTTCATCATCGCATCCAATCCCAAATATCTTGGGAAAGACGCAAGAACAGCCTCTACCACCAAGGCGAATCCGCGCGCTCACTCCCTATCCCACAAAGCAGTGAGGGCCCATAGTATGCTCACCACATCAATGCCTTCCTGCATAAACGCACCGACCACCACCGGAATCAGGTTGAACGCGGCGGCAATCATGCCGATGACGGCAAGACCGAGACCCACGAGCACCGCCTGCAGCATCACCTTCTTGGTACGACGAGCGATGGCGATGGCACGCGGCACGGAAGCGATGTCGTCGTTCATGATCACGACCTGAGCGGATTCGGAAGCCGCGGTCGACGTACCATCGGTCATGGCCATGCCGATGTCGGCAGCCGCGAGCACCGGCGCATCGTTCACACCGTCGCCAACCATCATGGTCACCTGGTGAATTCGGGATTCGCCCGTGAAGCCATCCCACCACGTCCGATGCCGGCGCGTAGCTTCGGAAGCATCCTTGACCGCACGCACTTTGTCTTCAGGGAACAGTTCGGAATGGACGTCATCAATGCCGACCTCCTCGGCGATGATCCGTGCGGAAGCCGCCTTATCGCCGGTCAGCATGGACAGTTTCCCGACACCAAGCTCGCGCAGTCGGGCCAAGGCGTTCTTCGCGTTCTTGCGCGGCACGTCACGCAACACGATGCGTGCAGCCAGTTGCCCGTCAAGCGCCACGTACGCGGCCATCTCATCCGGTTCGAGCGGCGCGAACCGCGAGTTCACATCCAGCCTGCCTTTCACCGCCCGTTTGTCCGATTCTGGTGAATCGGACAGTACACCCGCATTCCGTATCCTCTGCATGTCCGATTCTGGTGAATCGGACACTTGAACACTAGTTCCTGGCTTCATATTGTCCGATTCGGGAGAATCGGACATCTGGAGGGTAGTGGAGGTGCCACGTTTGTCCGATTCACCAGAATCGGACACATGGACCACTGGCGAAAAGCCGAACTCGTCGGCCGTGGCATAGGCATAACGCCCCACGCGCACCTTGTGCCCGTTCACCTCTCCGGACACGCCTTTGCCGGCATCCTCCACAATGTTGTTCACCACCGGGTAGTCGCGCCCATGTCCTGGAAGATTCCGTTCCGCGCACAGCCGCTGCCCTGCCGCATACCGCGCATACAAATCATGCATGGCCCGCTGCCCGGCCGCCGCGATGCCCTTCGACAAAATGTGCACGGAGTACCCCTCCACTACGCCGGCCATCATGAGAATGTGATCGTCATTGAATGGGGACCTTACGTCGAACGGCTTCTCGACACGCACGACCTGCGGCTGTTTAACGGTCAACGTGCCGGTTTTGTCGAAGAAGATATGCGTCACGCGGCCTAGGTTTTCAAGCACGTCCTGCGCTTTGATAAGGATCCCCGCCTTGGCGAGCCGTCCCGTTCCGGCAACATACGCGACCGGAGCCGCAATCAGCAACGGACAAGGCGTGGCCAACACCAGCACCTGCGCGAATCGCAATGGAGTGCCGGCAATGATCCATGCGAGCACCGCAATCGCAAGCGAAAGAACGGTAAACGGCACTGCAAGCACGTCGGCGGTTTTCACGACGGCCGGCCGTGAGTCCTGCGCGGACGAGACAAGCTCCAGAATCTTCTGATACTGCGAATCGTGAGCAAGCTGTGTGGCACGCATGGTCAGCGTTGTCGAGCCGTTGACGGCTCCCGACATGACGCGTGCCCCTGCGTAGATTTCGCGCGGTAGTGGCTCGCCGTTGATGTTGCTCAGGTCAAGCGTGGCCGCCCCCGACAGTAACTCGCCATCAACCGGAACCGTCTCGCCCGGCAGCACCAACAGTACGTCGCCCAACTTGACGTCGTCCACGGAAATCGTGGTGAAATGCTCTCCGGAAGCGTCGTAAGCCTTCGGCGCTCCTGTGTCCGATTCACCAGAATCGGACATTGTGACGGCGCGACGGAAGCCGTCCTCCGAAATATCCGAGGCATGTTCGGTACCGGACGCATGCACATGTCCACGCATACCCGGCAGTCTTACTACGTGCGCAGTCCTCGGCGCGGCCTCGATCAGCGCCGTCAGGTTGCTTTCGGCTTTCGACTGTGCGAATTCCTCAATCGCCTCACCGGAAGAGATCATCAGCACCACGGCCCAAGCGGCCCAATACTCCTGAACGGCGAGCGTCGAGGCGATGGCGATGACGGCCAACAGATCGACGCCGACGTGACCATGCCGCACATCGTCGATCATGCCAAGCACGGTGACGATAATCGTGTATAGCACCAGCGCAATCACCAGCCACTGCCCGACACCGGGATTGACCGAATCCCAGCCAAACAGCATGGCGAATACGGAACGCGTGCCCCATGGTCGCCACGTGCCCAGCATGGCCAGCGGGATGGCGGCAAGGATGGTGATCGGCAGGAGTGGAACCTGCTTGCAAAGATTGATGACTCTACGCATCGAATCTCCTTACGCTCGTATACCAGCCGAGGACGTACAGGTCGGAATACCGGTCCAAGGCTGATGCATTCACGCCTTGTTAACCCATCGGCGGCACTGTCCGAACGTGGAATGCCTCGATACACGGCGTAAAAAGATTACTGGAATGTTCAATTATCCGGCCGCTTCAACGACCTTCGTTTTAAGGGTAACAGGTCTTCAGGGGGACTTGGCCGCACGGCATGTGAAACGGGACTGTGCGATTGCTCACACAGTCCCGTTTCGCTTGGTGCTACAAGGCTTTTCGATGATTATCGCGTTCGCCTTGGGCTTGTCGGGGGTTTACGCCCCGACTTGCTGATCCGGTTTACCACAGGCCGAACGGATCGGTGAATCCGCCGCCGTCACCGTTCTGGCCGTTGCCCTGCTGGTCTTGACCATTGCCGCCATTGTTCTGCTCGTTCTGCTCCTGCTTGTTGGAGGAGCTGCTGCTGGATTCCTCCTGATTCAGCGTCACTTCGAGATCCATGGTGTGGCCATCGCGCACGATGGTCAGCGTCACCTTGTCGTTCATGGCGGAGGCACGCACGTAACCGAGCAGCGAGTAGTTGTTGTTCACAGCCTTGCCGTTGAAGGCCACGATGGAGTCGCCCGCCTTCACGCCGGCCTTGGAAGCCGGACCGCCGTCGACCACGGACTGCACCTGGGCGCAGCCACGGGTCACACCGTCGGCTTCGACCGTGGAGCTCTTGATGGTGATGCCGAGCGCCACGTGCTGCACGGAACCGTTTTCGATGATCTCATTGGCCACACGCTTGACGAGGTTCGACGGAATCGCGAAACCGATGCCGATGGAACCCGCCGAGCTGGAAGAGCTTGCGGTGGAGGCGATGGACGAGTTGATACCGATTACCTGACCGGCCGCGTTGAAGGTCGGGCCGCCGGAGTTGCCCGGGTTGATTGCGGCGTCAATCTGCACGGCGTTGGTGACGATGGCGTTGTTGTTGTCATCGGTCACGGTCACCGGGCGGTTGAGTGCGGAGACGATACCGGTGGTGGCGGTGTCGTCGTAGCCGAGCGGATTACCGATGGCCATCACGGCCTCGCCGACGGCAAGGTCGTCGGAATCGGCGAATTCCACGGCTTTGAGGTCGCTCGGCGGATTGTCAAGCTTGATGACCGCCAAATCGGTGGTGGTATCGGTGCCGACGACCTGCGCGGAATAGATGGTGCCGTTGGCGAGCGTGACCTGAATCTGCTGTGCACCGGCAATCACATGGTTATTGGTAACGATGTAGCCCTTGTCGCTGACGATCGCGCCGGAACCCTTGGCGGTGCCCTCGCTGGTCACAGTCTGGATGGAAACCACGGAGTTGGACACTTCCTTGGCTACCGCCGTCCAATCAACGGCCTCACCGCTCTTGGCCTTGGCCGAACCGGAACCGGACTGGTTGGAGCTGATGCTGGTCATCGAGCTCGATGTAGGCACATGCACCCAACCATTGGTGATGGCCGCATAGCCGACGCCGAGGCAGAGCACGGCGGCAACCAGCGCGGCGACCACGGCCACAACCACGTTGCCAGCGGTCTTCGGTCGGGTCTTGACCGCCGGATTCTGCGGATTGCCCGCATTGCCGAATGGATTGAACGGATTGCCGTTGTTCGGGGTGTTCGGTGGAACGTTCGCACCTCCCTGCGGAGCGGTGAACGGATTGCTGCCGCGCGAATCATGCTGCTCATTCTGCGGATTCACATATGGATTGCCGAAGAAGGGATTGCGATTGTTCTGCGGCGGCATCTGCGATGTCTGCGCACTGTGTGCAGGCTGACCATACTGCGGCTGCGCGGCATTCGTTCCGTTCGTCGGCTGCGGCTGCGGCGGCACCGTTCCGTAGGCGCCGTATTCCGGCGCCGGACGATACTGCGATTGCGCGGAAGCGCCGGCAGTCGACTGGCCGCCCGTAGACGAGCCGCCGGAAACCACGGTGCTTTCGCCGGCGGCGGATGCATAATCCGGGGCGATTTCCGAATCCGCGGCATTCACGGAAGGCAGGGTCGTGGTCGGCTGTTCGCCGGCGTCGTGCACTGCAATCGGTTCGGTCACGGAGGTCTCGGCATTGTCGGTCGCGACATCGGCCGGTTGCGTCGGTACGGCCTGTTGTGCGTTGTTTTGCGGCTGCACGACATTCTGGTCGTTGTTATCTTCAGCCATTCTTGCTCCTTATTCGTCTCGCGGCATTTCACATGTTCAGCAATCGTGCCGCTCGAACTGCTATCTAAGAGTAAAGATACCCGCTCTGGAAATTTCCTGAATGTTTGTTGAAAGTACTACTCGAATTGATCGTCTGCATCGGCGAACAGCCGCTTCCATCCTTATCGGAACGTCTTCATCGCACCTGTAAACGGTGATTTTTCGCCTCTTGCGCAATCTATCCGACCCGTCACCCATCCCGTATGGACTGAACACTCTTTCCATCCGACGCAATCGGCGCTATCGCCTAAAGTGAAACGCATGACAAGCCTTACTGAATCGAATCTCGTCGAGCATCCGCGCGGAGCCGAGCCGGGCAAACCCGGAGACCGCCGCGCATTCTCCTTTGAGCAAATCACTCGACTGCCGGATGCGGCCGACGGCAAAGGCCGTGGTGGCGCGCGTTATGGACGTACCGGCATCATCCACACCCCGCATGGAGACATCCATACGCCGGCGTTCGTGCCGGTAGCCACGCAGGCCGCGATGAAGGCCGTATTGCCGGAGACCATGAAGGATCTCGGCGCGCAGTGCCTGCTGTCAAACGCCTTCCATCTCTACGAGCGGCCAGGTGAGCAAGTGCTCGATGAGGCCGGCGGACTCGCGAAATTCATGAACTGGAACGGTCCGACCTTCACCGATTCCGGCGGGTTCCAAGTGCTGTCGCTCGGTGCAGGCTTCAAGAAGACCCTCGCCATGGACGTAACCGGCATGAAATCCGATGAAGTGATCGCCGAAGGCAAGGAACGCCTCGCATTCGTAGACGAGGATGGCGTGACGTTCAAGTCACCGCTCAACGGCTCTCTGCACCGCTTCTCCGCCGAGATTTCCATGGGCATTCAGCACAAAATCGGCGCCGACATCATGTTCGCCTTCGACGAACTGACCACGTTGATGAACACGCGTGGCTACCAGGAGCGTTCCGTGGAGCGTACCTATCGTTGGGCGCAGCGGTGCGTAGCCGAGCATCAGCGGCTTACCGAGGAACGTCTCGGCAAGCCATATCAGGCGCTGTATGGCGTGGTACAGGGCGCGAATTATGAGGATCTGCGCCGTCATGCGGCCGAGCAGATCGCCTCGCTTGATTTCGATGGCGTCGGTATCGGCGGCGCGATCGAGAAGCGTATTATCGGCGACACCTGCGCCTGGATCTGCGATGCGATGCCCGAAAGCCGACCGCGCCATGTGCTCGGCATCGCCGCCGTCGATGACATCTTCGCGTGCGTTGAGAATGGCGGCGACACGTTCGATTGCGTGGCGCCGGCACGTTGCGGCCGCAATGGCGCGATTTTCACGCGTTCGGGCCGTTATAACATCAAACGGGCGCAGTTCAAACACGATTTCGGGCCGCTTGAGGAGGGCTGCACCTGCTATACCTGCACTCACTATTCGCGTGCCTACGTGGATCATGCCCTGCGTGCCCGCGAATTCAACGGATTCACGCTGGCTACAATTCACAACGAGCATTTCTTCGTCAAGTTGCTTGACGACATCCGCGCTTCGATTGATGGCGGCTATTTCGACGAATTCCGCGATGAGACGCTGGCCCGCTTCTACGCGAACGGATCGAGGGGCTAACGCCCAAACCGGAAGAACGGAAATGCGCTGGGTGATTGCGGTCTGGGATCGGCCGATGTGCTGTGCCACATTGTACTTTGCCGTCTTGGTTGTCCGATTCTGGTGAATCGGACAACCAAATGCCGCACCAGCCTGCATCAGCCTGACTCAGAACGCCAGTTTCCTCACTCCTCATGTATTTCCCCATGGAGGCGACAACACGACACGCCGGCATTGGACAAATACCAATACGGGTGTAAATTAGTCCATTGTCTGCGAGCGTGGCGGAATGGTAGACGCGCTGTCTTCAGGTGGCAGTGAGTGTATGCTCGTGGGGGTTCAACTCCCCCCGCTCGCACCACGGGATTAGAACCCTGGAACGTTGGAATTGCAATGTTTCAGGGTTCTTCGTTTTCTAATCGAACCCCGAAAATATACCGAAAAATATAACAACAATAAACGTTGTTGAACATGCTTGAGGGTCATTGAGTCAAAACGGATGTTTGAGTACGGGGTTCATTCGCCGACATTGAAGTGCTGCCGGTTGTGTTACATACCCCCTAACTGACTATCTATCACTTCGCATAGACAGCATCCCACTCAACCGTTTGTCCGAATCTGGTGAATCGGACAAACAAATCCACTTTTCGCTCCAGAAATGTCCGATTCGGCAGAAACGGACAAACTCATGCTTCGCATGTGGCCTTATAGTGAATTCCCCAGTCTTTCATAGCCTTGATGACCGGCTTGAGACTCACCCCGGTTTCGGTCAGCGAATATTCCACACGCGGCGGCACCTCCGGATAGACCTCGCGGTGCACCAGCCCATCACGTTCCATCTGTCGCAGATTCGCGGTAAGCACCTTCTGCGAAACATTGCCGACCGAGCGACGTAATTCACTGAATCGCTTGGTGCCATCGAGCAAATCACGCAAAATCAGCACCTTCCACTTATCGGAAATCATCAGCAACGTTGTTTCAACGGGACACGCCGGCAATTCACGTTCCATCTAAAATTATCCTTTCCATAAAATCCAGTAATCACAATAAAAGTTCCCTATAGGTAACTACAGAACTAATTTGTGCCTTCTTCCATTATCTTCTGTATGGAAATACAGTACATCATGTAAGCGAAAAACGGAAGATTTCCACCGGGAACACCCAATAGAGAGGAATCTTTCTCCGCCTGACCTTCCGGTCGGCAGTTACCCTTCCTTTGAAGGGCCGCAAACACGAAAGGAATCACCATGAAGATCGCAGTAGTCGCAGCAAATGGCAAAGCCGGACGACTCATTGTCAAGGAGGCCATGAGTCGCGGCCATGATGTGACCGCAGTCGTACGCGGCGAGAACAGAACCACAGCCCCGAACGCCATCATCAAAAACGTGTTCAATCTGACCATGGCAGATCTTGCCGGATTCGATGTAGTCATCGACGCCTTCGGCACCTGGTCCCCGGACACCCTGCCACAGATCGCACAGGCCGCCGGTCATCTCGCCGACCTGCTTTCCGGCACCGACATCCGACTGATCGTTGTTGGAGGTGCAGGCAGCCTGTTTGTAAACAAAGAACACACCAAGGCCCTTGAGGACACTCCGGAGTTCCTTGACGCCTACAAACCGGTCTCCGCAGCACATGTCGCCGCCCTCAATCTGTTGCGCAACCGCGACGACGTGAAGTGGACCTACGTCAGCCCCGCCGCCGACTTCCAAGCCGAGGGTGAACGTACCGGATCCTACGGGCTGGCCGGCGAGGAATTCACCACCAATGCCGAAGGGAAAAGCTTCATCAGCTATGCCGATTACGCCATCGCCATGGTAGACGAAGCTGAATCCGGCAAGCATGTCGGTGAGCGTATCTCCGTCTACACCAAGTAGGTCATGAGCCGAAGCAGCTCCCCCATCCTCCATGCCATGTGTCCGATTCTGGAGAATCGGACACATGACACTACGCGACTGCCTCGCGCATAGCTGATTCGGGATTTTCGGACAACTGGAGCACGGTTGCACCACTCTGTTTGTCCGATTCTGGAGATTCGGACAAACAGAGGATGCACAGTACTGCTTGTTTGTCCGATTCACCAGAATCGGACAAACAGAGGGGTGGGAAGATCGGACGAACCAGACAAGAGGACGAACCAGAAGAACCAGACGGAGGAGCGGAGTCAGAAGACCGGGAACGCTTACCGCACCAGAAACACCATGAGGATGATCAGCACCAGACCGACCAGGTCGGCGGGCGAGAATGCCGCACCGGTCCATGTTACGGCGGTGACCGTAGCCACCACCGGCTCAATGGTGCCGATGAGAATGCCACGCATCGAGCCGATAATCGCAACGCCGCCCATATACAGTCCACACGCCGCGAACGTGCCGATCACCACCAGAAAACCCAACATCAGCCAGCCACGGGCATCCAACTGCGGCATGTGGGCCCATGGCCGCACGAACGGCACCAGCACGAATCCGGAAATCAGGAATGCCACGCCATTCACCGAAAAGGCTCCCCATCGTGCAATCAACGCAAGCGGAATGATCGCCATCGCGGCATTGCCGAGTGCGTTGGCCAGCCCCCAAGCCAGGCCGGGCAGCGGCAGGGAAATCGACGACAGATTGCCGCCGGTGGCAATCAGCACGGTGCCGATTACCGCAAGTATCACGCCAATCGTTTCGATGACGGTCGGCAACCGTCTGCCGTGCACGCACACGTACAGCAACACGAATAGAAGGCTCAGGCTTTGCAATACGGTTGCGGTGCCGGCATTGGTCCAGTGGATCGCCTGCAGATAGCCAACCTGAATCACCAGCACGCTCGACAACGCCACAATGACCAGCATCGGATAGTTTTTGCGTTCGCGTAGCATGCCGCCAAGCAATTTCGGCGTCGCAACCCCCGCACAGGCAAGGAACAGCAGCCCGGCCACGATTTCGCGCACGCATGCCACCCACGTGGGGTCGACACGATATGAGTCCATGAGGATTTTCGATACGGTGCCGTTGACGCCCCATAATACGGCCCCGGTCACCGTCATGATCGTGCCGACGGCCAGTTTCCGAGGAGTCAGTTCGAAAGTTCGTTCAGACATTATCCACTCCCATAACCACCCCTTACCTTTCGAAACGTTCCGGCCTGATTCTATCGCGCCATCTGCTGGACTCGATGGTGAAACGTGACCGTATTAGGATGAAGGTCTCCCCTCCGGCAATGTTTGCGAAAGGCACGGTATGACTTACGATTTCACGTCCATCATGGACCGTCATGGCAAAGATTCGATTGCGGTCGACGGGCTGGGACAGCTCGGCTTCTCGCCGGATCCGCCGAAGGAAGGGTTCGACGTGATTCCGATGTGGATTGCCGACATGAACTTCCCGACCGTTCCGACCGTCCCGGAAGCGATCATCGAACGCGCCAAACACCCGGCATACGGCTATTTCAGTCCAACCGACGAGTATTTCGACGCGATCATCCGCTGGCAGTCCACGCGCAACGGCGTGACGGGACTGACCCGCGAGGCCATCGGCTATGAGAATGGCGTGCTTGGTGGCGTGATTTCCGCACTCACCGCGTTCGCCGCGCCCGGCGATGCAGTCCTGTTGCACAGCCCGACCTATATCGGCTTCACGATGAGTATCGAGAACAACGGATACCGCATCGTGCATAGCCCGCTCACGCGCGACGCGGACGGCGTATGGCGCATGGATTTCGACGACATGGACCGCAAAATCAAGGAGAACAACATCCATGTCGCCGTGTTCTGCAGCCCGCATAACCCGTGCGGCCGCGTGTGGGAGCGTTGGGAGATCGAGCAGGCGATGGAGGTCTATCGCCGCAACGACTGCCTGGTCATTTCCGATGAGATCTGGTCCGATCTGACGCTCGGCAATCACCAGCACATTCCGACGCAGTCGGTCAGTGAGGATGCGCGCAACCGTACCGCCGCTTTTTACGCGCCAAGCAAGACGTTCAACCTGGCGGGGCTGATCGGCAGCTATCACATCATCTACAACAAGTATCTGCGCGACCGTATTGGCGCGAAGAGCTCGAAATCGCACTATAACGAGATGAACGTGCTGTCGATGCACGCGCTGATCGGCGCCTACCAGCCGGAGGGGTATGCGTGGCTTGACGAACTGCGCGAGGTTCTGACCGGCAATGTGGACTACGCATGCGATTTCATCGCCAATCATTTCGACGGAGTCTCATGCGCCAAGCCGGAGGGCACGTACATGCTGTTTCTCGACTGCTCCGAATGGTGTCAGGCGCACGGCGTTTCGTTGCAGGAACTCGAAAAACGCGGCTGGGACGTGGGCGTGTGCTGGCAGGATGGCGTCATGTTCAAACAGCCGTACTCGATTCGCGTGAATCTCGCACTGCCGTTGAGTCGGGTCAAGGAAGCGTTCGATCGGCTCGACCGGTACGTGTTCAACGCCTGAGTCCCACCATGATTGTGGCCGCAGCCCTACGGCGGTGGCACTACAACTGTGCCTCTGTGGCTGCGGTCTCAAGTCGGTCTCAAGTCGGTCTCAAGCCACTCTCAAGCAACGGAGTCCGCAGCCACAAAAAGCCACGCGCCCGCAAAGCACAAGCCCGCCGCAAGCCACTCCTACAAGCCTACGTCGTGTGCGCCAAGGAAATCGAGGATTCGCTTCAGATACGGACCGACCACGTCGTTCGGCATGGAGAAGATCTCGTGCAACGACTGGTCGTAGCGCACCTTCTCTATGGAACCGCCGCCTTCGCGCACACGTTCGATGAACTCGTCCTGCGGACCGTTGAGCACCCACACGTCAAGCCCGGCCTGGAAGAGCAGCGTCGGCGTCTCAATGGCACCGCACATGTCGGGTTTGAGCACCGCACGGGATAGCGCCATGGCCTGATTCGCCCACTCGAAGGTCGCCGCATTGGTCCAACAGCATTCGTCGGCGAGCCGTTGCTTGTGGAACCAGCGGATGCGCGCTTCGGACGCGCCGCGATAATCGTCCAGATTGAGATTGTCGGAAAAGTCGGCATGCCCGAACACTCGGCTTTTGCCGAATCCCAGTGCGCAAATACCGCCGACGACGATGCGCGCGACCCACGTCGGCATACCGACCGCCGGTGCGATCATCGGTGCGGACAGCACCGCCTTGTCGAACAGACTCGGATAACGTTCCAGCACGGCCGCGCCGATGCCGCCGCCCATGGAATGGCAGTACAGGTCGAGCGGCCGACCCATTGCATACTCGCGTCCGACGGTGCTGGCGAATGTTGCGAAATCAGCTACATATCGACGCCAGTCATCGATCCAGACCAAACTCGGATTGCTCATGTCATGCGCGGAATGGCCGTGACCGCGATGCTCGAATACGCATACGGAATAGCCTGCGAGCAGGAAGTACCACACCATCTCGCTGTATTTGCGTCCGAATTCGGTGAAACCGTGGGAGATGACGACCGCTCCGCGGAACGGTCCCGCCGACCTGCCTCCGCGTGATTCGTTGAATTTTCGAACGTCGTAGCAGCAATAGTGCAATGTGCCGGGATTATCGAGCGTAGGCAACGCCTTGCCGTCGCTGTCGTGCGTCGCCGGCTTCATACGCCCTTCCGTCAGGCAGGCTTGCAGCGCCGGAAGCACCTTAGCGTCCATTTCGGCGTCGTAATGCGCCTCATCGATGAGCGTGATAGTCATATCACCCATCATACGGCCAGTCGTTCATGCCATCGCTGGCATGCTCTTGCAGACACGCCATCGCCAAGCGCAAACGGAACCGTTTACATCACATGCGTGGATTCAAGCCTCCGCAGCACCCAGTTGTTGAGGCGGATCACCGGCCGACGCAATACCAGTCCGAGCAGCAACGACGGCAGCAGGAACAGCGCGAGCGCACCAAGATCAATCCAATACTCAAGACCATATGAGCCGGCCATGGCCGCATGCATCGCGTCGATGGCGTGCGGGAACGGCAGGAACGGGTAGCAGATCTGGAAGAACCTCGGCAGCGTCTGGATTGGGAACGTGCCGCCTGAACCGGCTACCTGCATCACCAGCAGCACCACGGCCAATGCCTTGCCGATATCGCCGAACGACACGGTCAACGTGTACACGATGTTCGAGAAAACCACCGCGCACAACCATCCCACGGCCAAGAACTGCAGCGGATGCTCGGCCTGCACGCCGAGAAAGTACATGTCGCCCAAGCATACGATGGTGCCTTGCAGCAGCGCCAGCAGTGCGAAGATGCCCAGTCGGCCGAAATATTCGTGATGCAATCGCAACCCGAACGTCGCCGCGTTACCCGGAATTTCACGGTTACGGGCGCGAAGCGGCAACGAATCCCCCCAACCCGAGCACGTGCGCCTTTTTCACGATCGGATACGGCAACCTTCATGATGGCCACCAGAATGATGGCACCCACCCAGATGGACAGCACCGTGTAGAACGGCGCCATGGCCGATCCGTAATTGGCGATCGGGTAGATCGGTACACGGTCGAGCGCCACCGGTGCGGACAGCAGCGTCGCGACGGCGTCGGTATCGCTCGACGTAAGCGATGCGATTGCGCTACTGTCTCCGGCCTGTACGGCCTGTTTGAACTTTGCGCTCAGATCGGACAGCTTGCCGGCCGATTCGCCCAACGAGGCCGATACGCTGCCTAGCGTCTTGCGTACGGCAGCCACATTCGCACCGACGCCACCGGCCATTGATCCGACGTCACCGGTGACGGCATCCAGTCCGCTGATCACGGTACCGGTCTGCGTGACGAGCGTTTGCACCGATGCCGACAAATTGTCCAGTTTGGGTTTGACGTTCTGCTCATAGTCGCTTTGCACGGTACTGATCGACCGTTTTGCCGTCGTGATCCGGTTGAGGATCTGCTGTCGATCCCGCTGAATGTCGCCGCTGTCGGCGGCGACCTGTTTCGAGGCGGCGGCGAGCGCCGTAGCCAGATCCTGCGTATCCTGTTGTGCGGCCTGCAATGCCGCGATCTGCTTGTCGATGGCGTTCAGCAATGCCTGTTTCGAGTCGCCGTCCGGCAATCCTTCGGCTGCCGAACGCATCTTCTCCAGCTGCGCGATGTAATTGCTGTACACGTTCGCACTGCTTGATACCTGCGATGATAGGTCCTGCAGTGTTTTCGCGGCGCCTGTCGCATCCTTGTCGAGCTGGTCGAGGGCGGCGCCGACTTTGTCTGCGATGTCGTCCAGCGCCGAAACCGCCTGTTGCAAAGCCTGATTGACGGCATCGGTTACGTTGGTGCAGGCATCGGTGAGTGTCGAGGTGCTGGATTCGCTCTGTTTCAAGGTTTTGCGCGCCTGTTTGCCGGCTTTGCGCGTGGAGGCGAGCAGCTTGTCCGTGGAGGTGATCACGCTGTCGGTCGAACTCAACAGCGTCGAGTAGGCGTTCACCTGCGCTTGCGCTCCTGAGATGGTGGATACCATGCCGTCGATGTTCGACGTCAGATTCGTCATGTACTGCGTCATCTGTGGGCTTTGCGAATACTGCAGCATGTTTGCGGCCAGGTCGAGTCCGACCTGCGCCATCGTTTTCGCGAAGGTCTTGTCGATGGTGTTGGCCACGGTGGACGCACCTTCGTCGGTGATATGCGGTGCGATCGGATTGATTTTTTCGTTGAGATAGTATTTCAGCGTCGCATGCTTGACGGTGGGTGAGAACAGCGTCATCATGTCGGCGCTGAAGGATTTCGGAATGACGATCGCCGCATAGTACTTGCCGGATTTCACGCCGTCGACGGCCTTGGCGCTGTCCACGAACTGCCAGTCGAGCTGGTGGTTGGCTCGCAGCGCGCTCAGCACCGTCTCGCCCACATTGATGCGCACCGGAATCAACTCCGACTTGTAGCCGGAGTCCACGTTCGCGACCGCCACCTTCAGCGCCTTCGTGTTGCCGTATGGATCCCAGCTGGCGGCGATGTTGAACCATGCGTACAACGCCGGTACGATCACCAGTCCCATCGAGACGATCAGGGCGATCACATTGCTTGTGGCATGGCGCATGTCACGTCGGAAGATACCCCAGAGATATTTCACCGCGCGTACCTTTCCTTCAGGTATTCGACCACGATCAGATAGGTGTCGATGACGATGATCGACACGATCCACAACGTAAGCATCACGGTTTTCTGTTGGATGATGAACAGCAGAATCAGCAGTACGAACGGCAGCACCGCCAACGTGAGGAAGCCCCACCGTACCAGCTTCGGGTATACGGCGAGGAACCGTTCGGCTCGGGCGTGCGCGATTTCCGGATAGCGTTCGGCGAATTCGCGTGCCATGCCTACGAAGCGCAACTGACTGTCTACGCCGGCGTTGCGTTCGGTGATCATCAGGTCGGTGTCGGCCAGCCGTTCGTCGAACAGGGCGTTGAGGTTCATGGCGAGCCGGCGCACCACCAATCCGATGAACAGGGCAACCGGCAAGTACCACAGCAAGTGAAACATATCGTTCCAGTAGTGCATTTTGTACAGTCCCGCAATCGGTCCGCGCATGGCCTGAATGCCGTAGGTGAATGGCAGGAACGGCTTGAGCCGCTGGAAGAATTCCGGCATCATCTCAATCGGATATAGGCCGGAAGCACCCGGAATCTGCACGATCACGAGAACCACGGCCACCGCCTTGCCGATGTGCCGGAACGTAGCGGCGAGCGCGTAGATGATGTTCACGTATATGAACGATTCGAGCAGTCCTGCGAGGATGAACAGCATCGGGTGCGCGCATTGGATGCCGAGTGCGATATCGCCTACGGTGGCGATGATCGCCTGCATGAAGCCGACTGTCATGAACAGCAGCCAACGCCCGAGATAGCCTTGCGTCGGCGTGTAGTTGCGGATGCGCTCGTCGCGGTCCACTTCGAGCTTGTAGATGGCCACGAGCACGAAACCGCCGACCCACAGCGCAAGGTTGGTGTAGAACGGCGTGACGGCGGACCCGTAGTTGTCGGTCGGATATACGACGATTTCGCTCAGATGCACGGGGTTGCCCATGAAGTCGCCGATGCTCGCCGCGTTGAGACCTAGCAGTTTGGTGATTTGCTCGTAGGTCTGTGAGCTGGAGAGTGCGGCCATGTCGGTGCGCGTGGCGTCGAGGTTGCCTTCAAGGTCGCCCAGCGCTCCGATGATGGAGTCGAGTGTGGTGCGTGTCTGCCGTAGGGTGTCGTCAAGCTGATTCAGCAGGCCGTCGCTTTGCCCGATCAGGCTGCCGAGCGCGTCGAGCGTACCGATCAGGGAACCGCTGGTGGCGCTGAGCGAGGTGAACGAGCTGTCGAGTGACGGCATGATGGTGCCGGTCAGTTTGTCACGTGCGTCAATCAGTTTGTTTGCCCCGTCGGCGGTGAGTCCGGCGACGGTGTTGCCGAGCGTGGTCGCAGTGGTCGTGCCGTCACCGATCAGGGCGTCGGCGTTGTTGCCGAAGGTGTCGAGCAGCTGCTGCTCCTGTTTGAGCTGGGTGCGCGCATTGGCGATCTGCTGCGCGAGCGCTTGGTATTCCTTGCTGTTGTGATCAAGGCCGCTGGAGGCGAGCACGCGGTCGAGACCATCGATGAATTCATCGGTTTTGTCGCAGGTCTTCTGCATCGCCTGGCTGACGGCGTTCACGGCGCTTTGCGTGGTGTTGAGCCCGCTGACGATCTGACCTGTAGCGGTGTTGACGCCGATGTGCAGACTGGACAATTGCACACTGCCGTTATCGAGCGCCTTGGCGAGTGTCGTCGAGAATCGTTGTGATGCGGTCTGTGCGTCGGCGAGCAGTCCGATGGTGGTGTTGGCGGTACCCGTGGCGGTGGCAAGGTCCGCACTGATCTGCTTGTTGGTATCCTGCGCTTTGGCGATGGTGGTTTCGGCGTCGCTGAGTGAGGTCGACATGTGCGTCAGCTCGTCGCGCACGCTGTTCAGCTGGTCGATGGTGGTGTTGAGATCCGCGATGACGTCGCTTTGCGCACCGTCGAGTGATTGCGTGGTGGCCTGCGCGGATCGTTTGACTTCCGTGGCCACGGCGTCGGCGACGGCGGTTACGAAGGTGGAGTTGATCTGTTCGTCGATTTCCGTGGCGCCGGTGTCGGTGATTTTCGGCGCGATCGCGTTTTCCTTTTCGTTGACGTAGTACGTGATGTGCGGACGTTTGGTGGTACCGGTGACGGATCCGATCAGCGTTGCGCTGAAGTTATCCGGCAATACGATTGCCGCATAGTATTCGCCGGATTTCACGCCGTTGAGGGCGTCCGACTTGCTGACGAAACGCCAGTCGAGCTGATGATTGGTCCTGAGTTTGCGAACGGTCTGCGCGCCCGCGTCGAGGTGTCCGACGAGCGTGGAATCGGTACCGAGATCCTCGTTGGCCACGGCCACCTGGATGTTGCCGGTGTTGGCGTAAGGGTCCCAGTTGGCGAGGATGTTGCACCATGCGTACAGCGACGGAATCAGGGCCACGCCGCAGGTCACGACCAACGCCACGGGATTCTTCACGATGCGTCTGACATCGCGCGCGAAAATGGCGAGAATCGTTCGCATATCTTCCTCCGTCAAGTCGAACATTCAACTATCAGGTCGCATACTGCGTATACCGGCCTGTGAGCACTATAGTCCTGCCTTGACCAGCTGCGGTGCAGATAACGCGCTTGGCGAATACTCATGCCGTCCTGCGGCATCGGCCTTACCCCCGTACACTCGGGAGCGCCCCGCATCATCCGCATCGCAATCGACGGAAAGCATCACATCTTGCGTAAGGCGTCCGCGAGGAAGTCGCGTTGGAGAATCAGCAGGTTTTCGGCGACGGTTTCGTCGTTGGTCATATGCGTGATGCCGGTGAGCGGCAGGAACGTATGCTTCCGACCGGCGGCCATCAGCGCCTGGCTGAGTCGCAGGCTGTGCGCGATGGTCACGTTGTCATCGGCGAACCCGTGGATGAGCATGAGCGGACGTTTGAGATTCGGCGCGCCCGCGATGATGCCATTGCGCTCGTACACGACCGGGTCGAGGCCCAGGTACCGTTCGGTGTAGTGCGTGTCGTAAAGCGTCCAGTCAGTCGGCGGAGCGCCCGCGCAGGCAGCGGCGAACACATCAGGCGCCTCCAGCACGGCGAGCGCGGAGAGGAATCCGCCATATGACCAGCCGATTATCGCCACCCGTTCCAAGTCGGGTTCGGGAATGGTGACGGCAGTCTCGGAGTCGGCCTGTTCCGCCCGCAACTCGCTGAGGATTCCCGGCAGCGCATGCACGGCGGCAATCTGATCCTCAAGCGTCACGGCTTTCATGCTCTCGTAAATCGCACGATCCCATTTCGGCCCGCGGCCGGTGGTGCCGCGACCGTCGGCAATCACGACGATGTACCCCTGATCGGCCCACCACTGCGCATCCCAGTAGAACGACTGGCTTTCGACGACTTGTTGGAATCCCGGGCCGCCGTATGGCTTCATGAGTACCGGCAGCCTGTCAGCATGCGCGTACCCGCTGCTCTCGGACGGCAGCACGATCGCCGTGTATAGCGACCGCTCCCCCAATCGTACGAATCGCACATTCGGCACGAAGCCGGGTTCGGCGGCATGATTCCCGATCGGCGCGACCACCATGGACAGGGTGTCCACGCCATCCTCGCCGGTCACCGTGACGTTCATGCAATGCTGCATCTGCACCCGCGCATCGTCCATGCCGCGTCCGGTCATCACGCATCCGTTGCCGGCACGCGACATCGTCCATTGGCCGGGCGTGTAGGTAAGCGGCTCCCAGCTGCCATCGAAGCGTATCGACACCACGTCGAAGCTGCGCGCATCATGATCGGCCGCGTTCGCCTGCCACAGATACGGCAGG